>NZ_CP159837.1:300000-510000 GCF_040564635.1 Planktothricoides raciborskii GIHE-MW2
AAGCGAACCATCAGCATAATGGCTAAGGCAACCAAAAAAGTAGTAAAGTCAATGATGAGGATGCCTTCTAAGTGAATTACGGCAACGAGTACCCCAGCTAATGCCGGAGACAAAATTTTCGCCGTAGCGCGGGATATCTGCACCGCACCATTAGCCCTAGGCAGGTGTTGTTTGGGCACCAGTAAGCTGATAGTGGCGGAGTAAGCAGGCCATTGAAAGGCGTTGAAGATGGAGTTAAAGCCCACCGCTACATAGATATGCCAGATTTCTAGGCGATCAAAAAATAGCAACATCCAGATCGCTAGGGTGCCAATTCCGGCTACGGAGTCACTGAGAATCATCGCCCAGCGACGATCCCAGCGATCGACGATCGCACCGACTACGGGTGAGATGATGATGTTTGGTAGATGAATGAACAAAGAAATCAAGGCAAACTGTGTAACCGATCCGGTGGTTTGATATACCCAAACCCCCAGGGCAAAGCTGGTTAGACCAGACCCCACTAGGGATATCAGTTGTCCAAAGCAAATAAAAAGAAAAGTCTGCATGATGAATGCGATTTTTTGTAATCTTTTGAGTGAGTGAAAGGAGGAACATCAACCATCAGACCCAATAGCGGTTGAAGCCGATCGGGGAGTCGTGAAGGTGGGATTACAGCCAATTGATTAAAGCAGCAACCCTTGTGAGTTTATACTTATCTGAACATACCCTGTTTTTGAAGCTGTCGCTACATCAGGGGGGTAATGAGGATCGCCCCATGAGTCGATCGCCGAAATTTTGCCGAAATTTTGCCGAAATTTTGCCGAAATTTTGCCGAAATTTTGCGGATGGCCATTTGTCAGGGAAATATTTACCGGCGGAGTTTTCGCCCATCGTAGGGGCGCGATCTTTCCGGCGGTTCACTTAATATTTCCATTAATAACCTATATGCCGGAAAGATCGCGCCCTAGGCTGAAAATTCATGCGATCGCGATGCAGTACCGTGGGGCGATCCCGAATCTTGATGGGAAATACAGTTGTGAGAGTGGTAAATCCGCAAAAATAAATCTTAAATTTTTCTGACACAAAAAAATCTGCATCCTTCACTGGGTTTTTGCAGTGGTAAGTCCGATTATGTCTTGATTTGGCGGAGCAGTCCCCGGGTAATCTCAGTGATACTGGCAATTTATCATAGACAAGAAGGTTTTCATACTGGCGTTGCTCCCCCGCGCCGCCCTTACAAATACGAGATAATCCCTGATTTTTTTCTCTATGTTTGAGATTCTAAACTGTTAAAAGTTTATCCTGTTTATCGTGAAAAAAAATTATAAATGCAAGTTAGAATAGGTTAGGATTCGCGCTTGTTGTTAACATTTTGATTTGAAATGACTGTATATGCCGATTCAGCTACGGCAACGGCAATGGTTACGGCTCCTGGTTCGGTTTCTAGGCGAAAAATTTGTTTCGGCACTAGGAGCGATATTGCATCCGCAACGCTTCGCGAACGCACAGTTTCTCCCGTTTGGGCTATTTTATCCGTTGCCGGACTCACGGTGGCAACAGCACAGAGGGCAGCGGCTTCAGCCACGCTAGGGGTGAGGATTTTTTCGGCGATCGCGGCTTCAGGGTTGGGTACTGCCTGGGATCGCAACTTTTCGGCGGGAAAAGTGCGTAACGGCCATTGGCGATCGCGGCAAAGTTCCACCAGTCCCGCTTCCGTGGCTTTGGTATCAATGGTGGCAATACCGGCGATCGCCTCCACCGCCAAATGATTCTTTTGAAATACTTCCTCTATCCCCGTTTCTATCGCCTTTCTAGAGGTAAACCGTTGGCAACCCACTCCGACCCACAAAACTCGCGGTGGTAAAAGCACTTGCGGCATTTCTGATTTTGGGGCAATTTGATGTTGGTTATGGTAAAACTTCATTCAAGTTATAGATATTAATCAGCGATATTAGTGTAGTTTCTTCAGAGAGTATCGGCTAGAAATTCGCACTTTAACTATTAATTAATCGCTGCGCTTCCCGAATTCCTGATAAGTAAGCCCCATGTACCGTGGAGGGATAGTCACGGGAGGTTGCTTCTCCGGCAAATAAGAGGCGCTGGTTCACGGGTTCAGCGAGGAGATCGCGATCGCCACTATCCCCACCCACGGGAATATAGGAATAAGACCCGAAAGCAAAGGGATCTTGAGTCCATCGAGTCATCATCACCATTTCCGGTTCAGGAATGGGTTGGCCATAATTCTGCCGCAAAACCCGCATAATGCGATCGCTAATTTGCGTTTCTGATAACTGTTCGATCTGGCGGGCAAAACTACCGCCAGTAAATGCCATTAATGCCGGTTTTTGACTGTAGAGTGACCAATTTAAAAATTCACCAAAATCCGCTTTTCCTTCAGATAGACAACCAAATCCGTGATATTCTTCTGGCCAAAATTCCTGGGGAAATTTTAACACTACCTTATTTAAAACTCCCATACTTAGGCGATCTATTGCCCCTTGTTTGTTGGCAGGCAATGGGGGAGAAAACTTAATATTTCCAGATTTTAAGACTCCCAAAGGTAAGGTGACGATCGCCGCATCAGCGGTAAAATTGCCTCGATCAGTGGTGACGAATACCCCTGAATTGCTGGTGGTAATTTCCATCACTGTTTGTTGCCGCTGAATTTCCAGATTTTTCGCTAATCCGTTAATAATTTGGTCATATCCTTGGGGAAAAATATAATCATCGCCGTCAAAACTTTCTCCCTCATCAAACCACCAAGCGGAAAGATTTTCTAAGTCCGCACCCCGGTCAATAATCAGTTCAGAATTCAACCACCATTGGACTAACTGAGATTCTTGGGGTTTCAGGGTTTGGGATTTTAAAATCTGTTGAATTGTGGCTGCCAGGGAGAGGTCTTTTTCTGAATTTTCCGCTAAGGCTTCCGCCCGTTCGATAATTTTTTCATAGATTTCATAACTACTATCAATATCCTCATCGCTAATTAATTTGCCATTGCTGCCGTACAAGAGAATATTATCGAAATCTGTGGGCTTAATAGCAATATTCCATTCTCGCGCTAAATTGCCAATAGGATTATCGGTAATCCCATGAATCCAAGACGCCCCCAAATCTACGGGAAAGCCCAGGGTGCGATCGGTATAAATGCGCCCCCCAATGCGATCGCGCCCTTCCAAAACCGTCACTTGAAACCCATTTTGCTGAAGTTCTTGGGCTGCCGCTAATCCGGCAATTCCCGCCCCAATCACCAACACTTTTTGCTGTTGAGATTGTACCCGATTTTCCGCACAAGCCCAAGACAGACCGACGGTACTAGCGAATAAACTGACCTGAAGGAAACGACGACGGTTAAGCAACGATTTAATTGAGGACATAGAGGATTTAACCAGTTAAATTATCAAGCATAAAGTCCGGGTCACCATTAACAGTTACTTCGAGAAACTTATTGTCTCTGTGACTCTGTGGTTTTTCCCCGTTTGAAACAAATCTTTTTTCTGACGATAAAGCGATCGCAAACTTTCTAATCCTTCGGGGGTCAAGAGATGTTTGATCGAACCCACTAATTTACCCCAAGCAAATAATTGACCCATTGAGGTGGCTTGCTGGAAATGCTGTTGATAAAATTCAACCCAAAAGTCCGGGGCATATTTTCCTGGCCAACGCCGCCGCCAGTAATCATAATCCCGTCCTTGGGGTAAGTCAACGCCGAGAATGGGGGGCAAGTCAGCGTAGCTGACAAAACGGCTGATTCCTTTACCCACAACGAGGATCACCCGAAACCAGAGGCGCACCCGATAGATATGCTTGACTGGGACTTTTAATAATCGGGCGATCGCTTCTTTGGTGACAAACCGGCATAAAGGATGCCAGCTAATTGACTTTGGCTTAAAAGTTGTTATCATAGTAAGTGCGTTCTTATCATAGTAAGTACGTTCCCATTTTTGTGGGATCTAGTAAGTCCCTTCCCCTTTTTGTGGGATTTGGATTGGATTGGCGATCGCCCTTCAGTTTTCCAGTCCGGAGGCGTCGCCATTTATATTTTTACCACTATATGATAAATATTTATCACTTGTCAATACATGGGTCTAGTTAAGCTAAAAATTCGCGAGTTAGCAGAGGAAAAAGGCTGGAGCATGAAGGAAGTGGCCGATCGCTCTGGGTTGGTCTATAGCACGATTCGCCATTATGCGCGATCGCCCGGAATGGCTACAGTAGATTTAGTCGCCATCATCAAGTTAGCTCGCACCTTTGATGTGATGGTAGAAGACTTGGTGGAAGTGGTGAAGGAGTAGCCATTCCCATTCCCAAAAGTTCCGCAAATTTTCCTTAAAAGTTTTTTCAGGATATCCCATAACCTGTATAGGGACGAACTTCTGGGGGCTGAAATCCTAGGACAATATCGGATTTTGGTATTCCCGCTTCTAGCAATTCTTCCGTAATGCCATCTTCAATACCATCTCTTTGAATCCAAATTTTCCCATCAATAATTTGGACGTGGGTAATACAGCCGTGAACGCGGCGTCTTTTGCCGTCTTCCTGTTGCCATCCCACATCAAATAATAAAAAGTGGTTGCGATCGCGATCGACGATCGCATATTCATCAATTTGGCCATAGGAATAAGGCAAATCAGCGTGTCTTTTCAGGATTTTTTCAATAGTGTCTCGATAAAAATCTAAGCGATCCATTGGCATACCTCCTGACTTTCTGGATTAAAAACTAACAACTTAATCTGATTTATTTCCACGATTAACTTGGGTAATTCCTCAGAAAAAAAATCATAAAATACGACTTGAGGAATTGCAAGATATAATAGACGATTCTGTTGCAGTTTTGCCAAAACCTGGGAATACATGATGTATTGCCCCAAGGCTTGTTCTAAATCTTTAACGGGAGAAGGATTTAAAAAGCTTTTTACCTCTACGGCAATTTGCTGACCTTCTTTTTGTGCTGCTAACAACTTTTCTGCCCCCAAATCTACATAAGTCATCCGACCACCAAACTTCAACCGTAGCGGATCCTCTGTAATTGTCCAGCCATCTTTGATTAAAGCTATTTTAACCGCTTCGTGGTAGATATCTTTGGCCATTCTATCTGCCCCTAAATGAGCGCGATAAGTAGGTGTACATAATTAATTGTACTCATTGTACTTTGATTTGGCTGAGATAAATCTCTGGATTTAGCCAAGCTGGTCTTTGTTGAGTTGATATTGCTTGATTTAAGAAGTGCCGATCGCACTGCGGACTAAAATCACCGTACAATTACAACCGCGAGAAATTTCTTCGGGAATATTGCCCTTAATCACCTGTTGTAATAATCCTTCCCGACTGGCGCCGAGTAACACTACATCGTAATTATACTCTTGTGCGAGGGTACTAATCACATCAGGAACAGAATCGCCATATATGGGAGTAGCGGAGATGGGACAATTCACCCGCTGATTCAGAAATTCACGGGCTTGATATAATGGGGTTTTATCCGGTTGAAATTGATTAGGATCGAATACTTCACAAAGGCGAATTTCTGGTTGATTCCCAAGCTTTAATAAGCCCGGTAAAAGTTTGAGGGCTTGTTGAGAATTAGGGCCGCCACCGATGCAAAGTAACCACCGATTAAATAAAGGCACCGGACAGCTTTTAGTATTCGGAACCTCTTCTATAGGATTGTCTAAGCTGTTCATCTGTAAAGATTGACTCCATTTCACCACTACCACATGACAAGAAGCTTGGCGAATTACCGTATCAACCACGTTACTAAAAATCCGCCCAGGGCTTAAGGTGGCACCTTTCCAACCCATTAAAATTAAATCAATATGTCGCTCTTTGATAGTATCTAAAATCGCTTGGGAGACATCGTGAGTCACGCGCACTTGTGTATGCACCGGCACTCCGTAACTGCGGGCAATTCTTACCGCTTGTTTTAACAACCGACGACTCTGAGTGGTGCGTACTGGGGTTTCTGATGGGGGTTGATCCCGGTGGACTAACAGCACTTGCAGGCATTCTAGTTCTGAATTTTGCTCACGGGCGATCGCTGCTGCCAACCTAATCAAAGTTCCGGCAGTTTCTGGGTTAGCCAATGGCACCAAAATCCGAGTTTTTCCCACCGCTGGATCGCGAGTTTGATACACCACATAAGAGGGAGTAGGATTGCTTTTACCGGAAGTTTCTCTGGCTAAATGAGTGCTTTCGGTTCTAATAATATCGCTACGAGTAATAATCCCTACTAATTTACGTCCTTCGACTACCGGCAAGCGACTCAAACCAAACCGATTTAACTGATATAAAACCTCGCTTAAACTATCGTCTGAATTTACCGTTACCGGCTGTGGGGTCATAATTTCTCGGACTAATTGATGTTCGTGATAGCCTTTGGTGCCTATTTTGGCTAAATCCGCTTGACCGACAATTCCTACCAATTGACCATTGTTGACCACGGGAAAGCCGCGATGATGAGACGATGCAAACTTATGCAAAGCTTCACCGAGAGTTTGTTCGGCGCTGAGGGTTTCCACTTGCCGCTGCATCACGTCTACGGCATGGATTTCCGATAAAAAACCGCCCACTGGTTTTTCTTTTTTTAGTTCAATGCCATTTAATGCCAAAAGCTCATCATAAAGTGAACCGCGATTGATGCGTTCCGAGACTAAGTAAGACACCACGCTGACAATCATCAAAGGCAAGACTAGGTTAAAGTCCGTGGTAATTTCAAATATCATTACCACGCTGGTAATTGGCGCACGAGATACGGCGCAAAAAAATGCCCCCATTCCCGCAAAGGCGTAACTGGTAGGTTTTGCCAAAGCCACAATTTCCCATTCCCATAAACCAACTAGATAACCGAGGGCAGATCCGAGAATTAAGGATGGGGCAAATAGTCCCCCTGGGGCGCGAGAACTGGCGGCGATAATGGTGAGACAGAAGTGAGTGATAAAGGCGATCGCGCAACTTTTCGCATCAGGTTCCCCAGTCAACATAAACTCTCGTAACCCGGCGTAATTTCTAAATAGCGGCGGTAAGAGGGAGACAACAATGCCGCCAATTAAGCCAGCTAAGGCCATTTGCAGGGGCAAACCGATTCGCAGCCATCGCCGATTAAAAATAGTGGTTTGGACAATGCCTTTTTGAAACAATACCCCCAGCAACCCCGCGAGAATGCCCAACAGCAGGTAAAAAGGAATCTCTTGGGCGGAAAAGGTGGTATATCTGGCGGTGAGACTTTGATCTAGGTTGAGGCTTTGTCCCCCCAGGATCCGAGAAACTACCGCCCCGATAAAGGAAGCAATAATCGCCGGACCGAGGGTAATATTGGAAAAATCTCTAATTAGTTCTTCCACTACAAATAAGACTCCGGCAATGGGGGCATTAAACCCCGCTGCGAGTCCGGCAGCAGCCCCACAAGCAATTAACTGACGGCGATAGTCGGGAGAGGTTGGAACCCAGCGACTGAGTTGGGCTGCCAATGCAGCGCCAATTTGCACCGTCGGACCTTGTCTGCCCAAGGTGACACCAGAGGCAATGGTGAGCATACTGCCCAGTAACTTGACCGCTGCGACTCGACCATCGAGGTTGCCACCGAGTCCAGCTAAGGCAACTTTTACCTGGGGAATACCACTACCAGAGGTTTCTGGGGCGACCCGCTGGACGAGTAAACCGGCGAGAAAGGTTCCGCAGCAGGCGATCGCGGGTAGTACCAACCAGACTGGATATTGTTGGGTGAGGATTAGGCGAATGCTGCCCAGCCATTCCACTCCTTGTTTGAGTAAAACCGCTGCCAGCCCTGATACCAAACCAATTAAACAGGCTTCAAAAATCGCCAGGTTTTTCGGGCTGAGGGATTTCCCTAGGCGATCGCGAATCTTAGCCAATGGCATAAAGCAATTAAAAATTCACAATAATTTTACAGTAAACAAAAAATCGGAAATTAAGATAATTTTGCCATTGAATTGCCTTTAATTCCTGGTTTCTTGGGGGCGCGATCGCTTCATGGTCAATCCCCGACCATTTTCTTCCCCCTAAACTGTCACAATTATCACAATTACTTAAAGTTTTCGGTGTTTAATATCGCATTACACCTAAAAAATTTGCGGCTCTAAATGTAGGGTTTACCTGGCCTACAACCGGCAATATATAGTGATTTAACTCTATATTTGCGTAATTCCTCAAAAAGGCTCTATCTGGAACCACCAGATATTTTATGCCTAAATTATATTCTGTATAGAAGACATTATATAAGATGGCGAAATCAAACTGCTCTATTTTAGTTATTTTTGATAAAAATAACCAGTTAACGATAAAGAAATATCTAAAAATCATTAACTTGTCTAACTATCTCTAAATTTAGTTGACGTTTTGAGATTCGTTCACTTACAGTAAGGCATAAAAATAAATAATAGAGGACAACAGATGTTTCGCAATCGAACTCAAGTGGTTGTGCTTGCTGGGGTCGTCTGCACGGTTGTCGCCTGGGGAATTCCTGGGCGATCGCAGCAACAACCAGGGGAAACATTAGTCCGGCAAGAAACTTTGCTGGCACCAGCCGAAGCCAAAGCCGAAGCCCCCGCGCCCAAAGCAATCACCACCGAAGCTCCGACCATTCCTGTTGACCAGCTTAAATTATTAGTCAAGCCTCTGACCCTCCCTGAGTTAGAGACTGAAGCCGCAGCCTGGATGGATTTGCTAAAAGCCAAAGTTCAGGAAATCAGCAACGCTGAAATTGCCATCAAACGCAAGAATCAGGTGGTTGATCAACAACAACAGGCGGTTAAAGCCTTAGAAGATGCTAAAGCTGCCTTTGCTGCTGCTGAAGAAGCTCAAAAGGCAGCTACACCCGGTTCTCCCGAAGCTGAAGCAGCAGCTAAAAAAGTTGAAGAAGCCAAGGAAGCCCTAGGGAAAGCTCAAGAAGCAGTCAATACGGCCACTCAAACGACGGAAACAATTAACCAGGATGAGTCTGTAAAGCAATTAGTTGACGAAGCCAAGCAAGATGTAGCGGCAGGAGGCAAAACTGCTGCCGAAAAAAAAGAAGAAAAAAAACAGGCAGATCAAGAGGGTGCCACCGCATCATCCCCCGATGCTGATGAATTCGATCTTTACTGTAACCAGTACGGTTACGCCAGCTATGTAGGTCAATCCGGAGTTGAAGTTTCCTGTTCTAAGGAAAACACACAAACCGAGGCAGCGGCTAAAAATACCGAGGCAGCGGCTGACAATATTGACCAAGCCGCCGCAGATGTCGAAGCCGGTGCCGCAGACAGCGAAGCAAAACTCCAAGAAAAACAAGGACAGTTAAACGAAGCGACGAAACAATTAGAAAAGTCCTCCGCCGCAGAAGAGGAAGTGAAAACCCAACTGGTGGTCAACGTCACGACACTCCAAGGAGAACGGACTAGCCTGATCGATCGCTTAAATGTGGTTTTGGATGAAATACAAGCCAAAGGGGGCGACCCAATAGCTTACAGAACTTACATTCAAGCCGTCAGTCTTGTAGAAGTTGATGTCCGCGATACCAACGCACTGGGCATCCGAATGCTCAGTTGGATCGAGTCTGATGAAGGCGGTGTCCGCTGGGGGATGAATATTGGTAAGTTCGTGGGTATTTTAGTAGTGTCGATCGTCGTTTCCCAAATCCTGGGTCGGGTAGTCAATGGCACGATGAACAAATTCGCAGCTTCGTCTCTGTTGCGTGAATTTGTGGTCATGCTGGTGAAACGTGGCGGGGTCATTATCGGGGTTCTGATCGCATTGACCGCATTAGAAATCAGCTTAGGTCCATTGTTAGCCGTATTTGGTGGACTGAGTTTCATCCTCGGTTTTGCCCTGCAAAGCAACCTCGGCAACTTGGCTAGTGGCTTGATGATTATGGCCTACAAGCCCTTTGACGTGGGGGATGAAGTGAAGGTGGGAGGCTACTGGGCTTACATTAAGTCTATTACCCTCGCGAGTACCAAACTTCAGGGCTTTGACGGAAGTATTATTAATGTGCCGAACAATAATGTTTGGGGTGGTGACATTATTAATTTCACCACCGCAGAGATCCGTAAGCATACGATCCCAATCTCTGTAAAGTTTGAGCAAGACCTAGATCAAGTTTACAAGATGTGGATGCAGATTGCCGCATCACATCCAAAAGTGTTAGAGACCCCAGCCCCGGGTTGGTTCCCTTGGAGTAGTCAATATGACTATCAGATTTCCGTAACTCTATCAGCATGGACAAAGACAGAGGACTATTGGGATGTGTATGTTGATTTGCTGAAGATGTTGCAAAAAAGCATTGGCGAGTTAGGGATTCAGTTGACCGCTCCGGTGCAAGATATTCGGATCGAATCTGGATCTAATCCTAATGGGAAAATGCCAAATCTACCTACGGAATTGATCGCGGAATCTGCAATTGTAAAAACAGCTTCAGTGTCTCCCGAAAAAGTTTAGATATTTACCAGAAAAAGCTTAGATATTTAATTTAGCGAATCGATCTATCTTAAAATAATCAGATGATGGCCACGCATGAGCATGGCCACTTTTTTTACATCAGTCCGTCAGCTATATCCTTGTTCCCAGTTCAGAAAAGGAAATGCCAATCTAGAGTATCTGCCTCCCAGCCGTTTTTTTTCAAGTGCGATCGCGCATCTTGTTTTCGGGGCAAATGACTATATATAGATTAAATGGAGCATGGTGCTGCGCCAAATTTATCGGTCAAATTGGGGCGTTACACTGCGCTTCGCTCCCTTAACACTCCCTACCAATACTACCAATACTAACTACTAACAATTCAACAACTCTTTCAGAGCTTGGGCTAGTTTCTCATATTGCGCCTCAGTATTATAAATTTGCGCGGAAATTCTCACTATCCACTGCTGAGTTGGCCAGAAATAAAAAATTGGTACTTGAATGCCATATCGATCATACAAAGCACCGGGCAACTGATTGGCTGGAAATTGCTCGACTTTCTGGGGTAAAGGAATTGAAGCCATTGCCCCAATCATTTCATCAGGACAGGGCAAAGCAACTCCCAAGGTTTCACAGATTATTTTTCTGGCTGTCACCGCTAACTGATGATTTCGTTCCATCAGTTCCAGCCAGCCATTTTCTAGGTGTGAATCAATAAATTTTATCGCGGTGGGAACTGATAAATAAGCGGTGGGATCGTCGGTGCCTGTCCAGTCAAATTCTAAGTGGAATCTTGACTTATCCGTGCGTGGTGAATTGGTGCCGTTACTAATCGAAAGCGGACGAATCTGTGACTGTCGATCTGAGCGAATATATAAAAATCCTGCCCCTTTGGGACTGAGTAACCATTTGTGACAGTTGCCAGTGTAGTAAGTAGCGCCAATTTCTGACAAATCTATCGATACCATCCCCGGTGCTTGGGCGCCATCCACCAAGGTATCAATTCCCAGTTTTGTCAGTTGACTAATGAGTTTTTCAATGGGAAAAATTAAGCCCGTTTGACTGGTAGCATGATCGAGTAATACCAGTTTAGTTTTTGCGGAGACTTTCTGCATCACCGCTTCAATGATTTGATCCGGTGATTCCAGGGGAAAAGATACTGGCGCCCGGACTATCTGAACATTGGCGCGATCGCCCACAAAATTGAGGGCATTTTGACAGGCATTATAAGCATGGTCGGTGGTTAGTATTTCGTCTCCCGGATGGAAATGTAGCGATCGCAATACCGTATTCACCCCGGTGGTAGCATTGGGAACAAAGACTAAATCTTCAGGATTTGCCCCCACAAATTGAGCTAATTTATGTCTCGCATCATCTAACAATAGCTCAAAATCTTGCATAAAAAATCGCACTGGATCGAGTTCCAGTTGCGATCGTAATCTTTTTTGTTCAGCCATTACCACCTGGGGACAAGCACCGAACGAACCATGATTTAAAAAAGTAATCTGGCGATCGAGTGACCAAAACTCCTGCCACGGATTCCCGAATTCATCTGAAATATTAGCTGCTGATGACATGACTTTATGCTCGGTATTTCCTTCTGATAATACCATCTCACGCCGATACTTTCCGAGTCATTCATTAGACAATTCTGGCAAAATTATCAAAAGCTTCCCTTGGATCCGCCATCGGTTGGGGGTATCGAAGCCGATACTTTCCGAATCATTCATAGTCATTCATAGTCCTTGCGTAAAATTTGACATAATTGATACACCCGCTCTGGTTCTGAGATTTGATCTGCCAATTTTTGCAAATTTGCCGCAAAATCTTCACTATCTAAAAATTCTCGGATGGCGAGAATTGATATTTTAATTTGCTTCAAATATTGTTTTTTTTGTTGCTCAGAACATTTATCTTGGTAATATTCCAGCAATTCCGCTGATGCCAAAATCGTGGTTAAAGGAGTTCGCAATTCATGGGCAATAGTAGAAATCAACCAATCGATCAACTCTTGCGGGTTCAATTCGGATTCAGCCACAGGTTTCATAGTCTGTGCCTCCATTAGATATTAGGGGTTATCCAGGCAACACCGGCAATCAGCGATCTGTTTTGGCGGTAATAGCGGTAATAAAATACTAATTTAAATTATACACAATATTCAGAATAATACCATTAAATTTTTATTAAGCTTTCTGGAAACACCATTGTTTTAGCTAACACAGACGAACCATATAAAATATAAAATAATTATAATGTCAATCAAGCAAAATAAATTCAAACAAATTAAAACTATTTTTTATATAAAAAAACTAAATCAATGGAGAAAATTTGCCCTCACGATGGCGGACGCATCTTTCAAAACTTGTCTTACTCACATATTTCTTAACAATTTCAAAAGCTTATCTAGTCTGGGTTTCGCCTAATTTATTCACAAAACTTCATCTTTTTTGGGTCAAGTAAGCAGCCCGGAGATCGGACTCAAGGCCGCCAGAGGATCCGGACGGCGATCGCACAGATAGACTCATCAGCTAAAATTGACGTTCCGATTGACTCGTCTGGGATGGAGAAATTATGAATTCTTGGGTGGCCGAAGAACTCAAGCATACGGAATTGGGCGATGCGCGTCGTCATCGGCGATTGGTTTTGCTACCTCTAGATTGTGTCATATACACTCAACGCCTATTCCCCCTGAAACTCCGCCAACTTTGAATCAATGTGTGCGTTGGATTGCGAGCCTGGGTGGTTTCTTAGGACGTAAAAAAGATGGCGAACCCGGAGTGAAAACTATTTGGTTAGGTCTACGACGACTTGATGACATTGCGGGTACATGGAGGCTATTACAGGGTTACTTAAGCGGATGTCAAGAATAATAGACCTCTTGCAAAATAATTTTATGCTATAATTAAAAAATTGGCTTGATTAATGGATGCGATGGTTATAGCTAATTTTCAGGATCTTTTGCTAAAAACAGCATAAAATGCTAAAGAGATATTTTGCAGTTCCACAATAAATTAATCATCAACAATCCATTATCCATTTTATCTAAATTTGAAACCGGAGCAATTTAAACGGAGATTTGGTATCCAGATTCAAACCTTTAAAGAAATGGTGAACAAGAACAAGTCCGGTTAGAGAATCCTCAAGATAAACGAGTACGGCGTGGCGCCTTAACTCTTGAAGAACAAGTCCTAGTGGCCTTGGAATATTGGCGAGAATATCGAACTTATTTCCATATCGGCACAAATTGGGGAGTATCCGAATCAACGAGAAAGCCGAATTGTCACTAATATTGAATCAACCTTAATGAAAACGGGAAAGTTTGGTATTCTTGGGAAAAAACCATTGTTCAATGGTTTTGGGATCCCAGAATTGGTGGTAGTGGATGTCGCAGAAACAGCTATCAAAAGAAAAAAAAAATAAAAAATCCTATTCAGTAAATAAAAAATACCACAGCTAAAAAATGCAATCATTAATCAAGAAAGTAAACAGATTATTTGCCTAAATGACGAGGGGATTGCCATGATTTTAACTTGTTTAAAAAGAGCCAGGTTCATTTTCATACTGAAACCTTTACAATCGATATTTATATCAAAAATTAATAGTGATTTATTATGTTAATAGGAGTGTGAAAATTTTTAAAATATTCTCAAGTCGTTATCGAAATCGTTGCCTTATGGTTTCCCTTGCAATTTCTTGTCAGCAATTGAGAATTATGAGTTGGCTATGTGGTCGAGAATTAAATAATTATAATTATATAATTATAAGATAGATGTTTTTTGCCAGAGGTATAATTATGTTAAAAAATATGTGAGTAAGGATAAGCTCCCAAAAGGGGAGATGGGAATCTCAAAAGTTCACAAATCATAGCTATATTATGCAAAATTTACATGACTTACCAGGCGGTTGATCTCTAGATAAACTTCAAAAAATTTGCTGCCAATCATCTCTGATTGAAAATATCCTAAAATACCCTAAAATATCCTAAAAATTGATCACTATAATGTCTTTAACCAATCAAAACCTGACTGAACAAGCCCAAATTGCGGCGAAGCAAAATAACTGGTCATTTGTGACCCAATGTCTGCATCAATTGTTACAATCTGAAAAAGATGCGGGAAAAGATGCTCGCAAAAAACCAGCGATCGCCTCAAATCAGATTAAAAAACATGAAACCAAACTGAATTCACCAAAAGCCCCACAAGACCGTCAGCTATTTCCCACTATGCTAGATTTAGCCTTGCAAGTCCTAGAATTTGGTGATTTTCAAGCCCGCTGGGAAGTGGTTAAAATTTTTCCCAATCTAGGCAATGCGGCGATCGCCCCTTTAATAGAAATTTTGCAGGATGAAGAGGCGGAAATAGAATTGCGGTGGTTTGCCGGACAAATTCTGGGTCAGTTCGATCGCCCGGAAGTCGTCCAAGGGTTAATTGATTTGGTGGATAGCGACAGTGATGAAGAACTCTGCTTGGTGGCAGCAGAGGCTTTGGCTAATATTGGCCCAAATGCAATTCAGGGATTAGAAACCCTATTAAAAAATGATTCATCACGACTTTTTGCGGTTCGGGCTTTGGCGAAAATTCATCGACCGGAAATTATTGCCCCATTGTTAACGGTGGTCGATGATTCAGACTCTTTAATCCGCAAAGCAGCGATCGCGGCTTTAAGTAATTTTGATGATGCCCGAATTCCCCCAATATTAGTGACTGCATTGTCGGATTTGATGGCCACGGTGAGACTGGAAGCGGTGATTGGTTTGGGTTTATTTTCTATGCGTTCTTCTGCTGATATGTTGCCAGAGAATTTAGTGGATTTGTTGCGCGATCGCCTCTGGGATTTTAACTTAGAAGTCTGTCAACAAGCGGCGATCGCCTTGATGCGGATTGGCAATGAATCCGCTGCCGATGCTTTATTTGCAGTGATAAAATCTCCACACACCCCAATTCCTTTAACGGTGACAGTGGTTAATGGTTTAGGCTGGATGTCTCATCCCAAGGCATTAGACTATTTAGAAGAAGCTTTAACCCTGCCTTTGTCCTCCGCAGTATGGTCTTCAATAATTAGCAGTTTGGGCCGAGTAGAATCTTCGGTTTTGCAACCAAAAGCGGCGCATATTTTGATTAATTTCCTCAAGTCGGAAACTTCAAACCCGGCGATCGAACAGCCCAAAATTAAGCAGGCGATCGCCGTAGGGTTGGGACAATTAGGACAGGCGATCGCCATTGAACCCCTGAAAGAACTGTTAGCTGATGACAATGAAACCGTCAGACTTCATGCGATCGCGGCATTGAAACATTTTGATTCAAAGGCGATCGGTGAAAACTTACAGGGATTACTTAGTAACGACGCTGTAACCCTGGAAATTAACTCACGAGTCGCGATCGATATGGAAAAATTCTCCTCACATTGATCGCACAATTTTTCTATATCGGCTTTGTCTGTTTTCTCTGTTTGCTGAGGTACATAAGGATATAGATTCCCGCGAAGGCGGGAATGACAGATTTTACCTTTGTACCTCATAAATATACGAACTAATTTATAGTTTTTATTTGATATGAAACTCAAGAAAATAAACCATTGATAACCCTCTTATTTCAAGAAAACTGTTATCAAACTTTTAAGCTAAAATATTTAAAAATTTATTTTTTAAATATCAATTAGCTTGGTTAATTCAATCTGATTTTACTCTGACAGTAAGCCGTCAGAAGGGCAACGGTCAGCGACCAATGTAGGGGCTGAAAGCTGATTCCTGAAGCATCCAAGCTGATAGCTGATTTTTGATACCTGAATGCTGATCTCTGGCATACAGCAGTATAGTAGACAACAAAGTAGGGGCGAGTTTGAAACCTGCCCCTACCCGACGTTGATCCCCCCAAACCCCCGATAAGCGCTCCAATCGGCTTTTTAGCCTGGGAAAGCAAGAAGTCTAATTAGTTTTTTAGGCGATATAGCATCAAGGGGATGTTTCCGCAAGTCTTTGATTATGTTTTGGTAAGGGAATGTTAATTAACAGTGATTTTAACCGGGCGATCGACAGATCCATTGAATATAATGAAATATAATGAAAAAATTATCTGCTGCCGGACTTTTTCAAAAAGTTTCCCAACGCTCTGGAGGTGTTTGCCGTTTTACCTGTACGGGTGGCTTCCGTGCTAAAAAATACAGACAAAAAGTTCAGTAAAGCGCAGAAACGTCTCAAATTTTCTGGCTTTTTTGGACTGGTAAGCTTTTTGGCTTGAATCTGACTCCCGAAACAAAAAACCTGAGCTAGTCAAAACTTAGCTAAAAACCACCAATCATGGAATCAAACACCGTAGTTGATCAACCTCTGATAGCAAAATCCAGGCGTGAGGAAATTTGCCATATTCTTGGGACATCCTTAGACCCAGAACAATGGAAAGATTGGCGCTGGCAAATGCGTCACCGGCTGACTAAATTAGAACATTTTCAGCAGTTGCTAAAGCTCACTCCATCAGAGGAACGAGGGCTAGAAAAAGCGCGGGATAAGTTTGCGGTGGCCGTAACGCCGCATTTTGCCGAGTTAATTGACCCTGATAATCCCCTTTGCCCAATTCGCTTGCAGGTAGTGCCACGAGAAGAAGAATTAGTCACCAGTTTAGGAGATATGGCCGATCCCTGCGGTGAGGATAATGATAGCGTGGTGCCTGGACTGGTACACCGTTATCCCGATCGCGTGTTACTGCTGGCTTTGGACTCTTGCGCGGCTTACTGCCGTTACTGCACGCGATCGCGCTTAGTCAGCCAAGGGGAGATGTATCCCCTGACACGGCGGATCGATGTCATAGTTGCTTACTTGCAAGAACATACTGAAGTCCGGGATGTGCTGATTTCTGGGGGGGATCCGCTGCTGATGTCTGATGAAGTTTTGGACAACTTGCTGGGACAGTTGCGGGCGATCGAACATATTGAATTTGTGCGGATCGGTTCCCGCGTTCCCAGTTTCTTACCCCAACGGATTACCCCGTCCCTTGTTTCCGTTTTGCGGAAGCATCGCGTGTGGCTTTCCTTGCACTTTTGTCATCGGAAAGAACTAACCGCTGAAGTCGCCACAGCTTGCGATTTACTGGCTGATGGTGGCATTCCTCTGGGCAGTCAAACGGTTCTGCTGAAAGGGGTGAATGATTCCGTAGCCGCACTGAAAAATCTGTTTCACGGTCTACTCAAACTGCGTGTACGCCCCTACTACCTCTACCAATGTGACCCGGTTGTGGGCACCGCACACCTACGGACGACGGTGCAAACCGGGATTGATTTGATCTCTCAACTGCGGGGTCATACGACGGGGTATGCAGTGCCCACATTCGTGATCGATGCACCGGGTGGTGGGGGCAAAGTCCCCATTTTCCCGGAAACCGTAATGGCTTACGAAAACAGCCAAACCATTGTACGGAATTGGGAAGGCCATCTCTACACTTATATAGATCCAGTGGAGTAACCATGAAGCTTTTGATTGGTTTGTGTTACGACCTGAAGGAAGACTATCTTAAAGCAGGTTTCAGTGCGATCGAGGTGATGGAATTTGACGATGAAGAAACGATCATTGGTCTGGAAGATGCTTTAAGCCATTTGGGTCATAATGTTGAACGGATCGGCAATGGCAGAGAACTAGCGCGGAGGCTAGTTGCAGGCGATCGCTGGGATTTGATTTTCAATCTGGCCGAAGGGGTTTGGGGTCGTTCCCGTGAAGCGCAAGTCCCCGCAGTCTGTGAATTATTTAATCAACCTTATACATTCTCGGATCCCCTGACTTGTGCCCTGGCCTTGGATAAGGCTTTGGCCAAGCGGGTAGTGCGCGATCGCGGTTTGCCCACCCCAGAATTTGAAATAGTGAATACCCCCGAAGAGGCAAGCACATTATCCTTACCCCTGCCCCTGTTCCTCAAACCCTTGGCCGAGGGCAGTTCCAAAGGTGTCACCAGCCATTCTTTCATCAACGACCAAGAAGCGTTAGTCCCAGCCTGCGAAGAATTGCTGGCACAATTTCACCAGCCGGTACTCGTAGAAACTTTTCTCCCCGGCAGGGAAGTCACTGTGGGTATTGTCGGCAATGGCAGCACTGCGGGGGTGCTGGCTGTCATGGAAGTCATCTTTACTGACAAAGCCGACGCGGTAGGATATACCGCCCTGAATAAAGGCGAATATCTAGAACGGGTATCTTATCGTCTCGTCACTGATGAAGAACCAGTGGCAGCACAGGCCAACCAACTGGCTTTAAATGTCTACCATGCGCTGGGTTGCCGGGACACCGCCCGCGTTGATTTGCGCTGTGATGCCAGAGGGGTTTGGCATTTTCTAGAGGTTAATCCATTGCCAGGGCTAAACCATATCCGTTCAGATTTGCCAATTATGGCGGATCTTGCTGGTCTGTCTTACCCGCAATTGATTGGCAAGATTGTTGACAGTGCATGGCAACGGTGGCAAGAGCATTAACCATAAATTTAGTAGCGCGTCTTAGTAGCGCGTCCAGACTAAAATTATGGGTCGTAGTGGCAATTCACGAGTGGCAATTCACGAATTGCCACTACACTCACAGAATTGATCAATGCCCCCTAAATAATAGACAATTCTGGCAGAATTCTCGCTCATCTCCCCGAAGATCGGGGGGTTGGGAGGATCGATCCAGAATTTTGCCAGAATTGTCTAATAAATCTGTAAAATTTTGTAACGAGTTGCCAATTTGGCAACATAATCTCCTGATTCGAGGGTTTCATAGACTGAGAAAGACGTACTTATTTCACAATCCAGGTCAAGGCTTGGTTTTCAGGGCATTAAAAACCGGGCTGTTCATTGAGTTTTGGCTCATCAGGTCAGAAAAAATGAGCAAAAACCCGGTTTTTCTGACTACGGAAGTCGCAGGGCAGTGCAGCGAACTGTTGCATCATCTCAAGATTGCTATCTATATAGATTGAAACAGGTGAAATTATGTTAAAATCTCTCCCATATCCCGTGACAAATCCTTCGATTAAACCCCCAAGTCAATCACCGCTCATTCAATCATATAAAACCAATTGGTGGAGAGATCCACAAAAACAAAAACCCCTAGTTTCATTAATTGTGCCTGGGTACAACGAAGCGGCGATCGTGGAACAAAATCTCACTATTCTCTGCGAGTATATGGAATCTCTCCAGGATACCTATGACTGGGAAATTGTGGTGATTAATGATGGCAGTTTGGATGAGACCGGAGAACTGGCGGAAGCCTTTGCAAGTACCAGAGAAAATGTGTATGTTTTACATCATATCACCAATTTCGGACTCGGCCAAGCCCTTAAATTTGGCTTTAATTACTGTCATGGGGATTATGTTGTCGTCATCGATTTGGATCTGAGTTATGCTCCAGAACATATCGAAAGACTTCTCAGCAAAATGCGAGAAACTCTGGCGAAAATTGTCGTAGCTTCTCCTTATATAGAAGGAGGAAATATTTCTAATGTTCCTTGGGCTAGGAAAAAATTAAGTATCTGGGCTAACCGATTTTTATCCGCGACTTCTAAGGGAGAATTAGCCACAGTCACCGGCATGGTGCGAGCTTATGATGGGCAGTTTTTGCGATCGCTAAATTTGCGTTCCATGAGCATGGATATCAATCCAGAAATTATCTATAAAGCCAGAATTTTACGAGCGAGAATTGAAGAGATCCCGGCTCACTTAAACTGGCGAGTGGAGCGCACCGTGAAGAAGCCGAAAAGACGATCTAGCATGAGGATTTGGCGGCAAATTTGGTCGGTTTTATTCTCTGGATTTATTTCTCGACCTGTGATATTTTTCTTAATTCCAGGCTTATTCTTGTTTGGCTTTTCTTGTTTAGCGAATGCTTGGGTACTCATTCATACTTTTACCAATTATCAAAACTTACCGGCTGATTGGTTTCTGGATCGCTTTTCCGATGCGGTCGCTGGGGCTTTTCACCAGGCGCCGCACACCTTTATTATTGGTGGCATGACTTTGATGTTGGCAATTCAGTTAGTAAGCTTGGGAATTATTTCCATGCAAACCAAAAGCAATTTTGAAGAAATGTTTTACCTAGGAACAGCGATTTATAAATTAAATAAGCAAAATAAGCAAGAATTGAATAAAAAACATTAAAAAAGTCCCAGAACATCACTAACCCGGTTTCTTCAACAAGCCGGTTTTTTTGGCTGACTTGAATACCAGGAAGCTGGTTTTTTTTAAAATAACGGGTTTTTCCCAAAGGTTTTCCAAAAATATGCCAATTTGGCAACACGGATTTAGAAAAATAGTGTTTCATAGAAATATCTGGCGTTCCCATCAATGGCGATCGCTGTTGAGTCTAAAAAATCTGTCAATTTAGCAAAACCCAGCCAAAAATTAAGTTGGCTATTGCCGATTGATTCAACGGATTTTTTATACTTTTTTTAATAATCAAAAAAATCAAAAAGCAATCAAATTAATTTACACCGATTTAAAACCTAGGAGTTTGACATCATGGTTGCAGAAATTACCAAACAAAAAACTATCACATTACCTTCCGATCAAGAAGCTTCTGGTAGAACCCTGGGCGATGAAGAAATCGCCTTGGTCGCTGAGGCGATCCGCAGTGGAACTTTGACCAGCACCAAAGGAAATTTTGTTAAAGAATTAGAACAAAAATTTGCCGATCGCCTGGGGGTAAAACACGCTTACGCTTGTGCCTCTGGAACCGCAGCCATTCATGTAGCGGTAGCGGCGATCGATCCAGAACCCGGAGATGAAATTGTCACCACTTCCATCACCGATATGGGAGGCTTAACTCCGATTATTTATCAAGGAGCAATTCCCGTTTTTGCCGATGTTGATCCGAAAACTTGGAATGTGACCGCAGAAACCATTGAACCTTGTTTGAGCGATCGCACCAAAGCCATCATCGTCACTCATTTATTCGGCAATCCTTGCAACATGAGCGAGATTATTGAACTCGCGAAATCTCGCAATATTCCCGTGATTGAAGACTGTGCTCAGGCTTACGGTGCCAAACATAATCATCAGCACGTTGGCACTCTGGGAACCATTGGTTGTTTCAGTTTACAACAAGGTAAACATATTACTACTGGGGAAGGTGGATTTGTTGTCACCAACGATGACGCTTTAGCCCGTCGGATGTACTTATTTATCAACAAAGCTTGGGGTTACGGAGATCCAAATCCAGACCACTACTTTTTAGCCCTAAATTATCGCATCAGCGAATTACAAGGGGCTGTTGCGGTTGCCCAACTCAAGAAATTAGATGGAGTGATTTCCAGTCGCATCACCACCGCCAACAAACTGACAGAAAAATTGCAAGATATTGCCGGAATTGAAACCCCTTGGGCTGATCCGCGTAACATTCACACTTACTGGAAATATTGTCTACGGGTTGACAGTGAAGTCATTCCCAATGGCCCCGTAGGATTAGCGAAACTACTAAAAGAAAAAGGCATTTTCTCAGCGCCTCGATATATCCAGAAACCTGCTTTTATGTGCGAAATTTTCCAAAAACAACGCACCTTTGGGAATTCTCGCTATCCCTTTACCTTAGCCCGACCCGAAGCCGTTGACTACGATCGCGCCCGATTTGCCGGTACTTTTGCCGGATTAGAAAGCGTGCTCGTATTACCTTGGAACGAGCGTTACACCAACGATCATGTTGACTATATTGCCAGCGAAATTCTCAACGCGGTGGAATTACTGGTAAATCGCTAATTAAGGTTAGTTATTTCACCAATAGCCAAGGGGCTCATCCCAGTATAATCGGGGCGAAGCATTGCGGCGATTAAGTGATCGTTAAGCATCTTAAATTCCGGAATGGTTTGCCCCAAAAAAACCGGGCTAATCGCCGATAGTTTTCAACAAATTAATCTCGATTAGCTATTAGCAACTCAGCATAAATTTTTAATAAAAAACAGGTTAATCATTATGACGACAAAAACTAAATTTGGACTGGTTGGGGCAGGGGCGATCGCCCAAGCTTATGCTCAAGCATTTGAAGCCAGTGAAACCGCTGAACTTGTGGGAGTTGCCGATCTGAGAACCGAAGCTGCCCAAGCCCTCGGCGAAAGATTAGGATGCCCCAGTTACGAATCATATCAAGCAATGGGTGAAGCGTCAGAACTCGACGCAGTAATTATCTGCACCCCTCCTGTCACCCATGAGGCAATTGCCATACATTTTTTAGAAAGTCAGATTCCTGTTTTGTGCGAAAAACCCCTGAGTATTGACCTTGCAAGTGCTCGGAGAATGGTGGATGCAGCGCAAAAAGCCGGAGTAAAACTCACAATGGCTTCAAAATTCCGCTACGTCGAAGATGTCATCAAAGCAAAAAGCATTGTATCTTCGGGAATTTTAGGGGAAATTGTCTTATTTGAAAATGCTTTTACCTCGCGGGTTGATATGTCATCTCGTTGGAATGCCAAACCAGAAATTTCTGGGGGCGGGGTGTTAATTGATAACGGCACTCACTCCATTGATATTATGCGCTATTTCCTCGGAAGATTGGCAGAAGTACAGGTAGTCGAAGCCAAACGAATTCAAGGTTTGCCAGTTGAAGATACGGTGCGTATCTTTGCTAAAAGTGTCAGCGGTGTTGTCGGCAATATCGATCTTTCTTGGAGTATCAACAAAGAACTCGATTACTATATCCGAATTTACGGTTCTCAAGGAACAATTTCTGTCGGCTGGCAAGAATCTAAATACCGTCAAAGTTATAGTAAAGATTGGATTAAATTTGGCAATGGCTACGACAAAGTACAGGCATTCCGCAGTCAAATTGAAAATTTTGCTAAAGGCATTAAAGATGAAGAAAATCTGTTAATTAATCACGAAGATGCTCTGGCATCTGTAGAAGTAATTGAAGCCGCTTATGCAGCACTAGAAAACAGCAAGTGGACAAAAGTCGGACATCAAGAAAATATTAAATTCAGAATCGATCGCTTGCAATCAGCAGCTTAATTTTCACCTGTTTATGGTGGGCTATGCCCACCAACATTCCCTAGGGGTAAATACCCACCATATCTGATGGATCAACCATCAATCCTAAAGCGTAATTATTGTTTGGATAAAAATCAGAAAAAAATTATCCTTGAGTAACCCATGAGGTTTTGATATGACGGTTAAAATTCATCCCACAGCCAACATTGAATTAGGGGTGACAATTGGCGAAAAAACATCTATCTGGGACAATGTGCATATTCGTCACTCCACTCAAATTGGCGAAGAATGTATTATTGGGGAAAAAAGTTATATTGCTTATGGGGTGACGATTGGCGATCGCGTGAAAATAAACGCTTTTGTCTATATTTGCACCGCTGTCACCATAGAAGATGGAGTGATGATTTCAGCCTCAACTACCTTTACTAATGACCGCTTTCCCAGAGCCACCACTTCAGATTTAAAACAGTTAAGAACCTCCGATCCCGATGACCATACTTTGCCAACTCTGGTCAAAGAAGGAGCAACCATTGGTGCCGGTTGTACCATTGGTAATAACCTGGAAATTGGTCGTTTTGCGATGATTGGCATGGGGTCTTTGGTGACTAAATCAATCCCGGATTTTCATCTGGCAATTGGCCATCCAGCGAAGTCCATTGGTTGCGTGTGTCGCTGTGGAGAACCTTTGCTTCGTTTCACCCATGAAACAGAACAATTTGACGAGGTTACTTGTTCTGTTTGCGGATTAAAATACTCTGTAAAACATCAAGTGGTGACAGAACTTACTCCTCCCGTTTGAAATGATTACAAGACCGGAAAAGTAGGAGCATAACCGATGAGCGATCGCAATTTATCATCTACCATAAAAAATCCCCAGATAGAACATCCCAAAACAGAAAGTTGGGCAATTATCGGTGGTGGGATGCTGGGCATGACTTTAGCCCATCGTCTGGTGCAACAAGGCAAAAATGTCACCTTATTTGAAAGTGCCAATTATTTAGGTGGATTGGCAAGTGCTTGGCAACTGGGTGATTTAGTTTGGGATCGCCATTATCATGTCACCTTGTTGTCAGATACTTATTTAAAAAATCTGTTAGATGAACTGGGTTTAGCCGCCGAAATGCAATGGGTGGAAACTCGCACCGGCTTATATACCAATGGCAAGTTATATTCGATTTCTAATAGTATCGAATTTCTTCGAGATTTTCCCCTAGGGTTACTCGGTAAAATCCGCTTTGCTTTAACCATTCTCTATGGGTCAAAAATTAAAAATTGGCAAAAACTAGAAAAAATATCTGTGAGTGATTGGCTAATCCGCTGGTCGGGCAAGTCGGTGTTTGAGAAAATTTGGTTGCCCCTACTGCGATCGAAGCTGGGAGAGAACTATAAAATCGCGTCTGCTTCCTTTATTTGGGCAATTATTGCCCGACTATATGCGGCCCGTCGTACCGGATTGAAAAAAGAAATGTTTGGCTATGTTCCCGGTGGATATGCCAAAATTATCGATCGCTTTGCCCAAGTTTTAGCGGCAGAAAATGTTAAGATAGAACTCGGTCATCGGGTGACAAGAATTGAGCGATTTAACCAAGGCATCAAGATTCAGTTTGACAATGGGCATGAAGCAAGGTGCGATCGCGTAATTGTCACCTGCGCTGCCCCAATTGCCGCGCAAATTTGCCCGGACTTAACCGCTGATGAAATCAATCGACTCAAAGCCATTCAATATCAGGGAATTATTTGTGCTTCTCTGCTATTGAAGAAGCCTTTATCTGACTTCTATGTCACCAACATTACTGAGGACTGGGTTCCCTTTACCGGGGTAATTGAAATGTCCGCCTTAGTCGATCTCCAAAACTTCCACGGCAATGCTTTGGTTTACCTGCCGAAATATGTCACCCAAAACGACCCGGATTTTGCTTTATCTGATTCAGAAATTAAAGCAAAATTCATTCAAGGTCTGCAAAGGATGTATCCGGAGTTTGACCCCAGGGACATCCTCTGTTTCCAAGTCTCGAAAGTCCGGTATGTCCTGGCAATTTCTACCCTAAATTACTCAGAAATGTTGCCGCAAATTAACACCTCTATCCCCGGATTACATATTATCAACACCGCGCATATTCTCAACGGCACATTGAATGTGAATGAAACCATTCAGCTTGCGGAAAAAGTAAGTCAACAGCTTTTTACTCTGCCTATTTAACCTTGAAAACCACCACAAGGAGGTGAATATATGAACCAGCTATCTTCCATAAAACTTTTACCACCAGAGACCTTGTTAAAAACTGGTGCCGTCGATCATGCTGATTGGAACTATCGACCTATTTTAGGCTGGATTCAACGTCAAAGATTTAATCTGATTATATCTTTGTTGGCCAAAGAAAGGGTCAATCGACTTTTAGAAGTCGGTTATGGCAGTGGTGTCTTTATGCCTGAATTAAGCGATCGCTGTCGGGAACTGTACGGAATTGATATTCACCAAAAACAAGCATCAGTGAATAAAGTTTTGGCCGAATTTAATATTTCAGCAAAACTTTATTCGGGTAGTGCCACATTACTCCCATTTAAAAATAATTTTTTTGACTGTTTAGTGGCCGTTAGCAGTCTTGAATTTATTGATAATTTAGATGCAGCTTCTCAGGAAATGCAGCGAGTTCTCAAGCCGGGAGGTTCTCTAGTTGTTGTGACTCCAGGTGCTTCAAAAATTGTGGATATCGGATTAAAACTTCTTACGGGAAAAAGTGCGAAAAATGACTATGGCGATCGCCGTCAATCATTAATTCCTACTTTGCTGAAATATTTTACCATTCAACAAAAAACTACCGTACCTAGATTTGACAGTGGTCTGTTCTGTCTTTACACTGGCTTAAAACTTTGCCCTCGTCTTAAGAAGAAAATTTAACCGATCGCTCCCGACTAAGATCAATCACAATCCCTGAAAAATTAACAATTTTATCCTTAGCTAAAAAAATCGGTAGTTTTATATGAAAAACACGATAAAAATCAGATTAACGACTAATGAAAATTGGCAATTTTTGCCTAATTCATTTAAGTTTTTATTAGTTGTAGTTTTAGCGATCGGCATTTTTTTTAGGTTTGCTAACCTGGAGCAAAAAATTTACTGGGGCGATGAAGCTTTTACTTCTCTGTGGATTTCTGGTCATACATCAACGGAGTTAATGGCCAGTCTTTTTACCGGGGAAATTATTCAAGTTGAAGACTTCCAAAAATATCAGGGTATTTTTCCGGGAAATAACGTCATTGATACCGTGAATGCTCTAGCAAAAGATACTCCTTTGATGCCACCACTGTACTTTGCCCTGGTGCGCTGTTGGGTGGGAGTTTTTGGTGACTCGATCGCCGCTATAAGAGCGCTTTCTGCTGTGATTAGTTTATTCGTATTTCCAGCGATCTATTGGCTATGTTGGGAATTGTTTAATTCATCATTAGTCGGATGGATTGTGATCGCCCTTACCGCTGTATGTCCTTATCAAGTTTTATACGCCCAAGAAGCGAGACCATATATCTTATGGGCAGTGACAATTTTACTTTCTAGTGCCTGTTTACTCCGAGCCATCAGGATTAATAAACCGCTCAATTGGGGCATATATGCGATCGCTTTGACTGCCAGTCTATACACGCATCTATTTTCTGTATTTGTGGCCGTCGGGCAGGGAATTTATCTTC
Organism: Planktothricoides raciborskii GIHE-MW2; assembly: GCF_040564635.1. Lineage (NCBI taxonomy): Bacteria > Bacillati > Cyanobacteriota > Cyanophyceae > Oscillatoriales > Oscillatoriaceae > Planktothricoides > Planktothricoides raciborskii. The sequence continues at coordinate 326,974 of NZ_CP159837.1, forward strand.
TCATAATTCACCGGTTTCGCTTGAATAAAATATCGATCAACTATTTGCTATCTTCTTTGGCAGCAGTCCTCTTATTTTTCCCTTGGTTTTTATGCATCATAAAATTTCAACAGTATTATCCAGATAGTTCTGGTGCTTCTATTTTTACTTTATCCAAGCGCTTAATCGGTTTGTTTACTCGATGCTTTATCGATTTCGGATCGGATTATTCAGACTCAGTTATAACACTTATTATAATGACGATAATGAGCAGTATTATTATTATACTAATTGGTTATAGCTTTTGGTTTTTAATTTTTCATAATCCTGTGAAAATATGGGGTTTTGTGCTTCTGTCGAGTCTGCCAATCCTGCCTCTAGCCGTTTTGAGGGATTTAATCAAAGTATCTCAAGTGCTTCTAACCAGTCCAAGATATTTGTTTCCGGTTATTTTATATGTACAAATATCTGTGGCTTATTTGATATATATTTGGCTTCAAGGCAATCAAACAAATCATAAAAAATACCGAATTGTTTTCGTATCATTAATTGCATCAGGTATATTATCTTCTGCCGTTAGCTTGCCAGCCGAAACTTGGTGGAATAAGCCAATCCCAATTCAATATCCTCGAATTGTCGAGAAGATAAATCAATCTCAAAATGCCCTCATTATTAGTGATAGTTACTTATGGGCGATGTGGAATTTAATTTACTATCCTAACTTGGATACTTCAAATCTACAGTTTCAATTGTTTACCCCCGAAACCCTAGAAATGTTTGACTTTGCTCAAAACATTAACATGAAATCAAGAGTTACTGGGAAGAATACAGCCAGGGACGATGAAAATCAAAAAATATTTTTATTCTGGCCATCTAAGGAGTTGATTAATAAATTAAAAAATACTCATAATTGGGCTGTTGAATCTGTAAAAAATGTAAATTTTTTATGGAATGTTACATCTCTAAGCCAGAAAAATAATATATCCTAAAGTGAATCAAAAATATTGTCTTACTTTACCCCTGTCTGAAGTATGGGTGAGATTTATATCCTAATAAACGGATATATTTTCTAGATACATTCGTCATAAAAAATCAAGGCAATTTTCAACACAATAAACAAAAAATGCGATTTTTATAAATAAAATTTGGTCTGATTTTAGACCGAGGATAACTATGAAAACAATGAATATTTTTTTAAATAATCATTGCCAAATTAACCCTAAATGGCTAAGATTTATCATTATCTCCGCTTTAGCAATCGGCATTTTTTTTAGATTTGCTAACCTGGAGCAAAAAATTTATTGGGGCGATGAAGCTTTTACTTCTCTGTGGATTTCTGGTCATACATCAACGGAGTTAATGGCCAGTCTTTTTACCGGGGAAATTATTCAAGTTGAAGACTTCCAAAAATATCAGGGTATTTTTCCGGGAAATAACGTCATTGATACCGTGAATGCTCTAGCAAAAGATACTCCTTTGATGCCACCACTGTACTTTGCCCTGGTGCGCTGTTGGGTGGGAGTTTTTGGTGACTCGATCGCCGCTATAAGAGCGCTTTCTGCTGTGATTAGTTTATTCGTATTTCCAGCGATCTATTGGCTATGTTGGGAATTGTTTAATTCATCATTAGTCGGATGGATTGCGATCGCCCTTACCGCTGTATGTCCTTATCAAGTTTTATACGCCCAAGAAGCGAGACCATATATCTTATGGGCAGTGACAATTTTACTTTCTAGTGCCTGTTTACTCCGAGCCATCAGGATTAATAAACCGCTCAATTGGGGCATATATGCGATCGCTTTGACTGCCAGTCTATACACACATCTATTTTCTGTATTTGTGGCCGTCGGGCATGGAATTTATCTTCTGATCTTAGAACGGTTTCGACTGAGTAAAATCTTGATGGCTTATTTGATAGCATCTGTTGGGGGGATGTTGGCGTTTTCTCCCTGGATTTTATTGATCCTAAAATTTCAAGAGTATTATCGAGAGCAACCCGGGGCTTCTATCTTTGTTATAGCCAAGCGCTTAATCGGGATTCTGCCTAGAATTATTATCGATTTCGGCTCTGGCTATTCAGACTCGGTTCTGAAAATTTCTGTGATGCTGATCTTAAATTCCCTCGTCTTGGCATTTATCTGCTATGCTTTTTGGGTGACTATTTGTAAAAATCCTCTAAAAATTTCCGCCTTTTTGGTAATTTTTACCTGGTTTATCTTACTGGTGACAGTGTTCAGAGATTTAAATTCAACTTCTGGAGTTCTACTAACCAACAAAAGATATTTGTTTCCGGTTGTTATGGGTATAGAAATATCCATAGCGGATTTTTTATCCTACCAACTAAGTCAGAAAAAAATCCCTCAAAGGCTCTGTCATATTATTTTATTAGGATTGATTTCATCAGGAATTTTATCTGGGGCGATTAGTCTGCCGTCAAAAACTTGGTGGAATAAGGAGGTTGGCAATGACTATACTGAAATTGTGGAGCAAATAAATCAATATCAAAATCCAGTTGTAATCAGCGACACGAAATTGTGGGTAATCTGGAATTTAATTTACTATCATAAATTGGACAAATCAAAGTTAAAATTGCAGTTGTTTACTCCCAAAACTCTTCATATGTTTAACCCTGAAAAAACTGACGCAAATATTTCTGATACCAGCACCGTAGACTATGGGAATAGCGATTTACTTTTATTTTATCCCTCTCCAGGATTAATTGCTAAATTTGAAGCCTCTAGTGATGGAAAATTGGCATCTGTAAATAAGTTAAGATTATGGTCACTTAAATAATTATTAGCTCAAAAATAATTAAAATTCAACCCAGCGACCTGCCTGGGCTATGGCAATTGAAAAATCGCGATCGCTTGAGTCAGTCAAGTACCAAATTGCAAAAAAAGTAAATTTTTGTAACATAATGCCAAACTGGCAACACAGCTAGATGAATCGGGTTTTTCATAGGGATATAGAAATTTTCAGCGATTCGTCGGCAAGGCGATCGCAGTTCACCGACTCACCCGAAAAGGAGTAATCCATGAGTAATCAACCCTTGACCACATTGGAGAAATCTACTATAACTTCGGAAATTGTCTCCCTAATTTTGGCCAATGTTCGGGACATTGCCGAGGAACAAGATATAGAAATTTCTGATAATTTAGACGAAAATACTCCGCTGTTTGGTAAGCACGGCTTATTTGATTCCTTGGGACTGGTCTCCCTGGTGGTCGCGGTGGAAGAAGCGATCGCCGATAAATATGGAGTTACTGTGAGTCTCGCGGATGAAAAAGCCATGTCCCAAAAGCACAGCCCCTATCGTAATATCAGTTCTCTAGCTGAATATGCCAGTAGTTTAATTCCTACGGAAACGTAAATAATATGGATCATCCGATTACTTTGATTACCGGAACTCGCAAAGGAATTGGCAAATTTTTAGCCGAACACTATGTCGCCCAAGGACATCATGTCATTGGTTGCAGTCGCGGGGAAATCGATTGGAAATTAGACGGTTATATTCATTACGTCGCGGATGTTGCGGATGAAAAAGCGGTTCAGGCAATTTTTGCCGATTTACGCCAAACTTATGGTCGGCTAGATCATTTAATTAATAATGCGGGAATGGCTTCTATGAATCATTCTTTGCTCACTCCCGTTTCCACAGTTCACAAACTGTTAGATACGAATGTGGTCGGCACTTTTCTCTTTTGTCGAGAAGCGGCTAAATTAATGAAAAAAAATAAGTATGGTCGCATCGTGAATTTCACCACGATCGCCGTACCCCTGAAATTAGCAGGAGAAGCAATTTATGTAGCATCAAAAGCAGCAGTGCTTTCTTTAACGGAAGTTTTAGCCAGAGAATTTGCGGAATTTGGCATTACGGTTAATTCCGTGGGTCCCGTACCCATTGAGACGGATTTAATTCGGGCTGTCCCGAAAGAAAAAATTGACCAGTTACTTGCCAAACAAGCGATTCACCGTTTGGGAACCTGTGAAGATGTGGCTAATGTGATTGACTTTTATCTCAAAAAAGAAAGTGGCTTAGTTACAGGTCAAAATCTGTTTTTAGGGGGCGTCTAATTTTTGAGATAATCATTGATTATTTAACGGTTTCTCATTGTTAATTACTGGAGAAGCTGAAGATGAGTAAAATCATTTTTTCCTCGGTGCTGAATAGTGATTATTATGATGATTTAGAAAAGCTGATGTTTTTCAACCCCCAACAAGAAAAAGTCAGAAATGAGGTAATTTCAGCGGTAGAACGCTATGGTCAACCGAAAATTTACCGGGATGGCGATCGCCTGAGAATTGGGGTGGGTTCTTTCTCAATGGTGCAAGCATTATTTGCCCTGAATGGTCAAAAAGCCGATCGGCAATTGCTGGGGATGATTGCTTATATGCGCGAAAATCCTGACAATATGGCGATTTTGCATATCGTGGTGCGAGAAGACTATTCTGCGGTGGGAATTCATGGTAATGAAATGTTACTAATGCACTTAATCGATCGCGTCAGGGAAATTGCCGCTAAAATTAAAGGCATAAGTTGCGTAACCCTTGCCTATAAATCAGAAAAAATTACCAAAATTCCGGTCAAACACCGAATGGCTGAATCAGGAATTACGCATGAGGTCGGTAGGGTGTGAAAGCGCAAAGCGTAACGTACCAATATCCCATATAAGTAGACGGGCAGAAATAACCACAGACCCAATGAGAAAAAAACTGTCATTCCCGCGAAGGCGGGAATCCACAGCCTATCGGCGGGGAAAGAAAAGTGAAATTAATTATGTTCACCTACTTATAGAGTCGTTGCGTAAGTCATAAGGATGTTTGAAATAAATTAATTTAACCAAAAATTATGGAGGTTTTTAAGTGTATATTGACTTTTTACTTGACATATTTAATCGCCACCGAGAACAAGAGGCAATCGTCTGGCGAAACCAGCTATTTTCCTACGATTGGCTATTAAATGCGATCGCCGATTGGCGCGAAAAACTTAGGGGAATTGAAGGGTTAGTGGTCAGCTTGGAAGCAGATTTTTCGCCCAACGCGATCGCCTTGTTGTTAGTTTTAATCGAACAGAACTGCATCATTGTTCCCCTGAGTAGTTCTGTAGACATGAAAAAAGCGGAATTTCGGGAAATTGCTGAGGTAGAAACAATCATTAAAGTCAGTGATTTAGAAGCAGTGGAAATTGAGGAAACGCCCATCACTGCCACTCACGAACTTTTGCTAAAACTGAAACAGCAAAGCAGACCGGGACTGATTCTCTTTTCCTCCGGTTCTACGGGAAAAAGTAAAGCGACCGTCCATGATTTTGTGCCGCTGTTAGAAAAATTTAAAGAACCACGCCAATTTTTACGCACCCTGACTTTTTTACTCTTCGATCATATCGGCGGAATTAATACCTTATTTTATAGTTTAGCCAATGGGGGATTAGTGGTTAGTATTGAAGATAGGTCGCCGGATGTAGTTTGCCAAGCCATTGAAAAATACAAGCTGGAATTATTACCTACTTCACCCACTTTTATCAATTTAATCTTGTTGAGTGAAGCCTACAAACGCTATGATATTTCTAGTCTTAAGCTGGTGACTTATGGCACGGAAGTCATGGCAGAAACCACCTTAAAACGATTTAACCAACTATTTCCCAATGTTAGATTATTACAAACCTATGGATTATCAGAAATTGGCATTATGCGATCAAAGTCAAAATCTTCTGATTCTTTGTGGGTAAAAGTTGGGGGCGAAGGATTTGAAACTCGCATCGTGGATGGTCAGCTAGAAATTAAAGCAAAATCCGCCATGTTGGGCTACATGAATGCACCGAGTCCTTTTACGGAAGATGGCTGGTTAAAAACTGGTGATGCGGTAGAAGTTGACGGAGAATATATTAGATTTTTAGGCCGAAAATCAGAAATGATTAATGTGGGTGGGGAAAAAGTTTACCCCGCAGAAGTCGAAAGTGTTCTTCAGTTAATGGACGGAGTGGACGATGTGGCCGTTTGCGCGGAAAAAAACCCAATTACCGGGCAAATTGTTAAGGCCAAAGTTAAACTAAGTACCAATGAAAGCCTCCCAGAATTTAGAAAACGAATGTGGAGTTTTTGTCAAAAAACAATGCCTAAATTTAAAATTCCCCAAAAAGTCGTTTTGGCAAATGATTGGATGCATAGCGAACGGTTTAAGAAAATGAGGAGGGACATTGAAACTGGTTGAACCAATTGTCAGCGATCGCTATACCCCAGTGGAATATCACCAGTTTTCCCAGCCCAAAAATCTCCGTATAGCGATGAAAATTGCCGGGATACTTTCTTGGCCATTAGTATTACCTTTAGCCTGGTTATCTCGAAAATCGGATTTTATCTTTCGCACGGTTTCTGAATTATTAGCAATTGTCCCTTATTTATTCGGGGTAATTATCCGATATGAGTTCTACCGCTGGACTTTAACCTGGTGTGGGAAAAATGTGGCGATCGGCTTTGGCACAATATTGACTTATCGCAATATTAAAATCGGCAGCAATGTCAATATTGGCAACCATATTACGATTCATTATTGCGATATTGGGTCTTATGTTTTGATTGCCGACGGTTGCCAACTTTTGAGTGGTTCCCGCTATCACAATTTCGATCGCACCGACATTCCCATCGCCTTACAAGGTGGCCAACTACGGCGAATTCAAATTGGCGATGACTGCTGGATCGGGGCCAATGCAGTGGTGATGAACGATATCGGTCAAGGGAGTGTGGTTGGGGCGGGGGCGGTTGTCACCAAGGCCGTAGAACCTTATACCGTTGTAGCGGGAAATCCGGCAAAACCAATCAGGAGTCGTTTATGAATCCCATGAATCAAATCCAAGCCTCAACCGAGGGTAGGGTGGGCAAAATTTTGCCCACCCTACGGATAGCGATCGCCTGTATTCTCAGCACGATCCTCGGCTGTGCTTCCAAAGCCAACATTTCCCCTCCCTTTGAAGCGGGGGCAAAGGGGTATTCCCCAACCCCGAAATCGACTAACGACTTTCCTGACTATTCTCGTACCCCGGTGCTATTTGTCCACGGTTCCGGCTTAAGTTCAAGCACATGGCAGCCCATGATCAAACATCTGCAAGAAATTGGTTATCCATCGGCATATCTTTACGCCGTGGAGATCCAGCCCAATGATGGGGCAAACGATCGCGCCGCCGAAACCTTCATTGCCCCTGCGGTGGAGTCGATGTTGGCCAAAGCCCAGGCAGCCGCCAGAGATGCCGCCAAACAAAAATCTAACGTCCCAAAAAATATCGAACCGATACCCGTGAAGGTGGATATCGTAGCGCACAGTATGGGGGCGGTAAGCAGTCGCTGGTACATCGCCAAACTGCATCCAGAACGGGTACGCACTTGGATTTCCCTTGCCGGGGCTAATCATGGCACCAATGCCCTCTGCGGTTATTCCGGAGCAGGGAATCAACAAATGTGTCCAGCCTTTGCCACTTCTGCGGAGGACAGTCCCTTGCAGGTGGCACTCAATGGCACCCCCAGCGCCCCGATTGATGAAACTCCCTTCGGACTGGGAGTTGATTCCCCAGAAGTCAAAACCATTCCCCCAGACACAGACCGAGAGATTTTATATCTCTCCGTGCGAATTGAACCCGATGGTTGGATTAAACCAGAAAATAGTGCCGTAATTGATGGGGCTGGAGGACTGCCCATCCCCATCCCTGCGGGAGTCCCGGTGCAAGAAACCAGTCCCGGCAACTACTTATTTCAAGGTCGCGTCGGCCACGATCCCCTGCCCCAAGACCCGGATCTAATTCGTCTGGTAGCCAGTATGCTTAGTGTCCGCGACGGACAGGAGAGGCGTTAATGAGTATCTCTTACCAACTTGTTCCCTTTGATCGAAACACCCCTGCACCCGTGCAAGTTCTCGCTCGACTGCATCAAGAGCTAATCCCCAGTAGCCCAATTGTCTTATTGGGTAAGGGATTTATGGAGCAATTTTACTATCATATATTGCCCCGCGAGGGTTTAATTTGTGGTGCCGTGGCCTATATCGACGGTCAACCCGCCGGATTTATCGTCGCCACACCAGACTCAGCCCGGTTTATGAGAATTGGCCTCCGACGCCATTGGTGGCGATTAATCTGGATCATTGGCACTTCGGTGCTGCGGGAACCTAAGCGACTGGCGGCGATTTGGGAAGCATGGCAAATTATGAGGAGTAGGGGTCAATGGCCATTGACCCCTACTGGTGAAGCAGAAGCACTGGAGGGAGAACTGCTTTCTTTTGGGGTACTGCCTGCTTACCGAAATCCAAAATTTATTAGACAATCTGGTTTACAAATTTCCCAGGATCTTTTCAACCGGGCTGTAAGCCAGATTCAAGAGGCAGGAATTTGCCAAATTCGAGCGATCGTTGACGCGGACAATACTCCCGCCAAACTGTTTTATCACGGATTGGGATGGCATCTCGATCGCACCCAAGTCCCTGGTTGGCGACTTCCCAGTGTGGATTTTGTCTGGCGAAACACGGCAAAAGCAGATCCGGCGCAACCAAGCTTTCAAGCTTTAAACAAGGGGAACTGATATGAAAGAAAAACAAGATTCCCTGAAAAAAAGAGAGACTTCCGTTCGTCGCTGGCTATACGGACTATTGGGTCTAATCATCACCATTGTCTTTTTAGTCTGGGCATTACGGGGTGTATCCCCAGGGGTGGTATGGCAAGCGGTGCAACAATCCCAAGGAGAATGGGTGCTGCTGGGGTTAATCACCTTTATCAGTTCCTTTTCCATTCGGGCAAGACGTTGGGGCACCTTGCTGGGGGCACACCACGACCCAGGGTCCTTTAAAATCCGTCAATCTGCGGTGTTCATTGGCTTTGCCGGTAATGCTATTCTCCCAGCCCATGCGGGAGAGGTGATTCGTTCTTTAATTCTGCACCGATTTGGCGGCGTTCCTTTGGGGGCAGCCCTGGGAAGCATCTTCGCCGAACGGTTGCTGGATGCGGTGGTCGCCTTTCTCTTATTATTAATTGCCCTGTTGTCCGTGACCCAAGCTAGTCACCTTGGGGCCGTACAACCGGGAAATTTCTCCTCTTTGCCCGTTGGCTGGATCGCGCTGGTGTTAGCGATCGCCTGTGTAATGTTCTTATCCGCCGCTAGATGGCCTTTGGCGATCGCGGAATTCGTTGGCAAAGTTAGCCGAGTCTTCGGTCTGGGTCGCCATGCCCCCCGAATTGAGGCGATCGTCCGCAGTCTACTCAGTGGACTCGAAGCCCTCCGCTATCCTCAACGGGGCATTATGGCGGTGATGGAGAGTTTCTGTATTTGGGGCATGACCGGCATGACCTACTGGTTCCTGATGTTGGCCTTTGGCATTAATACCCCCGGCCCAATGGGGGCTTTGTTCGTCCAAGGGGTTGTGGCATTAGCGATCGCCATTCCCTCGTCCCCCGGTTACTTAGGCCCATTTGAAGCCGCCATCAGATTCGGACTGGGACTCTACGCCATTCCCCCAGATGCGATCGTGGCTTTTGCCATCACCCTGAGAATTCTCATGTTCTTCAGTCTCACCGCGATCGGATTTTTCCTCGCCACCCGGTTGGGTCTATCTTGGCATGACTTCATCCAAAGCAAAAACGACCAAAAAGCGGGTGTTTTCACCAAATCTGGATCTGGGTGAGGAGGCAAAAATTACGAAGAGAAACCCCATTCCTGAGATTAAAACCATGAACAAAAATAAAAATAAGCAACAAAATAACAAACCCTACGCCAGCTTATCCCTAGACCTGGATAACAAATGGTCATATATGAAAACTCACGGCGATCGCGGTTGGGAAACTTTCCCCTCCTACTTGGATATTGTTGTGCCTCGGTTCCTGGAATTTCTCAAAGCCAGAAATCAGACCATTACTGTCTTTATTGTCGGTCAAGATGCGGCATTAGAAAAAAACCACCAAGCCCTAAAAGCGATCGCCGATGCAGGCCATGAAATTGGCAATCATTCCTTTAATCACGAACCGTGGTTACATCTTTATTCCGAGGCAGAAATTGAACAAGAAATTGTCATAGCCCAACAGCAGATTAAGCAAGTCACGGGCAAACGTCCCATTGGATTTCGCGGCCCTGGTTTCAGTATTTCCCAAAACACTTTACAGGTTTTGAAAAGACAAGGCTATGAATATGATGCCTCAACTTTCCCCACTTTTCTCGGCCCGCTTGCCCGGGCTTATTATTTCCTCACCACCAAATTAGACCCGGAAGAACAACGCAAACGCAAAGCATTATTTGGCAGTCTCGCCGAAGGATTTCGACCCTTAAAACCCTATCATTGGCATCTGGATGCCGGGGAAATTGTGGAAATTCCTGTAACTACCATGCCCATTTTTAAAGTGCCGATTCATGTCAGCTATATTCTCTATCTCAGTCAATTTTCAACGGGGTTAGCCTTACTTTATTTTCGGATAGCCATGTTGTTATGCCGCTTAACCGGAGTGCAACCGTCTTTATTGCTTCATCCTTTGGATTTTCTTGGTTATGATGATGCCCCAGAGTTGGCATTTTTCCCGGCGATGAAACTGCCCTCGGCAAAGAAAATAGAAATCCTCAGTCAAGTGCTTAATTTAATGTCCGATCGCTTCACAATTGTGACGATGCAGCAGTATGCTCGCGAAGTATCGCAAAAAGCGAATCTGCCCCTGGTGCAGCCAAATTTTCAACATAATTGTTGATTGTTGATTGTTGATTGTTGATTGTTGATTGTTGTTTGTTGTTTGTTGTTTGTTCAGCAACCACCAACCACCAAGCACCAACCACCAACCACCAAAAAAATAATCAGCGGATGTCCCCCTATTTTCAATTACCAAGGGATATCCGCTGTAAAAAGATTCTCGGAAAGCTAGATCAACTGCTACCAGTAAATTGAAGTTCTGGAAATTTACCTTGAGCAGAGGATAAAGGAAGCCGTCTGCCTTCTTCTTGCCAATAGTTAATTACTTCTGTAGCTTTATTGAGTAACTCGACGCGATCGACTTCGGCGATCCAGTGCTTGCCTTCGAGTTCATTCTTCAGTTCTTCCCAGGCATCATTGCGAGGCCAAAAGAAGTAACGAGTTAATGGACTGGTGCCTTGACCAACAACTTGATCTACCGCAAGGGCTACGTTGTCCTCTAGCCAGAGAACCTTTAGAATGAATTTTGACAATCAAACCTCCCGGACAATGCGGTGACTATTTTACAAATGTACAATTCTCTATTGTACAACAATTTTTGTCAATAGCGCAGTTATACAGCAATTATTTTTTTGGGAGGAAATCAGTGAGCGGGGAATCAACTAGAGGCGACCGGGCAATCGCGATCGCGGTTTTTGATATCGATGGGGTGGTCAGGGACGTGAGTGGGTCATACCGACGGGCGATCGCGGATACCGTGGAACACTTCACCGCCGCCAAATACCGCCCGACATACCGCCCCACCCCTGGGGATATCGACCAACTCAAATCAGAAGGCATCTGGAATAATGACTGGGAAGCTTCCCAAGAATTAATCTATCGCTATTTTGAACGGCAAGGTCAAAGCCGTGGGGAAATAAATCTTGACTTTGAAACCTTAGTGGCATTTTTTCAATCCCGGTATCGCGGCACCGACCCGGTGAACATGAATGGCTACATCACCCAAGAACCTTTACTATTACAACCCAGTTACTTAGCCAGTCTCACAAATGCGGGAATTCCTTGGGGATTTTTTAGTGGGGCAATGCGGGCAGAAGTTGCTTATGTGCTAGAAGGGGCGTTAGGGCTGGAAAATCCCGTGGTTGTAGCGATGGAAGATGCCCCCGGAAAGCCCGACCCCACCGGACTTTTTGCCGTTTTAGCCCAACTGCAACAACAGTATCCCATCTCAAAAACGACTCCAACGATCTATGTCGGCGATACGGTGGCGGATATGTGGACGGTGCAGAAAGCTAAGGAACAACAAGGCGATCGCTTTTGGGTCGGGGTGGGAGTCTTGCCCCCTCATGTCACGAGCGATCGCCGGGAAGCCTATATTCAAAACCTAGAAAAAGCGGGCGCCGCTGTGGTCCTGAGCAACGTCCAAGAATTAACCCCAGAATTAATTCAAAAATTAGTTATTGGTTGTTAGTTATTGGGTAGGGATTCTTTCGTTGTTAGTTGTTAGTTATTGGTTGTTGCTTGTTAGTTGTTCGTGGTCGAATTTTCAGAACTAATAACTAACAACTAATAACCAATAACAATAGACTTGTTACTTTCCCAGGCTAAAAAGCCTATAAGGGTTTTAATGGTGGGGGTTATCAATCCATTATTTTGCAAAAGCTTCAATAATTTCTTATTCAGCTTACCGATTTTCCAAAAGTCTCAACATGAAATAAAATAGCAGATCGCACATCATTGAGATCCTCTTGATATGTATCCCCTTGACCGACTACAACTCCCTTGATACCTAAAGGATAGGCAACATAACCATCAGGGTGTTTTTCTACAATAATTTTGCTATTTTTCATCGTTTTTTCTATTAAAAAAACAACGAAATTGACTGGAATTGTATTTAGTTGGTTGTTGTTTGTTAATTGTTGGTTGTTAATTGTTTTTTGTTGTTTGTTCCAGATTATTCCATTGGTAGGGTGGGCAAAATTTTGCCCACCCTACTAATAACGAACAACCAACAACAACCAACAACCAACAACCAACAACCAACAACAATTACTTAATTTCAATAAATTTTTGCAAAGCGGCGACCATTGCCGGAGGCCAACGGCGAATCTGACTCACCCAAGTGAGGTCTTGATAACGGCGATCTAATCCTGCTGCTGCCACCCAGTTACTTTCGGCTTCGCCAATTTTGCCTTCTGACCACAGGGCGGCGCTAAGGGCTGCCCGCATATCGGCAAATTTGGGGTATTTGCGGACTAAGTTTTTCATCTGCCGCAAGGCTTCGGACTTTTCCCCAAGCTGATACAGGGCCAGGGCATAGTTTGCGCGGGCAAAGGCATAGTCGGGGGCTAATTCACTGGCTATTTCATAGTCAGCCACAGCCGCTTGCCATTGTCCTAAACCCGCTTCCGCATTGCCTCGGTTATTGTAGGCTGCGGGATCTTCGGGGTTGAGTTCTAGGACATGGTTATAGTCCGCGATCGCCTCTTCATAGCGCCCCAACCCTTCCCACGCGGTGCCCCGGTTGAGATAGGCATCCGGGGCATTGGGATAAAGTTCTATAGACTTGTTATAGTCCGCGATCGCCTCTGCCAACTTATTCTGGCTAACCCTAGAATTGCCTCGGTTACTCCAAATTGCCGGATTTTCGGGAAACATTTGTAAAATTTCCGTCCAATAAGCCTCTGCCGTGGCAAAGTCTCCGGCATTAGTCGCGGACATAGCTTGACTGACCAACTCTTCCGCTTGAATAATTTGGGTTTCGGTGGTGGGATTTTCTGATTTGGCCATTACCGGCGCCATATTTCCCAACCAAATCCCCACAGTAACAATCAGTACACACAATAACCTTAAAATCACAGTATCCTCACAATTACCGTTTATGGCAATTGTACGAAAATTTCGCTCGCTGTTACAAATACAAGGTTATTTCTGGTTTGTTTGTTGTTTGTTGTTTGTAGGGGTCAATGGCCATTGACCCCTAAATTAAACCCTACATTGACCCTAGAACAGAAAAATTTAATTTGGGCAAGTCATCGATTAATCACCAGCTAAAAGGGCTTTTGTTTGTGACTCACCGGCTAGACGAAGTTGCTGTTTCAGTTTCCACGTTAAAGCGGCAATAATACTGGAATGACTGAGGACAACTCCGAGAAAACCGTTTAATGAGATATATTCAGTGCCTAAAAATGGGAGTGGGGTAAACAGATACAATTCGGGAACATAGTCTGGATTAACCTGGAATATCCCTAAAAGCAATAAGGGAAATATCATGGCGATGCCGATACTTGAAGCAGCCCAAATTGCCCGTTTATTGTTTTTAATTAGCAGCATCAGTTGAGCTAAGACTGCATAGATCAACATTAAGGTACAAGCAATGAAAATACCCGCGATCGCCCATATTTGTTCTTTGCTATCTATGGGATATAACAAAATCCAAGGCAGGAAAATACCGATTGTGATGCCAAGATTAATCGCGATCGCTACTGGGGCAGGACTTTTTTCACCAAATATCCAATCTTGCCAGGAATATTTCAAATTTTGAGTATGGGAATATCGCGCCCAATCTTGCAAAGTTTGGCGATGGGGAGACAGCATAGCAATCAAACCCATAAACCAGCATAAGTTGATTAAAGCAAGGGCAATTATGCTGTTTTCAAAAACATAATTGCTGGGTGGAAATAGGTTGATTTGGGGTAGAACAAAACCTAGTAAATTAATCTCAAAACAAGCGACTAAGCTGTAACTCTCTTTTTTGCTAAAAATTGTCGCGGTGGTATTTTTAAAGCGGCGGTTTAACCCTCGCCAAATCCAATAAATCCACAGAAGACAATTGAAGATAGCAAATCCTCGGAATGCGAAGATATTATCGGCGATCGCAGTCCAAAACCATTGCAAGTCTTGAAATTCCATGTAGTAATCATATAAAATGCCGAAATCCGTATATAGAGATAACCAAAGGCAAAAAGTAGCTGTGCCTGCGGCGATCGCCCCTTGAGTTCCGCCCAGAAAAACGTAAAGCATTCCCAGGCTGTAGAAGAAACCGCAAATTGCCCCTAAGAGTACATAGAAACTCAGTAGCAAAGGTACAGAAAAATCAGCCGCGATCGCTGACCAAATATGCAAAGGCAAAGCCACCGCAGCCCCTAAAAAAATAATGATGGGAACTCCCAGCATTTTGCCCAAGAGAATAGTATAAGTTGACTGAGGAGTTAGGCGAATAAAATTTAAAGTGCCGCGCCGCTGTTCTTCAGCTAAATTTGAGACTAATAAATAAACTCCACCGACCACCAGAGTCAAAACCAAAATCCAACTAAAACTATGGTGTAAATCTTTCCACCACTCCGGCCAATTAATCGTACAAAAACCCTCTGTTTCCGTACAATATGGATGATAAAGTTCTATTTTTCTGGAGGGCAGTTGTACCCAGAAGTAAAGTAATAACAAAAGCTGAATCGCCAGAGATGCGCCAATACCGAGGAAAACGTTACGATTGTTCAGCCGTCCTTTGAATTCACGGAATATTTGCGGATTCCATTCGCCGATGGGATCTAATAATGAAATATTCATCGTATTTTTTTGGGTCATAGTTAGTGGTTAGTAGGGTGCGTTAGGCGCTAATTCTATTCATATAAAAACCGTTAATTTTCAAAATAGCGCCGTAACGCACCATCTTTATTTAGCGTAGGTTGGGTTCAGTAACGGGTAGGGTGCGTTAGTCGCTAACTTAACTGATATAAAAACCGTTAACTTTTAAAATAGCGACGTAACGCACCAAATTGACATTAAGCAAAACTACAATTTTCAAGCAGTGATTAACCCACGACATTTACATCTTAAATTGTAGGCAATTTCACTGGTTTCAGCAAGGCTTGAGTGGCTGACTGACCCAAATGATTCACTCGCCGTTTCAACACCAAAGTTAAACCACCTAAAATGGCAAATTGCCCCACAAAAGCTAACAGCACATAATTGAATGAAATATGTTCTGTGGCCGCCCAATAAAAGGCGGAAAATAGCCAGAGAAATGGTTGGTCATCGGGTTCCAGGGAAAACAAGACAAAAACCATTAGAGGCAAAACAGTTAATGTCTCTACAATGCTGGCTGCCCAAATGCCTCGTTTCTGGGTTTTCATTAATAACATTAACTGGGCAATGACTGCGTAAATGGTAATCGAACTAATGAATAATAAGAGATTCCCTAAAGCAGCGGTTTTGATTGTTTCATTAGGCCATAGCAAAATCCAAGGGACTAATAAACCAGCGGCAAAAATAGCATTAAGCGCGATCGCCACAATCGCCGGACTTTTTTCACCCCAAACCAAATCCTGCCACAGGGATTTAAAACTGTTGCTGTGAGAATATCGCGCCCAATCTTGTACCGTTTGCCGGTGAGGAGAAAGCGCCGCGATCAACCCAATAAACAGCAGTAGATTTAAGAGTAATATATAACCCAAATTCTCAGAAAAAGCTCTAATAAATTCGCTATATTCATAAGGTTGTCCTTCTTGCAGAGCAAAACCTAGCATCGCTAATTGAAACAGAGCAACCAGGTTATAACTTTGGCGCTTACTAATTATCGTGGCGGTGGGGTTGGGGAAGCGACGAGAAAGCCCTTGCCAGATAGCATAAGTCCAGAGGCAGTAATTTACCACCATGAGGCAAAAAATAGCGATCGCCGAAGCACCTAACGGCCAATAAAACCATTGCCAAGAAGATAAATTACCGTAGTTAAAATAATGCTCTGCGGGTTGTAAGCTGGCTAGATTCTTAGCAACTAAGTTTGGCAGTAATATGGCGGGATTGAATAAATTTAGCCAATCGATAGGTGAATGAAGGACTGGGGTTGAATATCGCTCTAGTCTTACAGATGTGAATGCGAGGCAGCCAAAGACTAAACCACTCCCTAACCAGGTTTGAAATCCACCTAAGTAAGCAGTGGTTAGCCCAAATAGCATGGCTAAACTATAGAAGAAAATGCAGCCAGCAATTACGGCGATATCAAAACCGATGATTAATCCCAAGGGAATTTGGGCGGATAATCCAGCCCAAGTATGCAGCGGTATGGCCAATAAAACCCCCAGATAAAGTAATATTGGTACGCCGAATAGTTTACCCAGCAAAATTGTTTGGGTAGACCGAGGACTGACGCGGATAAAATTTAGGGTGCCATTTTTTTCTTCTTTGGCTAGGTCGCTGATTAGCATATATGTCCCCGCCACAAAGAGGGCGAAAACCGCTGCAAAACTGAGCCACAAAAATATGTCTAGCCACCATAAATCCCAGTTAATTAGCACTTGGCCAGAAGTATCTGTTAAACATACATATCCAGAGTTTATTTCGCGGTAAGTTTCTAAGCAGTAGTAATGGGAATAGTATGTATTTAGGCTGTTGGGTAATTGGCTGCCGTAAGTCCCCACTAGAATTATCTGACTTACGAGGGAAATTGCCGCAGCGATCGCCACATTGCGGGTTTTCAGTCGCCCTTTGACTTCTCGAAAGAGTTGGGGATTGATATCACTCAAACTGTCCAGCCATTTTTCAACAAATTTTTTTAGATTCATGGTGATTTGTCTCTATACTGACGTAAGTAATTTTTGAGAGTCAGAGGCACCGAGATGATGCAATTTTTTGGTTAAACCAAAACTCAATCCGGCAATGACTAACCATTGACCTAATATAACAAAACCGATCGCGATCGCGGGGGCTTCTGGCACCGCTGCCCAAGCTATACCAAATACCGAAAACATCCACAACACCGGAGATTTGTTTTCTACCGCTAATAAAATTAGTATCGGTAAAAAGATAGCGCTAGTTAATTCAATTAAGGTTAAACCGGCTCTTTGTTGGCTTTTCATTAATAGCCCTAGCTGAATAATTAGGGCATAAATTAAGATTAAATTAACGCTCATCACCCAAGCGGCGATCGCTTGCATTGAGTTAGAAATACTGCTATTGACTAAGATCCAAAAAGGGATCAAAATTAAGCTGCTAATGCCGATATTAAGAGCGATCGCTGCTGGGGCGGGACTTTTTTCTCCTAAGATTAAATCTGCCCATAAATTCTGTTTTTCCCCAGCGCTTGTTCCTTGCCAGAAATTTTGATTTTGATTTCGATATCGTGACCAATCAATCAGAGTTGGTCTTTGCGGACAAATTATGGCGGCAATAATTAAGAGAAAGCCTAGGTTAATAATGGAAATCGGCAGTAAAGTGAATAATAAGCTTTTATCATCTTTAATTACCGACATGAATGGCCAAAGTAATCCTAGTAGCCATACTTGAAAACTGCCCACGATCCAGTAACTTTGTTTTTTGCTGATTAAGGTGCAATGAGGATGATTAAATCGGCGATTTAAACTTTGCCAAATCCAATACGCAACCGTCCCAACAGTCATCAATGTCCAGAGAGTCATTAACCCTAAATGGTTGCCAATTGGTAAAGCAAACCATTGCCAGCTTTCCCAACCATAATATGTCAGGCTAGACCAGGAAAATCGGGTAAAAATTATGGCTAAATACGATGACCCTAAACAAAAACTCACGATAGCCAAGGCGCTTTCTTGATGTTCGGCGCTACTAAACAAAATAGTCAGCATAGCCAAGGAAAAAAGAAAAATAGCCCCCACCAAAACTATAGCATATAAACTGACCAACCATCCGAGCGGAATTCCCGCAGCGATCGCGGAAATTAAATGTAACGGAACTGCCAGTAAAATTGTCAGATAAACTAATATCGGCACCCCTAATAATTTGCCGATAAAAATTTTATGGCTGGACTGAGGACTTAAGCGAATAAAATTCAGCGTACCCCCACGTTGTTCTTGAGTTAAATCACGCACCAGCAGGTAAACTACACCGCAGAATAAGATCAAGGAAAGCATCCAATAAAGAAATTGAAATATTAATAACCATTTAATTTCCCAAACATATTCTACACAATAACCGAGGGAGTGATTATTTTCATATTTAATACATTTTGAGTCAGATAATGCGGTAAAGAGTAGAAATTGAAAGCCTAAAGAACCTCCTCCGACCCAGATTAAGTTCCGCAGGGTTAATCTTCCTTTTAGTTCTCGAAATAACTGGGCATTCCAGTCACCGACTATATCGATTATTTTGTCAATCATTGTAATTGTGAACATACTTATTTGTTCCAGATACTTTTTGTCGGTTATTTGTTCTTGGTTGCTGGGTTAGAAACTGGGGCTAACTGTTAATCCGACATTTAATCCGACATTGCCGTTTCCCTACCCCTGCCCCTCTGCCCCTCCGCACTCCTGCCTTAAGAGGCTTGCTTATGTCCTAATTTGAGAAAAATGGTTTCTAGGTCTTCTTGGGTGCAATGAAATTCCGTGAGAGCAATGCCACTTTCTACGAGCGATCGCAGCAATTTAGCGCTATCTTCTGGATTACCGGAAAATTGCACCCGCAGACTGTTGCGATCGGAAAGAATTTCCCAGCCGTCTATTTGGGGATGATTACGCAATTCAGACTCTAATGCTTCTAATTTACCCAAAGTAGAGATAATAATTTGCTGGCCACTTAATCTTTGATAAAGTTCTTTCAGGGGCGCACTTTCCACCAGATAGCCAAGTTCCATAATGCCTACGGAGGTGCAAAGTTCCGCTAAGTCGCTGAGAACGTGAGAAGAAATTAAAATTGTCATCCCCGCTTCTCGGAGAATTTTGATAATTTCCCGAAACTGCATCCGGGCGATCGGATCTAACCCAGAGACAGGTTCATCTAATAGTAAAAGTATTGGTTCATGGATAATGGTTCTGGCTAAACTGAGGCGTTGTTTCATCCCTCGCGATAGGGTAGAAATTAAGCTATTGCGTTTATTGCTGAGTTGCACCAATTCTAGTACATCATAAAGCCGTTGACGGCGCCGGGGTTGTCTTAAGTGATAAAGACGGGCAAAATAGTCGAGATAATCCCAAACAGTGAGGTCATCATAAAGAGGAAAATCATCGGGCAAAAATCCCAGCCGTTGTTTCAGGGTCGGATTAGAATTATCTCTTAATAAACGTTCCCCATTAATATAGATTTCTCCAGTAGTGGGTTCTTCCGCAGTGGCTAACATTCTAATTAGTGTCGTTTTGCCTGCGCCGTTGGGGCCAATGAGTCCATAAACTTCGCCACAAGCTACCTGTAAATCTACATCATTGACGGCAATTTGTCGGTCAAATTGCTTAGTCAGTCCGCGAGTATCGATCGCCAGTTCTTTTGCCATAGCTGCTGTAGGATATGAAGGATTAGGCTGATTAATAGCCTAGCCTTTCTCTACAGGAATCGTCATCCGCTTTTCGCAAATCTGACAAAGATTTAAGATTTGTAAATTTTGGGTTAATTTTTCGCCGTAATATAGCCCTAATATATAGGAGTGAATCCCTCGGCCATCCCCAGGAATCTATCAATGCTGCTATTGCAATTTAGTACCTCTCATTACTGTCGGAAAGCCCGACTCGCACTCGGTTATAAAAAAATATCTTATACCGTTAACAATTTAACCCCAGGATTACACGCCCTCAAGATTAAACCTCTGACAGGGTTAACCACTACCCCGGTACTCTTGCCAGAGGTTGACGGGCAACCCAAAGCCATTGGGGACTCGACCCAAATTTTGAAATTTCTCGAAGCTTATAGTCCCGAACCGCCATTATCTCTAGGCAGCACCCTAGACACCGAAGCCTGGATGTTAGAAGATTGGCTTGATGAAAGTATTGGCACCGCTACCCGGTTTGTTTACTATGATTATCGCGCTGGAGAAGGCAAAGCGATTGACCCTTCCTTTTCCAGCCAACTGGTGATTACCATCGTCCGCCAACAATATGGCATTACTCCCGCAGCGGTCGCCCTTGCCAGAGATCGCCTCACAACCGCCTTCGCGGTATTACAAGAACGCTGGCAAACCCGTCCCTACTTAGTGGGCGATCGCCTCTCCGTAGCCGACATTGCTGCCGCAGCCCTTCTCAGTCCCCTTGCCCTCATTCCTGAATATCGGCAAAAATACCCCTGGCTATTTGAACGCATTGCCCAAATCCATCACAATTGCAATGAACCCCTACCCCCTGGTTTGTAATGAAAATGGTTAATCGTCCCATATTATCTCGTCTCATAGCGCCTAGGACACCGCATTGCCCTGTCCCTAGGGCTCCTGCCCCCCTGCCGATGGCGGGCTCCCCTGCTCGTTGGCGGCTCCCCTGCCCCCCCGCTCGTTGGCGGCTCCCCTGCCCCCCCGCTCCCCTGCTCCTCTGCTTCCTCCTCCCCACCCCCGCGATCGCCTTACCGCCTCCAGAAGACCTGCCGGAAGAAATTTTACGCACAGAGATCATCACCGAAGCGCGATCGCCCATTGATGGTCAACCCATCACCCCTGCGGAATATGCAAAACTCCAGCTACAACAACCAGAACTCTGGACTGACAATCCCAACCTCCCTACTGGAACATCAGCATTCTCGGCCACCAGCCACATTATCAATAAATTTCCCATCCGCTACTTACTGCGGCAGATGTTCCCTCTTTAGTGCTATTTGTTATTTGTTAATTGTTACTTGTTATTTGTTGTTTGTAGTTGAGCAATATATCCCCTGACCGACCCCTAGCCACCGGCTTGTCACCTACTAAAGATCGATTGTAGCCATTTTCCTTTACATTATTTAATATCTCTGGTGTATGAGAATATCGTCTCATCACCCAGCAACGGTTCATGCCGTTTTGCAGGGGTTTTGCCTCTACCCGTATAGGGTTAGGTTTTCTCCTGTCCCTGTCCTCAACCGGAAAACCGATGACCACTGGAGCTTGCCTAGGCTTGTAACAATTTCTCACATAAAACAAATTTATCCCCAAACGTGGGATAAATTAAGTGAGAAATCGCTGAAAACTCATAACAATGAGATGTTTTTATAAACAAGATCAAGAGGCAACTTATCTTTTCTCACATTAGTAAACTTCATAATTAGGTAGGTTCATGTCCATAACCATTACTCCCGATCAAGTTAACAGTATTGTATGGAACCAACATCAAGACCCCTTTCAAATCCTTGGGCCTCATCCGATTGAAGAAAATGGCAAAGTAACAAGCTGGGTGGTGCGAGCTTATCTACCCAACGCCGAAGCAGTCTGGGTCGTACTCCCAGAAGTCAGAAAAGAATATTCCATGCAATCGGTGCATAATGCTCACTTCTTTGAATGCACCATCGAAACAACCGAACTTTCTAACTATCAGCTACGGGTCAAAGAAGGCGATCGCGAACGGGTGATCTACGATCCTTATGCCTTCCGGTCTTCCAAACTCACGGACTTTGACATCCATTTATTTGCCGAAGGCAACCATCACCGCATCTATGAAAAACTAGGCGCCCATCCAATGGTGGTTGAAGGAGTCAAAGGGGTATATTTCGCCGTTTGGGCTCCCAATGCTCGCAACGTATCAATTTTGGGAGATTTTAACTCCTGGGACGGTCGCAAACACCAAATGCGGAAAATCGGCAACGGGATTTGGGAGTTGTTCATTCCTCAAATTGGGGTAGGGGAAGCCTACAAATATGAAATTAAGAATAATGAAGGTCATATTTACGAAAAATCCGATCCCTACGGTTTCCAACAAGAACCCCGCCCCAAAACTGCCTCGATCGTTACGGACTTAGAAACCTACACCTGGACCGATCGCGACTGGATGGAAAAACGGCGTCACACCGATGCCTTAACTCAGCCCGTTGCCGTCTATGAATGCCATTTAGGTTCTTGGCTACACGCAGCTTCAGCGGAACCAGCGGTTAAACCCGACGGCACCGAAGAACCCGTAGTGGTTGTGTCGGAACTGAAAACCACCGCTCGTTTTCTCACCTACCGGGAACTCGCCGATCGCCTCATTCCTTACGTCAAAGAACTCGGCTACACTCATATCGAACTGCTACCCATTGCCGAACACCCCTTTGATGGCTCCTGGGGCTACCAAGTCACCGGCTACTTTGCTCCCACTTCTCGCTACGGCAGTCCCGAAGACTTCATGTACTTCGTGGATCAGTGCCACCAAAACGGCATTGGGGTATTGGTAGACTGGGTGCCCGGTCACTTCCCCAAAGATGGTCACGGTTTAGCCTTCTTTGATGGGACTCACCTCTATGAACACGCCGACCCGCGCAAAGGCGAGCACAAAGAATGGGGCACCTTGGTATTTAACTACAACCGCAACGAAGTGCGGAACTTCCTCTATGCCAATGCCCTATTCTGGTTTGACAAATACCACATTGACGGCATTCGGGTGGATGCAGTGGCGTCTATGCTGTATCTGGACTATGCCCGGAAACCAGGGGAATGGGTTGCCAACCAATATGGCGGACGGGAAAATATTGAAGCGGCTGATTTCCTGCGGCAGGTTAATCACCTGATTTTCAGTTATTTCCCAGGGACACTTTCTGTGGCGGAAGAGTCCACCGCTTGGCCGATGGTTTCCTGGCCGACTTATGTGGGCGGTTTGGGCTTTAACCTCAAGTGGAATATGGGCTGGATGCACGATATGCTGGACTATTTCAGCATGGATCCTTGGTTCCGCCAGTTCCACCAAAATAACGTCACCTTCAGTATGTGGTATAACCACAGCGAGAATTTCATGCTGGCGTTATCTCACGATGAAGTGGTTCACGGTAAGAGCAATATTATTGGCAAGATGCCGGGCGATCGCTGGCAGAAATTCGCTAACCTGCGCTGCTTATTTGCCTATATGTACGCCCACCCAGGGAAGAAAACCATGTTTATGGGCATGGAATTTGGCCAATGGAGTGAGTGGAATGTCTGGGGTGACTTGGAATGGCAACTGTTGCAGTATGAACCCCACCAACAAACTAAGCGCTTCTTTAGTGAATTAAACCGGCTTTATCGCCAACAACCCGCCCTTTATACTTGGGATTTTGCTCAGGAAGGGTTTGAGTGGATTGATTGCAGCGATAACCGTCATAGCGTAGTTTCTTTTATTCGCCGCGCTAAAGACTCCGATGAATTTATTTTGACAGTTTGTAACTTCACCCCTCAACCCCACAGCCATTACCGGGTTGGCGTACCCGAACACGGTTTTTATACCGAAATCTTTAACAGCGATGCTAAAGAATTCGGCGGCAGCAATATGGGCAACCTAGGCGGTAAATGGGCTGATGAATGGTGGATGCACAATCGTCGCTATTCTTTGGATCTTTGCTTGCCTCCTTTGGCGGTGGTGATGTTCAAACTCGATCGCCAAAAAACCGAAGAAGCCCGTAAAGCTTTGTTAGCAGAAAGTCAGAATCAATAAGTTCTCATAAAACCTAGAAACCGGGTTTCTGTCAAAATATCTTCGCCACCTAGAAGATATTTCACAGAAACCCGGTTTCTTTTTCAATGGTGGGCAAAAGCCCACCAGAAATACCACCAAAAAATTGAAATTAATAAACGGAGAAAGAAGCCACCACTTGCTTTAAAGTTTCCGCAGTTTTTTGCCAGCGATTTGCGGTGGTAGACACATTAAAGCTGAATAGTTTACCGCGACTAATCGCCACACTGGCAATATCATGGCGATCTTGGTTGGCCAATTTTACCGCATATTCTAAGATATAATAAGTTTTGTCTTTCTTTTCTATGGCAGTGGCATTGATTAACTCTGCTTGTCTTCCAGAACCTTCAGGGGCGATCGCTTTCTGCAAGATTTTATATCCCACCGTTGAAGGATCGCCAATATCCTGAAGTTTTTCATTTTCTGGAATTTGAGAAATCACCACGCTGACATTTTCGCTCGACTCAATTAAATCTTTGAACACCACATCTGGGCCATTTTTCACCGGCACCTCAACCCATCCATTCGGATACAAAAATTCATAACCTTTATAGCTATTCACATAAGGTTTTAAACCTGTGGTCGGTGAACTCACACAACCTGTTAAGCTAATAGTCAAAACAACGAGAATAATGGCAGCAATTCGTTTAAGCATCTTTCTGATTTCCTTGCAATCTTCCGATCAATGACTCTGACTTGAATATAAGCCTGCCCCCGTGAAGACGAGGGTCAGAGCCATTCACCATAGATTTATTTTCACATCCAATGGCCGCTTTTCTCGATCTTTTGTCGCGTTGTAGAGCATGGTAGAACCAAGGAAAGGTAGCGCGATCGCTGTCCCCTCCCGAACCTCATCCCCTCCCGAACCTCATCTCCTCGAGAACCTCATCCGACGGCAGTCCCCCGACGTAGCAACACATCTGCATCAAAGCTTTATGATAATCAAATATCCTTTACAAAACTTCATAACTGACCGTGATTGCAGAACCACTTACCTCACCCAGTACCTTGGAACCACTCACCTGGGAGTGGCAAAACCATCAAATTAAATACATCGTCAAAGGCACAGGTCTGCCCCTAGTTTTGGTGCATGGGTTCGGTGCCTCCATTGGACATTGGCGTAAGAATATTCCCGCCTTGGCTGAGGGGGGTTATCGGGTTTTTGCTCTGGACTTATTGGGATTTGGCGGTTCCGATAAAGCCCCAGTGGACTATTCCGTGGAACTGTGGCAACAATTGCTCAAAGATTTCTGGCATGAACATATTCAAGAACCCGCTGTATTTATTGGCAACTCTATTGGGGCGCTGCTGAGTTTGGCGATCGCCGCTAATCATCCCGAAATCGTCGCTGGTGGGGTATTGCTAAACTGTGCCGGTGGCTTAAATCACCGTCCTGAAGAACTGCATTTTCCCCTGCGGCAAATTATGACCATCTTTACTAATGTGGTCAGTTCCCCAGGGTTAGGGCCATTTCTCTTTGACCGCATTCGCCAAAAACATCGCATCCGCAACACCTTGCGGCAAGTTTACGGCAACAAATCTGCTATTACCAACGAATTAGTCGAATTACTTTATCAACCCTCTTGCGATCCAGGGGCGCAAAAAGTTTTTGCCTCCATTGTCACCGCCCCTCCAGGCCCACAACCCACGGAATTATTACCCTTGGTCAAATGTCCCCTCTTAGTTTTGTGGGGCGAAGATGACCCCTGGACTCCGGTGAGTGGCGGGCGAATTTTCCAAGAGTTTGCGCGATCGCAACCCATTAAATTTGTTTCCATTCCCAAAACCGGCCACTGTCCCCATGACGAACGGCCAGAAGTGGTCAATCCGTTAATTTTAGATTGGCTCAACAATCTGTAATTGTTCGTCATTAAAGGAAATAGTGTTTCCTTGGTGAAACAGCTTGATGCGGAGCAATTAGGCATCAACATTAAGCATCAAGAGCAACAAAAGGTGGGCAATACCCACCTTTTTATCATTTTTAATTATGTCTAGAATAAAAAATCAGTTTAGGTTAAAATAACCAATATATCGAAACCCTAGATGAATTGTGAGAGAATGGAAGAGATAAGTAGAGACAGCCAGTGGCTTCTATTCTATGCTAGACGACTTAGGATTGCTATATCTAGCAAAAATTAGCATAACTCTGTAGGCGATCGCCCACAAAGAGAAAACCGGGTTTCTTTCCGTAGGGGTTGGCAGCGGATGGGATAGTTGATGGGATAGTTGATGGGATATTCCGTTGGCAGCGGATGGAATAGTTGATGGGATAGTTGATGGGATATTCCGTTGGCAGCGGATGGAATAGTTGATGGGTTGACGGTTTGTAAATAATATCAGGGCTATCTGAAAAGCGATCGCTATCCGATTCAGAAAGTAGTCAACCCAAATAGCCCAGAAACCGGGTTTCGGTTTTGAATATCAGCAGTTATCTGTGGAATGCTTTCAAAGAAACCCGGTTTATTGCTTGGGGTAGAGAAATAAGCTGCCAACCAACCGCTATCCGATTCAGAAAATAGTCAACCTATCCGCTGCCAACCCCTATCCGCTGCCAATCAGGTATATATATGGGTTATATATATGGGCGCATACTATTCCCATTATAAAGTCTTACGATGATTTTATTATAAATTAATTTTGGAGAACTTGTCAATAGTTTTTTCGGTAAATTTTTGGTTAAATTTGATTAAAAATCGATAAAATTTTAAATAAACCCAATTTATCAGCTAAAGAAACTATTTTTTGAACCAAAGCAGCGTAATATCCCAGCCAGCTTGCAACTACCAGGAGATCGCATCAAAAAAATCTGAAAATTCAGAACAAGCAAAAAATGCGAATCGCTATTAAGGGAGACAAATCGCTACTATAAACGTATTTACAAATGGGGATAAATCATGGAAAACATCCCCTTTGCTTAATCTGCCAATAGCCTCTAGCGTCAAACAATCATCACTTATGTCTCAAAAAAACGACACCACGATTCTGGTCTTAGCCCTGCTAATTACCGTAGGTTTAGCAGGCGGTGGAGTTTGGTGGTTTACGGGTCTAAAAAACCGCGCCTCCGACCCCAGGGGAACAGATTCTAATTCCCAGACAACCCCTGCTCAAGGCTATAATCAAAATTCCCCTAGCTCAAATTTTAGCCCAGTTAAAACTTTTGCCCAAATACAAAATGTTCCCCAGGCATTAGTCAGCTATGGGGGCAGTACCTCTTGGTCGCCGATCCGCCAAGAAGTCGATGCTTTAATTCAAGTTGTTTGGCCTGACTTTAAGCTGCGTTATACCCAACATCCGACAAAACCTCCGGGGTCTACGACTGGCATTGAGATGCTATTAAACGATCAATTAGCCTTTGTTCAGTCTTCGCGATCAATTAAAGATACAGAATATGAACAAGCTCAACAAAAAGGGTTTACTTTGAAACAAATTCCTGTGGCTATTGATGGCATTGCGATCGCCGTCAACCCAACTCTGAATATTCCCGGCTTAACTGTCACCCAGCTTAAACAAATTTATACCGGCAAAATTACCAATTGGAACGAAGTAGGCGGATCAAACTTAGCCATTGTTGCTTATTCTCGCAGACCGGAAGACAGCGGCAGCGTAGAGTTTTTCATCGATAATATTCTGAATGGAGAAAAGTTTGCTGATAATGTTTCTTTTATCCCCACAACCACTGAAGCTTTGCGCCTAGTGGCGAATAATTTGGGGGCAATTTACTATGGTTCGGCGCCGCAAGTTGTCCCGCAATGTCAGATAAAATCAATCGCGATCGCCAATCAAGAGGCAGAATTTATTCCTCCGTATCAAGAGCCTTGGGTGTCCCGGGAAGAATGCCCAACTAAGCGGAATCAATTAAATCAAGCTGCTTTTCAAAGTGGAGCATATCCGATTACCCGCAGATTGTTTATCATCGTCAAACAAAATGGGCAAATCGACCAGCAAGCGGGTGAAGCTTATGCTCAGTTACTTTTAAGTGACCAAGGACAAGATTTAATTGAAAAAGCTGGATTTGTGAGAATTCGTTAATTTTTTCAAAATCAATCCCTAAAGATTGTTGCATCCCCTGAATAGCCGGGGCAATTCATAAATTGCCCCGGCTATTCGAGCGGCAATCGAGCAGCGATCGCCCCCATGTTTAGTCACTAATCATTAGTCACCCACCATTAGTCACCAACAAAATGAATAAATCACAGAATCAAGATAATTTGGCCAGCCATGCCCAAAAGTGGCCAGAGGAATTTTGGGCAGCGATTGATTTATTCTCCCTGAAATCGCGATTTTGCGATCGCTTAATCAATGCCACCTCTGATTATTTGTTAGCAACGCGATCGCCTGCTATTGACAATCAAATGCCAATATTGACGCCCTCAACGATGCCATTAAACCGCACCAAAGACGTAGAAAAAGTCATCTATATTTCCGCGATCGCCTTCAAATTGCAAAAGACCCTGCAAAAAGCCCAGGAAAAAGCCCAGCAAAAAGCCCCGGCAGAAATTGCCGAGGCGATCGGTTCTTTAATCGAGCCTTCCCCCGATTTCACCGTTCATATTCGTGACGGTTGGATTCAATTCCATCTCAGCGAACCAGGGTTAGCCACCTGGTTGCAACGTCTCAGCCAATGGCCCAGCCAAACTCACGGTTCAGAGAACCCACACCAAAGTCAAAACTGGCAAAAAATCTATGCCACATTGGATGCCACAAATAATCTCACAAATAATCTCTTTCTACTGGAATACACCCACGCTCGATGTTGCTCGCTGCTGCGCTTGGGCGATCGGGAGCAACTAATCAGCCTGTCTGAGTCCAGCTTGTCGGAACATAGCACCGATCTGCAAATTATCAACCCCAATCCTATCCCCTGGTTAAGCGATCGAAACCAACTGCGTCCGATCCACCTAACGGAACGCACCCTAATTTCCCAATTAATCACGACCCTAGATACCCTCTCAACTTGCAAAAGTGAGATTGTCACCAAGCTTATGGTGAAATTAGCCACTGATTTAAGTCAAGATTTACTTATATTTTATGCTGCCAATCCCATCTGGAGCAAAATTAAAACCGAAAATTTGGCTTTGGCACAAGCCAGATTAGGCTTAATTTTAACCACGCAAATTGTCTTAAAACTCTTACTAGAAAAAGGTTTAGGGATTTTGCCCCCCCAAGAGATGTAACCACCGAACCATCAGACAAGCAAAAAATTCCTCCCAAGACTCGAAAAAAACTTGATAATTTTTGCCCAAGGGGGTGACAAATCGGGTAACTATTCGCTATACTGCGATTAGTGTGAGGAGCGAACCAGTTAGAGCACCGAGACGAAACACGGCCAGTCGTCGGTGCTCTTTCTGATCTTTAGGTATTTTTTATTAGATATTGGTTGTTAAATATTGGTTGTTAAATATTAGTTGTTAGATATTGGTTATTAGATATTGGTTATTCGAGAGCAACAACCCCTAATAACCAACAGCCCCTAATAACTAATAACTAACAACCAATAACAAAATTACTGGTGCAATTCTCGCTCAATTGCCCCAGTCAACTCCGCTGACTCGGGGGTGACGCTACTACGATAGCGCCCTACCACTTCACCTTTTTTATTAACCAGAAATTTCTCAAAATTCCAAGAAACATCTCCCGGTGGTTTGCCCTGACTGGTTAACATAGTATAAAGGGGATGTTGCTGCGACCCTTTGGCATGAACTTTATCAAAGAGATCAAAAGTAACACCATAATTTTTGGTGCAGAATTGGACAATTTCCTGATTAGTTCCTGGTTCTTGGGCACCATAATCATTGCAAGGAAATCCCAAGACCCGTAAGCCAGAATCTTTATATTTCTGGTGCAGTTTTTCCAGACCAGCATATTGAGGAGTATAGCCGCAGTAAGAAGCTAAGTTAACAATTAGCAATACATTGCCTGCATAGTCTTTGAGGGATTTATCTTCCCCGGCGATGGTCTTAACGGTAAGGTCGTGAATTGTTTCGCTCATTTGGGTTATGATTTTTTTGTAGGTAAACTCTATTATATGACAATTATGACAATTGGGAACAATTGCTGTTATTTTTATTTAATAGTTTCAATTATTTTTGATTATTTAAAAGGCTGGCTGGCGGGCTTTTGTTGGCCAATGAAACTGCTGAAATTGACAATTCAATGGTTATATTCATTGGTTAAAATATCAAGTTAATCAACTTAATCAAGTTAAAAGGAAATCACCCCTAGTAAATATAGAGGTGATGCGGATGGTGTTTGCTGGTGGGGATTGATTAATCCGCTTTGAAGCATTGAGAAATTAGCCAAGTCACGCCAGCACCACCGAGAGCGATCGCACTATATGATAACCAAGAGTTTTCTGCTGGCTGACTTTGAATTTGACTAGCCGGTGACTCATAAGAAGCGGAATAAGTCGTGGCATATTCAGGGTTGATTAACACCTTACCGGCTAACCCACCGCTAATGATTAAAATCATCCAAGTTGCGCCACAAACAGCCCAGCCATAGCGGGTCATTAGGTTTAAAAATACCCTTAACCTGGGGTAGGATCTGGCGACTCTTCGGGCCGGACGACGAACTCGGATTTTGCGGGGTCTTTCGATGACCTGCGGTGAGGCACTGAGCGATCGCCTCACAGAAACCTCAGTGGTAGGAGGCAGCGGGTTCAATTGACGAGAAGCACGAGCCGCTCGCCAATGCTGAAAAGTAGGAATGGACTGGTTTTCTTCGATCTGGTTTACCGTTAAACGGCGCAACCGCTGTAGCTGATATTCTTGGTTTGGCGTCAGGTGGCCTAACTGCAAAGGGGGCGGTGACACTGGAGGCACTAAAGCTTGCAAGCGTTTTAGCTGCCGCTGCTGGTAAGAGTCGCGATCGTACCAGTCTAGATCGCTCCAACTTGATATGGAATTCAAGGGTTCAATGGTGGGCGATCGGGAGAAGAATGATTGCGAGTTTGGGTAATTCATCATTAGTCTGGAGTCTGGCAATTAAGTCTGGCAATTAATTCTGGCAGTAGTATGGCAATTAATTTCTGGCAATGATCTGGCAATGATCTGGCAATGATCTGGCAATGAATTGAAATAAATGAATTGAAATAACCGATTAACCTTTAAGCCGTTAAACTAAGCGGTTAAAGATCAAATATCCATGCTCAAGCATCAATTATCAACGATCCCAGAGCAGATTCCCGAACAAATTTCACCCTGAACTATTAATCAGGTTAACAATTCCGGGGGGAATTCCCTTGACTCCCCTCGGAAACAATAGGGGGAAAAATTCCGGGAAAAATTCCGGGAAAAATTAACTGGTTAACTCGCGGGATGTCGTTCTAAAGCCAGTTGAATCAGGCGATTGACTAATTCTGGAAACGGAATGCCCGTGGCCGCCCAAAGCTGGGGATACATACTCAAAGAAGTAAAACCGGGCAGGGTGTTCACTTCATTAATCAAGATTTCGCCAGTTGCTTCTACATAAAAGAAGTCCATTCTCGCCAAACCCGCACAATCAATGGCTAAAAAGGCTTTGACCGCCATTTCTTGAATTTGCGTGGTCACGTCCGGGCTTAATGCTGCCGGAATATGCAGTTGCGCTTTACCGTCGGTATATTTGGTTTCGTAGTCGTAAAAATCACTTTGATAAGTAATTTCTCCCACCACAGAGGCTTTTGGCTGGTCATTTCCTAATACCGCACATTCTACCTCTCTGGCGACAACTCCGGCTTCCACAATCAAACGGCGGTCAAAGGTGGCGGCTTTGTCTAAAGCGGCTTCCAGTTCAGAGCGCGATCGCACCTTGGAAATGCCCACGGAAGAACCCAAGTTGGCCGGTTTCACGAAACAAGGATAGCCCAAAGTTTCCTCGATTTTGTCGCAAAGTTTGGGAAAGACACAAGGATTTGACCAAACCTCTGAGCGACTAACACTCATATATTTAACTTGGGACAAACCAGCCTGAGCAAAGGCATCTTTCATGGCTAATTTATCCATACCCACCGCCGAACCCGTGACCCCACTACCCACAAATGGCGCTTGCATTAAGGTCAATAATCCTTGAATGGTGCCATCTTCGCCGTTTGGCCCGTGGATGATGGGAAACCAAACATCCACTTCTGCGGCAGCAGGGGGAAATTGCCATAACTGCGATCGCCGCTCGATAATTTCTGAACAGGCGATCGCCTCTCCGGTTTCTAGCACCTGTTGCGCCACCGCTGGGCCTTGCCACAAGCCATTTTTCTGCACATAAAACGGCAGCATTTCATATTTATCACCATTGCCGCCCTCTCTCAGTCCACGAGCGATCGCCCGCGCTGAGATAATCGAGACTTCATGCTCCCCGGAACGACCGCCAAACAACAGACCCACCCGCAATTTTGTCATACTTTCCTTTTCCTCTCTTTGACTGAAGTCCGTACACCCCCAACCACACATTATCCGAGATAGCCTAGCATAACAGGCGATCGGCGAGGGTATAACATAATTGATAATTATCAATTATCAATTACCTAAGATCCAGCCCGGACTAAACCGTAGCCACCGCTGATTTAGTCGTAGCAGTTCCTTGAGTGCCGAGTTGAATCAACTCAATCTTGTAACCATCGGGATCTTCCACAAAAGCAATCACCGTGGATCCGTGCTTCATCGGCCCAGGTTCGCGAGTCACTTTTCCTCCTTGGGCTTTAATCTGCTCGCAGGTATCATAAATATCATCAACGCCTAAAGCAATATGACCATAAGCATTTCCCAGGTCGTACTTCTCAACCCCCCAGTTATAAGTCAACTCAATCACCGTATGGTCTGACTCATCCCCATAGCCCACAAACGCCAGGGTAAACTCGCCCCCCGGATAGTCTTTTTGGCGTAAAAGCTTCATCCCCAGCACATTGCAGTAAAAGTCCAGAGATTTTTCCAAGTTGCCGACTCGCAACATCGTGTGTAGCATTCGCATATCTGAATTATCCCAATTTCTTGACTTTATTTCTTGACTTTGATTTATTTTACGAGTCTATTCACAAATAGGGAATGTTGGCGGTTGACCGTCCGCAAGTCATAAGGGAACCAATGACCAAGGACTTCCTGGCAAACAACTTTCCAACTTTCCAACTTTCCAACAAATAATAAATAATAAATAACAAATAACAAATAACAAATAACATTTTTTCGGGATCGATAGATATTCTTAAATATCGTCAGTTTTGAGAAAGTTGGCTGTATCTTGAATGTTGATGGCCAGTGGCGACAAACATCTCACTCCAATGCTTAAGCCAAGACTCAAGGCCATCGGCAACCATCCACAACAGATACAAAAGATACAGACAACTATGCTAGATACAGCAATTGAAACGATTAAAGCCCGTGAAATTCTCGACTCTCGCGGACGCCCGACCGTAGAAGCAGAAGTTTATCTGGCTAACGGTGCATCAGGTCTAGCCCAAGTGCCTAGTGGCGCGTCCACAGGGACTTTTGAAGCCCATGAACTCCGTGATGATGAACCAGGACGCTACGGTGGCAAAGGTGTTCTCAAAGCCGTGCGAAATGTGATCGGCAAAATTGAGCCAGAATTAAACGGGGTAGATGCCCTCGACCAAGCTACCGTCGATCGGATGATGATCGATCTGGATGGATCGGGCAACAAATCACAATTAGGGGCAAATGCAATTTTAGCCGTGTCTTTGGCAACAGCAAAAGCCGGGGCAGATGCGTTACAAATTCCCCTTTATCGTTATCTTGGCGGCCCATTATCTAATGTGTTGCCGGTGCCATTGATGAACGTGATTAATGGTGGGGCTCACGCCGCAAATAACGTCGATTTTCAAGAATTTATGATTGTGCCTCATGGTGCTGCTTCTTTTCAAGAAGCCTTACGCTGGGGGGCTGAAGTATTTGCTTGCCTGAGCAAAGTATTGGCGGAAAAAGGTTTGCTAACTGGGGTCGGTGATGAGGGCGGTTTTGCCCCTAATTTGGGTTCTAACCAAGAAGCGTTAGATATTCTCATGTTAGCCATTCAAAAAGCCGGTTATAAACCCGGAGAACAAGTGGCTTTAGCAATGGATGTGGCTGCCAGTGAATTTTACAAATATGGCAAGTATGTCTATGAAGGCAGCGCCCACGAACCAGGGGAATTAATTGATTATTTGGCCAAGTTGGTAGACCAATATCCGATTGTTTCCATTGAAGATGGATTGCATGAAGATGATTGGGCAAATTGGCAAATTTTAACTCAAAAATTGGGTAAGAAAGTGCAGTTAGTAGGTGATGATTTGTTTGTGACAAATCCCACCCGCTTGCAAAAGGGCATTGAACAAGGTGCGGCGAATGCAATTCTGATTAAGCTGAATCAAATTGGTTCTTTAACGGAAACTTTAGAAACCATCGATCTGGCAACTCGTAATGGTTATCGTTCGATGATTAGTCACCGTTCTGGAGAAACCGAAGATACCACGATCGCCGATTTGGCGGTGGCCACTCGTGCTGGTCAAATTAAGACAGGTTCTCTGTGCCGCAGTGAACGAGTTGCTAAATATAATCGCTTACTTCGGATTGAAGATGAATTGGGCGATCGGGCTGTTTATGCAGGTAAAGTTGGCTTAGGTCCTAGCGGTTCTAAGTAATAGTCAAAAACTCCGGTTTTTTTCGGTAAAAACCGGGGTAATTCTACTGCTAAAATATCAGCTTAAATTTTGCCCGCTGATTCAGTATTTGAATCAGCGGGTTGATTATTCAGATTTTATAAGTTAAAATAATTAATTGATAATAATCATACCATTTTTGGTTACTAATTCCTGTAGGGGCAAACCATGACCGCAGATATAGCAATTGTCATAGTTATGAAGTACAAAAAAAAACTGTCATTCCCGCGCGGGAATCCAGAAAAACTCTGTACTTCATTCGGACAATAACCGCTTTATTTGTCGGTTAAAAAATTAATTTTAATCCGGTCATGCTTTGCCCTGATCTGCGGTGTGTGTTCAAATCCAGAATTAACTGCCGGTCAGGGCGGCGTTGCATTCGGGTAAAGAATTAACTGTTCAAATCCAGAATTAACTGCCAGAATGCTTCGCCCCTACAACCCCCCTACAACTGTAGGGGCAAAGCATGACCGCAGATATTTCTTGGTTAACCGATTAATTTTAATACGGTCATGCTTTGCCCTTACCAGCCGTGTGAGTTCCAACCCAGAATTAACGGTCAGGGCGAAGGATTCGGGTAAAGAATTAACTGTTCAAATCGAGAATTAACTGCTGGTAAGGGCGGCGTTGCATTCGGGTAAAGAATTAACTGTTCAAATCCAGAATTAACTGCTGGTAAGGGCGGCGTTGCATTCGGGTAAAGAATTAACTGTTCAAATCCAGAATTAACTGCCCGAATGCTTCGCCCCTACAGAAACCATCACCATCGTCAACCCGTGGCACAATAAATAAAAGAACCTGACCCACCAGCCAAACCCAGAGGCAAATATCGTGTATTGGCAACCCGGACATAAACTCAAAACCCGCCCCTATCAAATTGAAGCGGAGATCGGACAAGGCGGTTTCGGCATCACCTACAAAGCGCGACATCTTGAACTCAAGCATCAAGTAGTGCTGAAAACCCCCAACGCCATGCTCCGCAACGACCCCGCCTATCCCAGATTTGAAGAGCGTTTTCGCAAAGAAGGGCAAATGCTGGCCCAACTGAGCCAACAAGCTCATCCTTCCATTGTGCGGGTCAGCGACTTATTTACCGAAGATAGTATCCCCTGTTTGGTGATGGATTTGGTGCCGGGGGGTAGTTTATTCGACCTGGTACAAGAACGCGGCCCCCTCCCGGAAACCCAGGCGGTGGAGTGTATTCGCCAAATTGCCGATGCGTTGGTTGTGTCCCATGACATAGGAATTGTGCATCGGGACGCCCACGCCCTCAATATTATGGTGGCGAATCAAAACCGGGCAGTATTGATTGATTTTGGCATTGCGGGGGATATTGCCCCGATGGTGAGCAAAACGCGCCTCGCATTTAATCCCGCATTTGCCCCTTATGAGCAAATTGTTAGGGGCAGTGGTTTACCCACGGTGGATGTTTACACTCTCGGTGCCTCCTTATATTATGCGGTGACAGGAGAGCTACCCACTCCGGCTTTAGAACGGAAAGATAACCAGGCTTTGATACCGCCAAAACAGCATAATCCCCAGATTAGCGATAAGTTACAGGCAGCGATTATTCAAGCAATGGCCCTGGAAGCGGCAAACCGACCCCAAACCATGCGGGATTTTTTGGCTTTGCTGCCAACAGGGGCAAACCAGCAGTCCGTGTCCCCGCCACCAGGGGCAAATCAACAACCCATGTCCCCGTCACCAAGGGCAAACTATTTTATCCTTCCAGAATTGACCGCCCAAGGCATGGTGCTACGACTGGGACGGGGAGAAATCAAAGAAGTAATTCCCCTGAACCAGGAATTAACCATAGTCATTGCTGGTGGCAGTGCAACCCTATTTAACCTGCGGACAGGGGAAGCCCTCTGGGAAATTGACTGTCCTGCTTGGGGTGGGGCGGTGACTGCTGACGGGCGGCTGTTGGCTTTAGGTGGATACAAAGATATTTACCTCTGGGATTTAACTACGGGGCAGTTTTTGCGCCAATTCCAGGGACATACATGGTATGTGAATAGCGTAGCCTTCAGTCCTGATGGTCGAACCCTGGCTTCTGGGAGTAGGGATAAAACCGTGCGACTATGGGATGTGGCAACGGGACGGGAACTGCGCCAACTCCAGGGACAGACAAGCATTGTGAGAAGCGTAGGCTTCAGTGCCGATGGGAAATACGTGGCTTCTGGGAGTGAGGACGAAACAGTGCGACTGTGGGATGTGGCTACGGGACGGGAACTGCGCCAACTCACTGGACATACAAACTATGTGAATAGCGTCAGCTTCAGTCCAGATGGTCAAACCCTGGCTTCTGGGAGTCGGGATAAAACAGTGCGACTGTGGGATGTGGCTACGGGACGGGAACTGCGCCTACTCCAGGGACATACAAACAGTGTGAGAAGCGTAGTCTTCAGTCGAGATGGTCAAACC
This sequence comes from Planktothricoides raciborskii GIHE-MW2, assembly GCF_040564635.1. NCBI lineage: Bacteria > Bacillati > Cyanobacteriota > Cyanophyceae > Oscillatoriales > Oscillatoriaceae > Planktothricoides > Planktothricoides raciborskii. Next base: position 363,952 of record NZ_CP159837.1, read on the forward strand.
CTGGCTTCTGGGGGTGAGGATACCGTGCGACTGTGGGATGTGGCTACGGGACGGGAACTCCGCCAACTCCAGGGACATACAGAATGGGTGTGGAGCGTCAACTTCAGTCCCAATGGTAAAACCCTGGCTTCTGGGGGTGAGGATACCGTGCGACTGTGGGATGTGGTGACGGGAGAGGAACTGCAACTGCGCCAACTCACCGGACATACAAGCTATGTGAATAGCGTCAGCTTCAGTCCCGATGGTCAAACCCTGGCTTCTGGGAGTTCGGATAATACAGTGCGACTGTGGGATGTGGCTACGGGACGGGAACTGCGCCAACTCATCAGACATACATTCTGGGTGAATAGCGTCAGCTTCAGTCCCGATGGTAAAACCCTGGCTTCTGGGAGTAGGGATAAAACAGTGCGGCTGTGGGATGTGGCAACGGGACGGGAACTCCGCCAACTCACTGGACATACAAACGATGTGACTAGCGTCAGCTTCAGTCCCGATGGTCTAACCCTGGCTTCTGGGATTGGGAATAAAACAGTGCGACTGTGGGATGTGGCTACGGGACAGTTTTTGCGCCAACTCCAGGGACATACAGGCGGTGTGAAAAGCGTCAGCTTCAGCCCTAATGGCCAAATCCTGGCTTCTGGGAGTGGAGATGAAACCGTGCGGCTGTGGGATGTGACCACGGGACGAGAACTGCACCAATTCACTGGACATACAAGCTATGTGAGTAGCGTCAGCTTCAGTCCTGATGGTAAAACCCTGGCTTCTGGGAGTTGGGATAATACCGTGCGACTGTGGGATGTGGCTACGGGACGGGAACTGCGCCAACTCACCGGACATACAAGAAGTGTGTATAGCGTCAGCTTCAGTCGAGATGGTAAAACTCTGGCTTGTGGGAGTTGGGATAATACAGTGCGACTGTGGGATGTGGCTACGGGACGGGAACTGCGCCTACTCCAGGGACATACAGACACTGTGTATAGCGTGGCATTCAGCCCCAATGGCCAAATCCTGGCTTCTGGGAGTAAGGATGGTGTGGTGCGGTTGTGGCGGTTGTAGGGGTTCGGTGGGGTTGGGGTGTAGGGTGTGCGGGGTGGTTCTGTAGGGGCGAAGCATTCCGGCAAATGATTTTTGACTGAAACGGAGGATATATTACCGGAATGCTTCGCCCTCTGCGGGGTTCAACAATACCAGGGCGAAGCATCCCGGTAATAGGTTGCTGGTTAAGAGCGATAACATATCTGCCGGGATGCTTCGCCCCTACGGGGTTCATGCCATTATGTAGGGGCGAAGCATGATTGGCAAAGAATCTCTGGGACAAAACCAGCAACCTATTACCCGAATGCTTCGCCCTCATATTATTTTAGAGGAGAGAAACAGATAATTTTTCCAGCGGTAAGGGCGAAGCATTCCGTAGGGGCGAAGCATTCCGGCAGTCAATTTAATATTCCAAGCAATAGGTTATCTGCCGGAATGCTTCGCCCGTACATTAATATTTTAAGCAATAATTTATCCGCCGGAATGCTTCGCCCCTACAGGTATTTGTGGTTTATTAAATATAAAATTTCTGGCTGAAGATGAATCCAATTAAATTACATGATTTAGTGGCAATTACAGAAAATATTAAAACCCAGCGGTTTATGAGTCCAGAAGAAATTATCTTACCCAGAGGGCAAGTGGGCACAGTTGTGGAAGAATATAATAATGGCACCGCTTTTGAAGTGGAATTTTCCGATGTGAATGGTCAAACTTATGCGTTAGTTTCTTTGACTGCCGAACAAGTTATGTTACTTTATCCAGATTCGTCTAATCTTATTTTGACTTATTAAGCAGAAACCCGGTTTCTAGGTTTTGGTGGGAGCAAAGAAACCGGGTTTCTGTTTGGCATTCCACAGATAATTGTGATATGTGGAAAAGAAACCCGGTTTCTAGGTTTGGGTGGGGGCAAAGAAACCGGGTTTCTGTTTGGCATTCCACAGATAATTGTGATATGTGGAAAAGAAACCCGGTTTCTAGGTTTGGGTGGGTGCGATCGTTTCATTCCATATATTCTTTCATGTCTTCAAGGGGTTCATCAAAGTCATCAGGCAGTGGTAAAACAAACATTCCTTGCATAGTTCCGGCAACACGACGCTTTTTTGGCGGCGGTTCTTGAACCGATGTTTCCGCGTGTTTCTCTATCAAAAACTCAATATAATGAAGCACTTCTGACTGAAGGGAATCAGGGAGTTTGGCTAATTTTTCTAAGAGAACTGGCTGGATCATAGTTTCTGCTCGCGATCGCAAACTATCACTTCTATTAAAACAGCGATCGCCCAATTTTGTCAACATTAGCCATGATTTTTTTATGGTGCCTAGCTTAATTATTCGATAATTGTAAACCTGTAGGGACACGGCATTGCCGTGTCCTCAAACAATGCCGTGTCCTAAATATGAAAAATTAAGAGCGATCGCATATTTTTATCGAGGATTAATCGGTGCGTTACGACCCGATTAAAGGTTAAATTTATTTAGCATAAATAGTCGCGGGTCTAACGCACCCTACGCATATTTTACTAGGTTTGGGTGGGAGCGATCGCGATTTCTAAAGTAAAAATGCTGCCTTTGCCTAACTCACTTTCAACTTTAAGATGGGCTTGATGTTTTTGGGCGATCGCTTGGGCAATCGCTAACCCTAATCCAGTGCCACCAGTTTTACGAGAGCGATCGCTATCGACACGATAAAACCGCTCAAAAATATGGCTTTGTTGCTCCATAGAAATGCCAATCCCGGTATCTTTGACCGTAATAATCGCGGTGCGCTCGCGAAGGGTTAAAATCACCATTACCAAGCCCTCAGCGGTAGTGTATTGAATCGCATTCGCAATCAAATTTGAGACTAAACGATAAAGTTGTGATTCGTTGCCCAGCACATAAATTTCTTCTGCACAAACTTGACTATTTAATTGAATATTAGCAGCGGTAGCCAGTTCTAAAAATTCTTCGGCTAAATCATTAACTAAATCATTTAAACAACAGGGTTTAAACGGTTTTGCCGACATATCTTGCTCTAAACTGGTTAGCAACAGTAAATCAGCGATGAGTTGGCTTAATCTTCTTCCCTGTCGTTCCACGGTTTGCAGCATGATCGGAATATCTTGCTGATTGGATGACCCTAAACGCAGAATAGCTTCTACGGTTGCTAAGAGACTGGCAAGGGGCGATCGCAACTCATGGGCAGCATTCGCGGTAAACTGTTGCTGTTGCTGATAAGACTGATAAATCGGTTGCATTGCTAATGCTGAAAGCCACCAACTAGAGGCAGCAACTAAGCCCAAAGCGATAAAAAATCCTAGGGTTAAAATTTCTTTAATTCTTCTGTTTTCGGCATCAAAAGAGGCTAAAGTGCGGCCAATTTGCAGATAACCCCAAGAACCATGATCGTGTCCGGGAATATGACCCTTAGCACTATGTAAAATAGTGGTGAATTGGCGATAGCGAATGCTATTTTTATCCTGAATAATTTGCCATGAAGTCGAAGTTAAACTCTGGGGAGGAGGAGAGGGTTGATTCGGGGAAAAAGCCAGTAGTTTTCCGTGACGATCGAATAAGCGAATGTAATAAAGATTGCGATCGCTAATCCCCGTGGTATGTCGCTGAATTAACGTGGGGCGAACATGACAAGATTGCCCAACTAAACATAAATCTGGAAAAATTTGCTGCAACACCACTGCCGGATCGCCGGAAGCCGGTAACATGGGTTCCAAGCTATCATGCAAGGTTCCGGCGATCGACTCAATTTCTCGTTCCAACGCGACCCAGTTAGACTGAACAATCGATCGATACATCCCAAAACCCGATAAGCCCAAAATTCCCCCCATCACTACGGCATACCAAAGGGCTAACCGGATGCGACTACGGCGAAATAGCAAATGGATATTCATGGTTTTCATGGTTTCAAGGTAAAGCGATAGCCTTGACCGGGAACGGTTTCAATCGGGCAATCGCATTGGTAGCTGGCGAATTTCCGCCGCAACAGTCGCATTTGGGCGGCGACAACATTACTAATCGGTTCTTCATCGATATCCCAAAGTTGCTGGCGAATTTTGCTGCCGGAAATAATTCGATTGGGATTTTGCATCAAATAGGCAAGTACCTGAAATTCTTTGATGGTTAAAGGAATCATCAGGGGCGGGCGTTCGCTTTGTTGAACCGATAGCTGATTATTCCCATGATCCAGGGTAAACTCTCCCACCGTCAAGGTTAGAGGTTGTAGCTGGGGCGATCGCCGCTGAAGTGCCCGCAATCGTGCCAGCAATTCTTCCATCACAAAGGGTTTGACTAAATAGTCATCGGCTCCCGCATCCAACCCCGCTACCCGATTTTCCGGCTGTCCCAATGCGGTCAGCATCAGCACAGGTAAAGGATTTTTATGTAATCTGAGTTTTTGACACAACTCCAGACCGGACAATCCGGGAAGCAACCAATCCACGATCGCCACGGTGTAGTCCGTCCATTGGCTTTCGATGCAGTCCCATGCGCGTGTACCATCGGTCAGCCAATCCACCACATATTTCTCACCCATCAGAACTTGCTTAATTGCCAGTCCTAAATCTGTCTCATCTTCCACCAGTAAAATTCGCATCGATTCACGGAAATCAACCACGGGGTTGATTTTACCCAAACATGGGCTATTTCATCTCAATTTCATCTGTGCTTTGGCAGACTATGAAAAATTTGAGTTGATTTTTGTTAAACCCCCTAGTTATTGTCAGGAGTAATGATGAAAAGCTTTCCGCTAGTCAGTTCCATTCTTGCAGCCACTTTAACCATCAGTTGCCCCACCATTGTGTTTGCTCATGTGGGACATGGGGATGAATTCCAAGCAACTGGGGGAATTAACCGAGTGCAGGTTAACCCGCAAACCGATCAAATGTTGGGCATTGTGGTGACAGCGATCGACGCTACGACTGCTGATGGTTCTGGGGTGATGATTCCCTTTACTGCCTTAGTTGATGCGGACGGCAAGCAGCTTGTTTTTGTCCAATACAAAAATTTTTATGAGCCGGTGGAAGTGACCACGGGTGCAACCCAAGGGGATTTGATTTCGGTGACGCAAGGGTTGTCCGTTGGGGAAAAGCTGGTGACTCAGGGCAGCTTATCCCTGTATGCGGAATCGCGCAAAACTCAAACCGCCGATGCTGCCACAACTCCAGAGCCGATTTCTGCTCCCGCACCCGTTGCTTCGGCACCAGTTTCCCCGGCAACCGACCAGACCCATGATACTTCTGGCAATATGGTGCAATCCTCTGGGGAACAGTCTGGTGAAACGACTCAGAAATCCGGTGGTTTCCCAATGGGGATTTTGGCCGCCCTTGGGGGTGGGGCAGCGTTATTGGTGGGAGCGATCGCCGTTGTGGGCAACCGCAAGAAAGGGGGCGTTTAAGTAGGTGGGCAGAAATAAATGCACTACAGACCCCACGAGAGAGAAGAAAGGCTGTCATTCCCGCGAAGGCGGGAATCCAAAGCCTATTGGCGGAAAACGAAAAGTGCAATTAATTATGTTCACCTACTTAATTTAAAATGCTGAATTCACTATTGAATCAAATCCTGAAAAACTCGATCGCCCAACGGTGGCTGATTGTGGTTGGTGCGATTTTTGTCACCGTCTGGGGCATCTTTACCATCACCCTTATGCCGTTAGATGTGTTTCCCGAATTTGCGCCGCCCCAAGTGGACATTCACACGGAAGCCTCTGGACTGGCCCCAGAGGAAGTGGAAACTCAAATTACGGTGCCGATCGAAAGTGCTGTCAATGGCTTGCCCGGAGTCACGATGGTGCGATCGTCCTCCAAAGTTGGACTATCAATGGTTCATGTAGTCTTTGACCAAGAGGCAGATATTTATAAAGCCCGACAAGCGGTGACAGAGCGACTTCAGCAGGTGACAAATCAACTGCCAGAGGGAACGCATCCGCCAGAAATTTCGCCCCTGGTTTCGCCTTTGGGGACAATTTTGCAGTACGCCTTCACTGTTAATGGACAAGGGCAAACTTCGTTAATGGATTTGCGCCGTCTTGTGGAAGTCACCCTGAGTAATCAAATTCTTTCTGTAGCGGGAGTCTCTCAAGTCACGGTTTATGGGGGAGATGAACGGCAGGAACAGGTCTTAGTCGATCCCGCAAAGCTGCGATCGCTGAATGTTTCCCTTACCGAAGTCACCGATGCCGCCAGAAGTGCCAATGCCAATGCTCCGGGCGGCTTTCTCATTGGTGGCGGTCAAGAGTTATTGGTGCGGGGTATGGGGCAAATCAAATCGATTGAAGATTTGCAACAGTCTGTTGTCAAAGTCGAAAATAACCAACCGATTCTCTTAAAAGATGTGGCAGAGGTGAAAACCGGCAATGCCTTAAAACGCGGGGATGCCAGTTTTAATGGCCAGCCTGCGGTGGTGCTGATGATTAATAAACAGCCCGATGTGGATACGCCGACGGTTACGAAAGCCGTAGAAACGGTGATGGCATCTTTGCAGAGGACATTTCCCCCAGATGTGCAGCTTGTACGGACATTTCGCCAGTCTAATTTTATTGATACGGCGATTCAAAATGTCAGTGGTTCTCTGTTAGAAGGGACTATTATTGTGTCCGTAATTATGCTGCTGTTTTTGATGAATTGGCGCACGGCGGCGATTACTCTGAGCGCAATTCCCCTATCTTTATTGATTGGGTTAATGTTGATGAAAGCCTTTGGCTTGGGCATTAATACCATGACATTAGGCGGTTTAGTGGTGGCGATCGGCTCAGTGGTGGATGATTCGATCGTAGATATGGAAAACTGCTATCGCGGACTGCGAAAAAATCAAGCCCAGGGCAATCCAAAACATCCCTTTCAAGTGGTTTATGACACATCGGTAGAAGTGCGTTTAGCCGTAATTTTTTCCACGGTAATTATCGTGGTTGTCTTTGCACCAATTTTTAGTTTGACCGGGGTGGAAGGACGCATTTTTGCCCCAATGGGTTTGGCTTATTTACTCTCGATTTGTGCGTCTACTTTCGTCGCCATGACCCTTTCTCCAGCACTTTGTGCTATTTTGTTAGCCAACCAAACCCTGCCACAAGAAGGCACGTTGATTTCACAATGGGCCGAACGCTTATATCGTCCGTTGCTAAATCTATCGTTAAAAACTCCTCAAATTATTCTCGGTGTGGCACTCGCGGGATTAGTCGCTACTTGCGCGATCGTGCCATCTTTAGGAAGGGTGTTTTTGCCAGAATTTCAAGAAAAATCTTTAGTAAATTCGATGGTATTGTTTCCTGGAGTTTCCCTGGAAATGACCAATCGCGCTGGGATGGCATTGTCTAATTTAATTCAAGATAATCCTCTCTATGAATGGGTGCAAGTGCGGGCTGGACGCGCCCCCGGAGATGCTGACGGTGCTGGGGTGAATATGGCTCATGTGGATGTGGAACTGAGCGATCGCGCCCTGGAAAAGAGAGAAGCTAGTATTAAACAACTGCGGGAAACATTCCTCAAGTTACCGGGAGTTGCGCCTAATATTGGCGGATTTATTTCTCACCGGATGGATGAGGTTTTATCCGGGGTGAGAAGTGCGATCGCCATCAAAATATTTGGTTCTGATTTAATCGAATTACGGAAAATTGGCGAACAAGTTAGAGATGCAATTCAGCCCATTACTGGAGTGGTAGACTTGCAACTTGAACCGCAATTACCCATTCGTCAGGTACAAATTCAGTACAGTCGCGCAGCCGCAGCCAACTATGGTTTAAGCATGGCGGATATTTCTGATGTAGTCGAAACCGCCCTCAACGGTCGAATCGTCTCCCAAGTACCGGAAAATCAACAATTAATTAATATTGTGGTGGGCTTATCAGAATCAGCCCGAAATAATCTTGATGCGATTCGCGCTATTCCCATTAGCACTCCCACGGGACAAATCATTCCCCTGAGTACCGTTGCCAAAGTGGAATATGGCATGGGAGCCAATGTAGTAAATCGGGAAAATGTGTCTCGCTTAATTGTAGTTTCTGCCAACGTCCAAGGGCGTGACTTAGGCAGTGTGGTGGGCGATATTCAATCGCAAATTCAACAAAAAATCCAACTACCCAATGGTTATTTTATCCAATACGGTGGACAATTTGAGGCAGAAGAAAATGCTACTAATAATTTATTATTATATAGCATTTTAGCGGCGATCGTTATTACAGTCTTAATGTTCTTTTCGGTGAAATCACTCTCCGCCACGATCGCCATTATGATTAACCTACCTTTGGCTTTAGTTGGTGGGATTGTTTCCATTATTTTGACTGGTGGCGTGATTTCCGTTGCCTCTTTAATCGGATTTATTACCTTGTTTGGGGTTGCGGTGCGAAATGGTTTGTTATTAGTCGATAACTATAACCAAAAATTCGCCGAAGGAATGCCCCTGAAAGATGTAATTATTAATGGTTCTCTAGAACGAGTCAATGCCATTCTGATGACCGCTTTAACCTCCGCTTTAGGAATGTTACCATTAGCGATCGCCAGTGGCGCTGGAAATGAAATTTTACAACCCTTAGCGATCGTGGTTTTAGGTGGTTTATTTACTTCCACGGCGTTGACATTATTAGTCATTCCGGCTTTATATGCCAAATTTGGCAAACAATTGATGCCAAAACCAAAGCCAGCCGTTGTAGAAATCAGTTCTTTTTTCAGACCTGAATCATCAACGGAAGCAAGCTAAAACCTGTCTGGTTATTCCAGAGTATAAAAGTGCGAAACATGGCGCGATTGTCTTTACCAAGTTGGTAGGCGATCGCTTTTTTCATAACCACCCGTCAAAAGCTAAAAAAAGGGGGAAAAAGAGGGGCTAATTTGTGATAAATTATCAATTTCATGTGCTGCTATGGTCAGTAAGTGATTCCCGAATTCGGTCTGAAGGGCGATCGCTGGTTTTGAGATTCGCCTCTCTCTGGTAAGATGGAAGTTATTCCGCTAAATCATCATTCGGCTGTGAAAAATTTACTTTTACTGGGAACCTTAAGTTTTACTATTGCTTTTAGCTGCGGCTTAGTTGTCGAGAAAAATGTGACTAAAAGTGCGGCGATCGGTGCGATCGCCACCATTAGCACCCTGAGTAGTGGGTTGGTTTTAAGCAAAGTCTCAGAAAAAGAACGTCAAAAGCTTCAGGGACAGACCGAAAAAGTAAAAAGCCTGGAAAGTCAAATATCAAGCCTGACAGAGAAAAAGACCAACCTGGTCAAAGTCATTAATAATAAAACTCGTTCTAAAACAAAAGTTGAACAATAAGTCAACGCAAAACTAAAAGAGATCGACCGGCTAAAAGAAGAGATTAATTCTCTAAAACTCCAGCGAGACACTCTGCAAGATGTAATCTTCAATCTGGAAACTAAAGAGAAAAAAATCCCGGCTAAACGTTGGGTTAAACCTAAAGATAAACCCATTAAGAGTACCGGATTATACAATTACATTTTAGAGGGATTAGAGAAATCGCTAGTTTTTTATGACCCCCAAAAACACAAAACATTTGAAAATTATTTAGAATCACTCCAACCAGCGGCAGAAGAATTGTGGTCTGCTTATAGATTCAATCAGGTTCAAGTCAATTATGGGGAGCCGTCAATTCAAGCCGCTTATTTAATCCGTTATTATCCCCACTATGCTTACATGAATTACCAAATATTAGAAATGATTCATCGTCAAAATCTATTTAAATGCTTCACAGATGAAACCCTAGAAGTATGCTTGTTTGGCGCTGGTCCTTGTCCAGAAATAGTTGGGTTAAGTAAACTATTGTCAGAAAATTATCAATTTATCAAAAAATTAGTGGTAAATGTATATGATCTTGCTGGCGCTCAGTGGTCTTTAAGCAGAGAGATTACTGAGAAATTTATTGTCCCCGAATACTGGTATGGAGATTTAACAGTAAATAGTAATTACCTGGATTTATGTGAATTTAATTCGCTTCAGTCAGTTAAGCAGAGCATTAAAAGAAGCCGGTTATTTGTTTTTCAAAATTGCCTAAATGAGATTTATAATGTATACACAGTTCAATTTAATTTGAATTTTTTGTTAGATGAAATTCCTGTGGGAGGGGCGATGGTGATTATAGACTTATGCAATTACAGTCAAAATGTCACCATCGTTGATGAATTGGAAAAAAAAGTAAAAAATAGAGGTGACTTTGAAATATATTGCCCACCAATTGATAACCTTAACATTAAAGCTTGCCCAAATCTGCCACAAATTATTAAAAAACATCTTTTGACCAGTAAAGGTAGGTTAGTCCCTCGGAGTAAAGATATCCAGTGTCTTTTTATCAGTTTACACAAAATTATTTGAGTATAAAATTAATCTAAATTTATTAGTTCAAATGAATTGCAAATATGTAGAATATTCTGCGATCGCCCAACTTAATTAAAAATTTTCAAATATGCGACTATTCCACTAAAACAGGTGAGTTAGGATCGTGTTTTCGGTAATTTTCGCGGGCGCGATCAAAACTGGTCGTTGCATAGCAATACTGACAGCCAAACAAGCAAGTATCATACATACCAATATCTCGGCTTTGGACACAACCACAAGCTTCTCGTTGACCCGGATCTTTTTGATGATTCACGTCTATGTCAAACACCTCCTTAATATAATCATCATCGATACATTTACCATGCTGAATGCCATAGGCGGATAAATCACAAGATTCCGCACAGCTAAAAAGCCTTATCCCATATTTATAGGCAATTTTTGATATTTCTGGCAAAAACTTGTCCTTGACTTCCGGGATATCTGCAAAATTAATAATTTTAATATTTTGTTCTCGTTCAATTGTTTTCAGACGAGGATTATTTTTAGCGTACCGATCCATAAAACTCAAAACGCACCGAGTAGCGGCGGGGAATAATCTATCGGCAATATCGCCGAATTGCTGAAGATGAAACTCGATATCGGTTGCCGAACTAAAAACAATCGGATCGTAGCGCCAAATAACTTTGCGGTAGCCGATCGCCTGGACTAATTCGTGAAATGTGGCGATCGCCCGTTCCCAGGGAATGTTATTCTGGTCTAGAAACCGGGGATTATTCATAATTGTAAACTGAAAATAATATTTATATCCCCGTTCATCTAACTCTCGTAAGGATGACAACAAAGGTTTCGGGTTGCGCGTCCAGAAAACGATAACTTCTACATTTTCTGGAGTTAAATCAATCCGGGAAACTTGCTGGCGATTAAAGGGATTAGGCACCAGGCAGTAGCCCGCACGAATGCGATTCATAAACCATTGATGGTAAAAGGCAGGAATATCAGTCCGTCGGCTGGCACTAATAATCATATTATCTAATCGATCTGTGTAATTATCGCACTACCATAATAGTATATCCCTACTAAATATTATGTAAGCTTTAAAAAATATTGAATATAATTTAAAATATGAGCATATAAATTATTCTAGGCTAGAATAATTTATATTCACTTATTTAATTTAAATTAAACTAATTTCAAGGCAAAACAAGCCCAAAAAACACCAGGTTTACCCTCTACCTATATTATAGACAGTATATACACAGTGCCTAGACTTTGCATTGAGTTTCCATTTTGTTATAAAATGATGTAAACCCACTGGCAAAAACGCCATTGAATTTATGCAAATTATCAACATTATCGTTTCCGGTCTGCTTACCTTGGTTTCCCCAGTTGGGGCTGTTTTCGATCGCGTTGCGGAAAAAGCTGTCCTGGATCAACTTTACGCAGCGGAAGAATTAGAAGTCCGAGTAGATAATACTCCCAATTATCAGTTACTCCAAGGCAAAATAGACCGACTGCGGTTTGCCGGTCGTGGGTTATACCTAACTCCAGAATTTCGGATTGACACCATAGAATTTGAAACGGATCCCTTGGACGTGGATCTGGAACGTTTGCGGGCAGAAAATCAAGGGTCTGTGCCGCAATTTCTGCGCCAACCTTTACAAGGGGCGATCCGGTTAGTGCTTACGGAGGCAGACTTAAATCAAGCCCTGCGATCGCCTGCGGTATTAGAACAACTCCGTCAGGGTCAAGGGACATTTAGCGAGGGCACGGAAGCAGAATCACTGTTACAACGGTATCAACTGGTAAATCCTGAGATTGATTTTTTAGGAGAAAATCGATTAAGCTTGCAAGCAGAAATTCAAGATCAAAGAGACAACGATCGCTTAACAGTGAGGATAGAATCAGAGGTAAGGGTAGTCGAGGGATCTAAAATAAATTTGGTTAACCCAAAGCTGTGGTTGAATGATGAGGAAGCCCCAGCTAATATAAGTCGGGTGCTCGCTAAATTCGTGAATCAAAAGCTGGATTTAACCTCTTTTGACTCCCAAGGACTCCAAGCGCGAGTGATCCAGTTAAATATGAATGGCGAACAAATAGAGATTGTCAGTTTTCTGCGGATCGATAATGCCAAAGTAGCAGCCACTCTGAATCAGCGATGAAATTTTCAGGATGCGGATCGAAAAGCTTTGTATTATTTACCAGTTCTCTCAGCATATTGCTATAATGTAACGTGATATTTGAAACGTGAGATTTGAAATTAGCGATCGCTGCCATAATTCTCACAGCTTGATATTTATACTGGGAATGCAAGGCGCTTTGACTGAATACTAATTTAAATTCCCACCCTAGATTCTGTGCCATCCCAAAGGAGAAAAAACCAGAAATGGAAGAGCAACAAAAAATTAATAAAACACCTGCCGACTTCAAATTTCTTGCGGGTATTTCTGCCCTCGTATTAATCGCTGGTGGCGCCACCGCTGGATGGCTCTGGACTTCTCAGAAATCCGAGTCTCCCGTCACCAAACCAAACCCGGTGGAAACATCGCAACCATCAGTGACACCGAACAATCAAGCAACAACGGTGCCCCCAGAAGTGATCGCCCCCAACACCAATGCCAGCGCCCCCAACGCCAGCAAATCGGTAGACATCTATCTGTTGAAAGATAACGGTCTCAAATCTGAACTGGTGCCGGTGCCCATCAAGATGCAGGGGAAATCTGAACCCGCAGAAATATTAACCGGGGCATTTCAGCAGTTACTTAGCAACCAGGAGAATCAGTCTGACGCTTTCAGCAATATTCCTCAAGGGACTCAACTGCGTAGCCTGACCGTTAAACCTGATGGGATTCATGTTGATTTGTCCCAAGAATTTAAAGATGGCGGTGGCAGTAACTCCATGATTGGTAGACTCCAGCAGGTGCTTTACACCGCTACCAGTTTAGATCCGAATGCTCCCGTGTGGATTTCCGTAGCCGGTGAACCCCTAACAGTTTTAGGGGGTGAAGGATTGGAAGTCCCTCAACCGCTGACTCGGCAGATATTTGAATCTGAGTTTCAACCGTAAACAATTTTCGGTAATGGCGATCAAAAATCGCGAGGGAATTAAGGGCGCTTGAAGAAAGCGCCCTGATTATTTTCCATTGAGGCTGATGTTGCGAAAATGGCGAGCCTGCTGTTCAATCCTCAAAGCGAGGCGATCGCAAACTAACTTACATAATTCAAAAATTAGGGGATCCTCTACTCGATAATAAGCAGAAGTTCCTTCGCTACGACGGGTCAAAATTCCCGCTTGTAGCATCACTTTCAAATGCTTGGAAACATTCGCTTGACTGGTCTCAGTGGCGGCGACTAACTCTTGCACGCATTTTTCCTCATCGCGCAGCAAATTTAAGAGCTTTAGACGCATTGGCTCGCTCAAAATGCTGAAATATTCAGCCACGTGTTGAATCACTTCTGGGGGAACAGGCGGCGTTCCTTTCATGCAAGTTTATCTCAAAGTACCCACGGGCAAATTATAGCATCGATCGTTTTTATAACAATCAAGTAATAAATATTCGTCAGAATTCAGCATATTGATAGACTCTGGCCAAAAATCAGCCCTAAAAAAATCAATCCACCCCGGCAGATCGAATCAATACCGAGGTGATTTCTTAAATAGTCAATTGATATTAATCCGGTTGAATCCGCATTAAAACTTGCTCATATTCCACCGGCTGGGCATTATCAACCACAATTTCCATCACTTGACCAGACACTTCGGCCTCGATCTCATTCATCAGCTTCATTGCTTCAATAATGCAGACCGTTTGACCAATGCTGACGCGATCGCCAACCTTGACAAAAGGAGGCTCGTCTGGGGCTGGGGCGCGATAGAAAGTACCCACCATCGGGGCAGTCACCACTACCCACTTATTGTCTAGGGATGGGGGTGCGGCGGGGGTGCCTGGAGATGAGGCACCTGCTTTCAGGCTCGGTTCGCCAGCCGCCGCCGAAGGCATGGGCGAAATGGGTGTTGCGGGAACCGTTGCCCCAGAAACAGAAGAGATATCTTCTGGAACACCCATCACTTTATCTGTAATTTGTAACTTGGGAGCCACCGGAGGAAAGACTCGTTCCCCATCAGCAATCCCTTTACGCACCGTGAGTTCCAAATCGCCGCTTTTTAAGATCATCTCGGAAATATCAGTTTGATCTAAAGCGGCGATTAGCTCTCGGAGTTGGTTTAAGTCCAATTCCACAGTTGATTTGACCCCTTCATATGGCGCGATCGATCGGTGAGCGGGAAAAGTTCTGGCTTTCGGAGATCAAACAATTCTGTGGCTTTCGCCCTGATGAGCAAACATCAGCGTCGATGCTTAAACTCAACTGATTCCGAGTGCCAGCCTCGCGGCCTGCCGATCGCCTTACTCTAAACATTTACTGAATCACAAGCAATGAATCACAAGCCAAGCGGCTGATTATTCACGACCCAAGTAGCTATCATTGCGCGTATCAATTTTGATCCGCTCGCCAATAGAAATAAACAAAGGAACCATTACTTGAGCGCCTGTGGAAACAATCGCGGGCTTGGTGCCACCTGTTGCCGTGTCACCTTTAACTCCTGGATCGGTTTGGGTCACTTCTAAAACTACAGAATTGGGTAGTTCCACTTCTAGGACTTGGCCGTTCCAGGTAATCACATTCACTTCCATACTTTCTGTGAGATACTTAACGCGATCTCCAATCTGGTCTGGATTCAAGCGGGCTTCTTCGTAAGTTTCCATATCCATAAAGACGAACTGTTCGCCCTCTTTATAGGTATGCTGCATGGTACGTTTTTCTAAGGTGGCTTGAGGGACAGTTTCCCCAGCGCGGAACGTCCGCTCAACAACGCTCCCACTCTGCACGTTTTTTAGCTTGGTTCGCACAAAGGCAGAACCTTTACCGGGCTTCACGTGGAGAAATTCTACCACCCGCCAAACCGCCCCATCTAATTCAATCGTGACGCCTGGTCGAAAATCGTTACTGGAAATCATTAATTTTATCTAGGGGAGAACAATCGGCATTTTATTGTACCGCGAGCGTACACGATTACTCATTTAACCTACTTAATGTTTTTTGGCTATTATTACCGATTAATTATTAAAAATTTGTTATAAAATCGAAAAACGGGAGTCATTCAGCCCCCAAGAATCACCAAGAATCACCAAGAATCACCAATAATGGTGACTAATGGTGGCGATCGCCAAGATTTTGCCAGAATAATCCACCGAATTCCATGAATCGACCGGCGCGGTGTGGGAAGATTTCATAGACGCCTTTGTTGATCTCAAAAACCAATCCATGCCTTTTTCGAGCAAAAAAATCACAAATTTATTAAAAAGTTGGCTGAAAACTAGCCTATTGCTCCTGCTGCTAGTCAACTTATCCATCGGTCTTAGTGCTGCCGCTTGGTGGGACTCTGGCAGTAGCCAAACCCCTCAGAAGCGTGAAAGCATTTTGCCACCGGGAAATGCGATTACCAATCCCAAAGCTCTGTTACGCTACGCTTTACCCATTGACAATCAACCCATCCGCAAAATCCAAAGCTTGTTGGAAAGTATCTCCGACGAACTGCGGGCTAAACGCTGGAAACCCATCGAGGGCTATATCTCAAAGGTAGAAGTCATCCTGAAAACTCAGGACGATCAAATTCTCCAAGATATTCCCGAAGCGAAACAAGCTGAAGCCCAGGCTCTGATTGCTCAAATCCAAGCAGACCTCAACTCGTTACGCACAGCGGTTGTGGCTGAAAATAAACCCAGCACTCAGCAAGCGCGAAATCAACTTTTAGACTTGGTGGGTGAAATTGAGTCATTAATGGTGAAAGAATTTCCCTTTGAAGTTCCTTCAGAATATAGTCATCTACCCCAGTTAAAAGGTCGCGCTACGGTGCAGATGGAAACTGAGTTCGGTTACCTAACAATGGTTGTAGATGGTTACAGTGCCCCGGTTACAGCGGGTAATTTTGTGGATCTGGTGCAACGCGGTTTCTATGACGGTTTAGAATTTACTCGCGCCGAGGGTTCTTATGTCCTCCAAACCGGAGATCCACCGGGAAAAGAAGAAGGGTTTATCGATCCAAAAACTGGCGAATATCGCAATATTCCTTTGGAAATTTTACTCCGAGGCTACGATAAGCCGATTTATGGCATTACCTTAGAAGATGCCGGTCTATATCGGGAAAAGCCGGTTCTTCCTTTCTCGGCTTATGGGGCTTTAGCAATGGCTAGACCGGAAGAAGAACCAGATGGTGGTTCTTCACAGTTTTTCTTTTTCTTGTTTGAACCAGAATTGACTCCCGCTGGTTTGAATTTACTCGATGGACGCTATAGCGTTTTTGGCTTTGTCACCGAAGGTAAAGAGGTTTTGGAGAAACTGAAACGGGGAGATAAAATTCTCTCGGCCAAAGTCATTGAAGGGGCAGAAAATTTACAGTCTCCTCAAAGTATCTAAGCAGGATATGTCAGATATTGCCTCAGACATTGTCTCAGACATTGCCTCAGACATTGCCTCAGATATCATTGACGATTTCGCCCTGGAAAACTTCTGATTTTCCCTAAAGGGAGATTCCCGGCGATTAGTCACAAAAAAACCCGTTTGTTAAAAAAAACGGGTTTTTTTGTGGAAATCCTGAAGCCTGATGATACCAAATACGGTTGTCAAAACCAGTTTATCAAGCCATATGTCATTCCCGCCTTCGCGGGAATCAAGAAGCGTTTTAGGTGATTCCCTCGCATAGCTCATGCGAGGGAATCGTATGGGCGAGAAAGCGAATCGCCCGTACAGGAGAACCGGATTTGGTATGAGATATAGCGCTTCTTATTGGATGAATTACAGAGGTTTTCTGGATTCCCGCCTGCGCGGGAATGACAAATTTTTTTGGTACTTCATAACTCCGAGAAGTGCTATAATGAACCAAAGGAGCGATCGCTTTATTATATAATGATTATTGTCTCAATGGTTTCAATTGCTTAAAATATTGAATTTAATCTATTACTACCAAGAGAGAAATACTATGCCAATTTTAGAATTTTTAGTAGCGTTCGGAATAGGAGTATTATCATTTCTATTCCTATCGAATACCATCAGTAAAAAAAATATTATGCAAAGACTTGATGAGGCATTTTATCAGCTTTTAGAATCAGAAAATGGTCACATTACGCTGATTCAATTGGCCACCACTGCTAGAGTGGACGCGGAAGTAACTCGCGCCTACTTAGAACATCAAGCCAAAGCGTTTGATGCTACTTTAGAAGTCGATGCTGATGGCGATTTTTTTTATCGTTTTCCTAAACTTCATCAAGGAAATCAATAATTGATATATCAATTATTGATGATAAAAATTGATTGGTTAATTTTTGGTAATTTTATTTTTATTTATGCTAAAATAAATCAAACATTTTTATGTTAATTACATCAAAATAAGAAAAATTTAATTAAATAAATTCGGCGGAATTGGTAATGGTTAACAATAATGTAGATTCCCTGAAAGTTGCCGAGATTGGCGAACAGGGACTTTTGCAACGATTACACCAGTTTTGTCCCTCAGAGATTATTGGGGATGATGGAGCGGCGATCGCCTGGAAATCCGATCGCGGCGAAAACCTGGTCGTGACCACCGATGTGTTAGTGGATCGAGTCCATTTTAGCGATCGCACCACTTCGGCCCAAGATGCCGGTTGGCGAGCCGCTGCTGCGAACTTATCGGATTTGGCAGCAATGGGCGCCGCACCCATTGGCATTACCGTGGGCTTGGGACTGCCAGGGCAAACCCCTGTCCGCTGGGTGGAAGAACTTTATCAGGGAATGGTCAGTTGCCTGAATCGTTATCACACGCCGATTCTGGGTGGGGATGTGGTGCGGTCATCGGTGATTACCATTTCGATTACAGCGTTGGGGCAAGGGTCGCCAAAACAGGTGATTCGGCGGTCAACGGCTCAACCGGGAGATGCGATAGTGGTGACTGGGGCACATGGAGGGTCGCGGGCTGGTTTAGAACTGCTGCTCAACCCAGAGTTAAAAGGTCAACTCACCCCGGAAAACTATCAAGTTTTGGTGCGATCGCATCAACGCCCCATCCCCAGACTGGACATTTTGCCAATTTTGTTATCCTTAACTCAGAGCGATGGAGCGTCGATCCGGGTCAGTGGCATGGACAGCAGCGATGGTCTAGCGGATGCAGTCTACCAAATTTCCACCACCAGTGGCACAGGAGCAATAATTGAGGCGGAGAAAATACCAATACTCCCGGCCTTGTTAGACTGGGTGCCACCGGCAAAAGCTCTAGAGTGGGCTTTATACGGAGGTGAAGACTTTGAACTCGTCCTCTGTTTACCCCCAGCCACTGCCCGGGCATTGGTGGAAACATTGGGTCCGATGAGTGCCATTATCGGCACCATCACAAAAGAAACCGGCGTCTGTTTAGTCCACAGCGCCGGTGTTAATCATATAGAATCTTTAACTGGTCAAAAAGGATTTGAGCATTTCAAATTCTAGAGAGGTCACTGGTCAGCAAATCTCTAGAAAGCTCAAATCTTTTTTAAGCAATTTTTAAGCGACCCACTTTTGGGCCACCAGTTCAGCCAGGTCAACCACCCGCTGACTATAACCCCATTCGTTGTCGTACCAGCCGACCACTTTCACCATATCTCCACCCATGACCAAAGTGAGGCTGGAGTCTACGATAGAAGACTCATCAGTTCCTTTGTAATCACTGGAAACTAAAGGTTCATCGGTATATCCGAGAATTCCTTTCAGGGAACCGTGGGCGGCATCATGCAGGGCTTGATTGACTTCTTCCACAAAGGTTTTCTTCTCAACTTGGGCTACGAAGTCTACCACAGACACATTGGGAGTAGGAACCCGCAAGGCAATCCCATTGAGTTTTCCGGCCACCGCTGGGTAAACCAAAGCCACGGCTTGAGCCGCCCCAGTGCTGGTGGGAACAATGTTCATCGCGGCAGCCCGGGCCCGACGCACATCCCGGTGGCTGGCATCTAAGAGACGCTGGTCGCCGGTATAGCTGTGAGTGGTGGTCATGGTGCCTTTGATGATGCCGAAATGCTCGTGGAGGACTTTGACGATTGGCGCCAAGCAGTTGGTAGTACAACTGGCGTTGCTCAGAACGGCGTACTCTTCGTGGGTGTACTCGTGATGGTTGACCCCCATCACATAAGTGCCGACGCCACTCCCTTTTCCAGGAGCAGTAATCAGGACTTTCTTGGCTCCCGCTTCAATATGCTTGGAGGCGCCCTCTTTGCTGACAAACACCCCAGTAGATTCGATAATTAAGTCAATATCCCAGTCTTTCCAGGGCAAGTTTAAGGGGTTGCGATCGGAGACGCATTTGATCGTCTTGCCGTTGACCGTAATGGAGTTCTCATCCGCACTGATATCAGCGTTCAACTTACCCAACATGGTGTCGTATTTGAGCAGATGGGAGTTGATTTTTGGGTCTGAAGTGTCATTGATTCCAACCACTTCGAGTTGACTATCAGTGCGGGTGAGCCAGCAGCGCAGAAAATTACGTCCAATCCGTCCAAAACCGTTAATCGCGACTCTAACCACTAGATACCTCCTAAATTTTTATACTTCCCTATCCACAACTAGCCAGAAGCTACTGTTGTGTTTGATTAATTGTGAGCGATATGATCTGGCTTGCTTCTGAAATTTAGGGCTGATGTCCCCTATCCCTGGATTTCTTCTGCCGATTCCTTTGGTGTTTTGCGCCACGTTTCTCTACTTCCTGCTGAAATTTAACAGGTGGTAGGGAGTCCTTTTGACGAGATCCACACAAGTCACCTCAAACAATCAGAGATTAAATAATCAGACAGTTAAATCCGCACCTGATTCAGGATTTTATCCTGAATGGGTTAATTCCCATAGTTATATGCACAATTCTCCCGTCTAAGTCGGGTGAGCTTGTTTAGCATCAGCCTCGGATAATTCCAGAAAAGTCAAGATTCAGTAATGACCCAGATCATACCGCAAAGGCTGACCAACTCAACCAACCACGTCGATCGCATGCATATTCATTTGGTAGTTTTGACTCTCGTATTTTTCAGTTTTTACTTTGGAGACTGCCGCACTAGGGGGATCGCCTTTGCATATGATGCTTGATTTCACGACAGGCGATCGCCGGAACGCCGGAATGTTTCTCTCTCGATGGAGCATAATTCAGAAACATTGAGTCTCAGTTGCAGTCTGTCGGAGATAGCCGATCGAACTTTGATCCGTCAAACCGTAGATAAACTAATGAAAAAACTTAAAAAATATAGGTTTTGTATATATGTTAGGTCAAGCAAGAATGCTCCCATCTGTTCTCTGGTGACAGTGAATTGGTGAGCCAATCGGTATCCTGTAGACTCAAATGCATATTTATCTGGCGTTTTCATCCCTCGTTGCACAACAAATTCCCCGACTTTGACCCCAAGGAAAGTGGTTTGTTGCCGAGCGATCGAAGTGGATTAGAATAAGCAGATAGCTGGCTAAGGGATTGGGCTTTTTGCGATCGTAAAAACTCCCATTCAGGACAGGGTTGGATAAAAGCTGTTTTTAAAGTTACTGTAGAACCAGAAATTTAAAAATGTTCAGGAAATGGCAGCACAGTCCTCGTATAAACGTTTAAGATATTGCTCAAGCTGATGGAGGCTGGATCTTCCTACGGTGATGACTGAACTATGATGGCGGAGTTGAACCGAGAAAAACAATTATTGGTATGATATCGCGTGTTATTGGTGTGGCGTGCAAGGAGCTAAAATGTCAAATTCAATCGATTTGAACGGTAGACCTTTTCATTTTCTCGGCATCGGCGGAATTGGAATGTCAGCCCTGGCTTATATTCTAGCTAAACGGAATTTGCCAGTGTATGGTTCGGATATTCGTCCGAGCCATATTACTGAAAGACTCCAGGAAATTGGCGCTCATATATTTTGGCGTCAAGATGCCAGTAATTTAGAATTTTTCGTTTCTAGACTCCAGGGATTAGGAGACAACGGATCTCCAGTCGCGGTAAATGCTGACGGCAGAAACGGACATTCCCAGACCCGATCGAAGGAAGCGAAACCCGCGAATAGTGCCTTGCCCCAGGTGATTTGTTCTACAGCGATCGCCTCTGATAATCCTGAGTACCAAGCTGCGGTCAATTTAGGCTGCCCGATTTTTCACCGATCGGATTTGTTGGCAGCCCTGATTCAGGAGTCTCAAAGTATTGCTGTAGCCGGAACTCATGGGAAAACCACTACCAGTAGCGCTATTAGCCATGTCCTGTTTAAGGCGGGTCTGGATCCGACCATTGTCGTGGGTGGGGAGGTCAATACTTGGGGCGGCAATGCCTATGCCGGAACCGGGCGATTTTTAGTCGCGGAAGCGGATGAGTCTGATGGATCTTTGGTCAAGTTTGGCGCCAAAATTGGCGTGATTACTAATATTGAACTGGATCATCCAGATCATTATCAAAGCCTCGAAGAAGTGATCCAGATTTTTCAGGTGTTTCGCGATCGCTGTACTGATTTGGTGGGATGCATTGACTGTTCCACGGTGCGAGAACAAATTAAACCGAAGATTTCTTACGGTCTGAACCCAGATTTTAACCCCGACTACACCGTGTCTTCGGTAGTTTATGGTGCCGATGGCACCACCGCCGAGGTTTGGGAACGCGGTAAAATATTAGGTGAATTGTTTGTGCCTTTGCTGGGTGAACATAATTTGAGTAATGCCCTGGCCGTGGTCGCGGTCAGTCGTCACCTAGGCTTGGATTTTGCCGTAATTAGTGAGGCGATCGCTTCTTTTCAGGGTGCCCGTCGTCGCTTTGAGCATCGCGGTGAATACCACAATATTCTGTTTGTTGATGATTATGCCCACCACCCCAGTGAAATTCGCGCCACTCTGAAGGCAGCACAACTGCACGTCAGCAGTCCATTATCTCGGCAAAAGCGGATTGTGGCCATTTTTCAACCCCACCGTTACAGCCGAACTGAAGCATTTCTGCCAGAATTTGCTGCATCTTTACAAGCGGCAGATGTGGTCGTGGTCAGCGATATTTATGCCGCTGGGGAAAAAAATGTCCACAACATGAGCGGTGCTAATGTTGCTGATATCATTAAAACAGTTCATCAGAACGTACATTATCAACCTTCTTTGCCGTTGGTGTCTCAGTTGCTCCAAAAAATACTTGTTCCAGGGGATTTAGCATTATTTCTGGGTGCTGGTAATTTAAATCAGATCATTCCTGAGTTGATGGCGTATTATCAGGAAATGGAGCTTTGTCACCCTGCTGGTTCTTGCTCCTAATCATCCCCTGAATCCGATCGCAAAAGCTGCCTAAAACAAACTGTTAGAGATGCGATCGCTCGCATCTGCACTAAAAATGAAGTAGCTGTTAGTTCAGCTGTTAATTGAAATACTTGGATATTATGACTGTTTCTTATCAGACGAGGCGGGTGGTAAATCCCACGATCGGTGTTCCCACCAACACACAACCAGAATCGATGTACTTGCCTGGAACTAAATGTCCCTTGAAATCGCAAGTGAAACTAGCCCCTTTAACCTCCTTCCGAGTAGGTGGACCTGCCCAATGGTATGTTTCACCCAAAAACCTCGAAGAACTTAAACAAAGTTTCGCTTGGGCTACGGAACAACAATTGCCGATTACTTTGCTCGGTGCTGGATCGAATTTACTCGTAAGCGATCGCGGTTTACCGGGTTTGGTGATTGGCACTAAAGGTCTGCGTCACACTCATTTTGA
Source organism: Planktothricoides raciborskii GIHE-MW2 (assembly GCF_040564635.1). Taxonomy (NCBI): domain Bacteria; kingdom Bacillati; phylum Cyanobacteriota; class Cyanophyceae; order Oscillatoriales; family Oscillatoriaceae; genus Planktothricoides; species Planktothricoides raciborskii. Next base: position 387,016 of record NZ_CP159837.1, read on the forward strand.
TCTAGAAACAGGTCAAGTCCGAGTGGCCGCAGGTCAGTCGGTCGCCCGTCTAGCTTGGAAAGCGGCTGAGTTGGGGTGGGAAGGTTTGGAATGGGCTGTGGGAATTCCCGGCACTGTCGGCGGTGCGGTGGTGATGAATGCTGGCGCTCATGGGAGTTGTGCGGCGGATATTCTGGTGGATACTCAAGTCCTATCCCCAGACGGAGCCGTTGAATTGTTGTCACTCAAAGACTTGGGTTATCGCTATCGGACTTCGGTGTTGCAAGGGGGCGATCGCTTGGTGACAGAAGCGACCTTCCAACTCAAACCTGGAGCCGATCCCGCGAAAGTGACTGCCACTACAGCAGAACAGTTGGAACAGCGACGGCTGACTCAGCCTTATCATTTGCCCAGTTGTGGTAGTGTGTTTCGCAACCCTGGAGGTCAACATGGGGCTGGATGGTTAATTGAGCAAATGGGTTTGAAAGGTTATCAAATTGGTTCTGCCCAGGTTGCCGAGCGTCATGCTAATTTTATTCTCAACTGTGGCGGTGCCAAGGCGATGGATATCTATCGGTTAATTCTTTACGTCCAAGAACAAGTGGAAAACCATTGGTCTGTAAAGTTAGAACCGGAAGTCAGAATCTTGGGTCAGTTTACGGCTTGATTCTCAAGCTTGTAGCTATTACCCACAATTCAGTCAGCATTAGCCTCCAGAAATCGGGTGAGTCGTTTAACGACTCACCCGATTTTGGCGATCGCCCTTGGGGAGATCCACCCTTGCCGTCGGGATGCCTCAGATTTAGAGCAGTATTCCGATCGGCGTCTCTAGAATCAGCCCGATCTGACCGCCCTATAGCTGGTTTTATATGCATGAAAAGAAGCTTGTGATCTTTAGTAAGTTAAAATAACTGGATGTAACCTTAAACTCCGAAGAGAAAAAACTCATTATGTCAAAAGGACAAGGACAGGGATTTGGTTTCGGTCTGGGAAAAATGAAAGAACTGACCGAAGCATTCAAAAAAGCCCAACAAGTACAAGAAGGAGCAAAAAAACTTCAGGAAGATTTGGATGAACTCGAAGTCACCGGAGAAGCGGGCGGTGGTTTGGTGAAAGTCATCGTCAGTGGCAACCAGGAACCCCGCCGGGTGGAAATCTCCCCAGATGTCATGGGAGAAGGTGCTGATGTCGTCTCTGAACTGGTGACTCAAGCAGCGAAAGACGCTTATATCAAGTCTACGACGACGATGCGTGAGAAAATGGAAGAACTGACAGGTGGGCTGAGTCTCCCAGGCTTGTAATCCCAATCGCAGTGAGTTCCGGCAAAATGCTTTTGAGGCAATGTCTTGGCTTCAAATCCCTTTTCAGGATATGGGATCGATCTTTTGATGGGATGATCTCGAAATACATCTGATTTATTTTGACCGAACTCACTCCGTTGAAGCATTGTTGAAGCATTGTTGAAGCATTGTTGAAGCATTGTTGAAGCATTGTTGAAGCATTGTTGAAGCATTGTTGAAGCATTTTTGATGATTTCCGATGCTCTGCACAATTATCAGTCATCAGTCATCAAAAATGCTGGCTTTACCCAGTTATTTGGGGATAATTAAATTAAAATTATTTGAGAATTGGCTCAAATTTAGTTGCTAAAATAAATCAGGTTGATTACTGGAAATTATGCCGTATAAGTTACTATTTGTTTGTCTAGGAAATATTTGCCGATCGCCCGCCGCCGAAAATATTATGAATCATAAGATTCAAGAGAGAAATTTGGGCGATCGCATTGTCTGTGATTCCGCCGGTACTTCCAGTTATCATATTGGTTCTCCTCCCGACAAAAGAATGGTGTCAACGGCAAAAAAACGCGGGATGGAATTCACAGGTCAAGCCAGACAATTTAAAGGATCAGATTTTGAAAAGTTTGACTTTATTTTAGCAATGGATCGCGATAATTATTGGGACATTTTATCTTTAGATACCCATAGTAAATATCGGGATAAAGTTAAAATGATGTGTGATTTTTGCCGTAACCATAATGTGAAAGAAGTCCCGGATCCTTACTATGGTGGCCCCGAAGGATTTAATCACGTCATTGATTTATTAATGGATGCTTGTGACGGATTGCTGGAATCCCTAGATTTGAAGGATTAAGGATTTCGGTAAATTTGGGACATTTTTCTGGGAAATTTTTCTGGGTTCTGAGCGGGCGATATTTTCTGAGAGTTTATACCATTTACAAAAAATCATGGTAGGGGCGCTACGTCCAAGCGCCCCCGCACATTGCGATCGCTTGGGGTGCTTTGCATTGCGCCCCTAGATCAGCCCAAATAAATCTCGTATAAGTAATTTAAGTCATTTAAATAATTTAATTAATTATTTAAACTAAGAATTAGTTTAAATAATTATCACTTTCAATGGTGGCCATAATGAGCGAAAAATCACAAAACACTCTCACCATTGCTCACCAAGCATTTAACCATTTTACCCAAGGGTTAGCCACGGGAGAATGGGAACCTTTTTTAGCCATGCTAACCGATGATTTTAGTTTTTGGTTTCCTGTGGGTCAATTCCACGGATTAAATCAAGGAAAAGAACGAGCCCGAGAGTTTTTTCAATATGCTTCCGAGGCTTACAGTGAGGGATTGACAGTCACCTTAGATCGCGTGACCAGCAATGAAAATACGGTTGTTTTTGAGTTTCGGGATGAAGGGCCGATGTGGGGACAGCCTTATAAAAATCGCGTCGCTGTTTCTTTTGATGTTCGCGAAGATAAAATTTGTTTTTATCGGGAATATTTTGGCAGTGATGGCAAATCCAATTAAATCCATTTAAATCCATGATGATGCCTGCTGTGCTGATTCGGTCTGATTCGGTATCCCCTGAATCCGTAAGACTATTTTTTGATGGGTTGCCATTTCCGGTGAGAATCTGGGAAGATCGGATGCAGTAAGATGACCAATTCCTAGCGTTAAATACAATTGCCCGTGAATACATCTCCTAAATTTTCTAGTGTTTCGGTGACTGATGCTACAGCGGCTGATGCCATTGATGTCATTGAGTCCGATCGCCCTTCCTCCGCGATCGCCCAGTCAAATCTACCGGAACCGCAAACGGATCCGGAACCCAGCGAACCCTTTACCCCAACCATTGACCCTGGTGCGGTGGCGGTTTTGGGTTCAACCTTTGTAACGATATTTTTTGCCGAGGTTGGGGATAAAACTCAACTGGCGGTTTTGTTAATGAGTGCTGAATCTGAAAAACCTTGGGTTGTGTTTGCGGGTGCAGCTTGTGCCTTGATTGCGACGAGTTTGTTAGGGGTGATGCTAGGAAAGTGGCTCTCCACTCGTGTGTCCCCAAAAACTTTAGAACGTTCGGCGGCAGTGGTGTTGCTGTTTATTTCCGCCACCTTGCTTTGGGATGTGTTGCATTAATTATTACAACTAAACTATGGATTGGCAACTTTTGGGACTGAGTTTTATTACGGTATTTTTGGCGGAGTTAGGCGACAAAAGTCAATTAGCCGCGATCGCCCTCGGAGGCAGTTCTAAACATCCGAATGCGGTGTTTTTGGGCACCGCTGGGGCTTTGGTATTGGCGACTTTAATCGGTGTTTTACTTGGAGAAGGAACCGCTTTGCTGTTGCCAACTCGTGTAGTGAAGGCGATCGCCGCCATTGGTTTTGCTATCATGGCTGTCAAGTTACTCTGGCCAGAAAACGAGGAATCAGAAAGTTAAGTTTCCGCACCAAAATCAAAACCCCGGCTTGATAAAAAGCCGGGGTTTTTGTTGATTATTGTTTAATATTTCACAGATTTACTGAATCATTTACCTATTCAGAAATCAAATGTTCATGGTGGTGGATAAACCAGCCCAAGACAATGGTTCCAGCGCCTAATTTCAGCATTTCTAAAACCCAATAACCGGCGTGCATTTGATTCATTACTACGGGGGCTGGGGCGGCGGGGTCAAACAGATTAAGCTGCATTCCCAAAGCACTCATTTGAGGAGTTAAGCCATAGGTATCAAATAACGCAACAGCCATGAGCATCAGGGAGCAAATAATGGCGATTAAATTTTTATTTTCTCCTTCTTTTTGCAATGCTAAAGTGGTAAAAAGTCCAGTTAAAACTAGGGCGGCACAAACTAATTCAATCCGATTAAAAACTGAAAACATTGTATAACCCGCTGAGGCAAAATCCGATTGAGTCATCATGCCGGAGGCATACATACTGGGCATAATTACCGCATCTAATAGGAGCAAAGCACTGAGCCAGAAGCCTAAAGTTAAGATGGCGACGGTTTGCCATAAGGGTTGTTTATTTTCAAATGTAGGAATCGTTGACATAATAATTACCTTTGATTTCTTTGATTTTTTATCGATGTTTCTACTATAGCGAAGTTTTCCCAAAAAAGATATGAAGTAATTTTGCAAAAAGATACAAATTGCATCAAATTAGAGGGTATTTACGGTTATTATTGTGAATAAATATTAAGCAAAGGGACTAATGGGCTGGTTGATGAGTATTTATGCTGATTTTTTCCGCAGCGCCCAAGGCATCAGGTGGTTGTGATTAATCAGTAATTGGTAATATATCCCAAAGATTCCGATCTATTTGTAATGTATTAACAGGAAAATCCGTGAAAGCAGTCATTTTATTGTCGGGAGGACTTGATTCCTCGACGGTGCTGTATCAAGCGAAGGCCGATGGTTGTGAATGTTATGCAATTTCGTTTGATTACCAACAACGGCATCGCCGCGAGTTGGATTCGGCAGCAGCGATCGCGAGGGTCGCAGGAGTGGTGGCCCATCAGGTGATTACCTTTGATTTGCGGCAGTGGGGGGGGTCAGCGTTAACCGATGATGGGATTGATTTGCCGGAAGGGCGATCGCTCTCGGAAATGGCAAGTCAAATTCCGGTGACTTATGTCCCAGCCCGAAATACGATATTTCTCAGTTTTGCTTTGGCTTATGCGGAGGCGATCGCTGCCGAACGAGTCTATATTGGGGTCAATGCTTTGGACTATTCGGGATATCCCGATTGTCGCCCAGATTACATTCAAGCGATGCAGGAAGTGTTTCGTCTGGGGACAAAACAAGGTCGCGAAGGACAGGCGATCGCTATTATCAGCCCCTTACTGGAGTTGCACAAAACCGAAATTATTCAATTAGGCAATAAATTGGGCGTCCCTTGGCAACATACTTGGTCTTGTTATGCCGGAGAGGAAAAAGCTTGTGGGGTCTGTGACTCCTGCCAATTGCGGTTAGCGGCTTTTGCTGAATTGGGCTTATCGGATCCGTTGCCTTATCGGTAATGGGGAGCGGGGTGTAGGGTGTAGGGTGTAGGGTGTAGGGAGAAGCCGCCGTCGTGTAGGGTGTAGGGTGTAGGGAGAAGCCGCCGTCGTGTAGGGTGTAGGGTGTAGGGTGTAGGGAGAAGCCGCCGTCGTGTAGGGTGTGGGGGGAAGAGAGAAAAGAGAATAGAGAAAAGAGAATAGAGAATTTTCCTATGCATCCTATGCATCCTATGCATCCTATGCATCCTATGCATCCTCTTCCCCTACACCCTACACCCCCCGCCCCTACCCACCCATAGATTAATTAATCCGGTAAACGCAGGGGGAGAATAATGACAAATTCTGTTCCTTTGCCCGGTTCAGAATGACAGAAAAGGTTGCCTTGATGTTTTTCCACTACAATTTGATAACTCACAGAGAGTCCGAGTCCGGTGCCACTGCCCACAGGTTTGGTGGTAAAAAAGGGATCGAAAATCCGGTTTTGGATGTTTTCGGGAATTCCCAAGCCATTATCGGCAATGCTAATTCTCACAGATTCATGGATCTGTTCGGTTTCGATGATAATCTGAGGGAAATTCTCATCGGATGATAGATTTTGCGCTGGTTTTTCTTTGGAGTTGAGATATTTTTGTTGAAGGGCATCAATCGCATTGGCGAGAATATTCATAAAGACTTGATTGATTTGGGCGGAGTAACATTCAACGGGGGGTAATTCGCCAAAGTTTTTAACTAGCTGAATTTCTTTGAGTTGGTTTTGCAGAATTAATAAGGTGCTTTCCAGTCCTTCGTGGATATCCACCCGTTTTTTGGCCGCTTCGTCGAGGCGAGAAAAATTCCGTAAAGACAGGACAATTTTTCTAATGCGATCGGCGCCACTTTTCATGGACTCTAAAAGTTTCGGGATATCTTCGACTAAGAAATCTAACTCAACGGCGGCGATTCCTTCTTCAATAATCGGGTTTATTTGGGGATATTCTTGCCGGTAAAGATTCAATAAGTGCAATAAGTCATTAATGTAATGGTTCAGGGGATCGAGATTGCTATAGATAAAACTTACGGGGTTATTAATTTCATGGGCAATTCCCGCTACAAGCTGTCCGAGACTGGCCATTTTTTCATTTTGTACCAGTTGAATTTGGGTGCGTTGGAGTTGATCTAAGGCGTTTTGCAGTTCTTGGGTTTGGTCTTTTAAGCGAGATCGGGAATAGCGCAGGGCTTCTTCGGTGGTTCTACGGAAGATAATTTCATCTTGGAGTTGCTTGTTGGCATTTTGCAAGGAGGCGATCGCCTCTTGTAGTTCCGCCGTCCGTGCTTCTACCCGGATTTCCAACTCTTCGTTGGCTTGCTTCAGGGCGGCTTCGGCTTCTACGCGATAGGTGATATCGTGAACTACGGCATAAATTAATTCCCGTTCCAGATCCGGTGTGGCGTTCCAAAATAGCCACCGATAAGAACCATCGGCACAGCGATAACGATTTTCAAAGGTAATGATTTCTTGTTGAGAAACCAGTTTTTCTGTCGCTGTCTGGGTGCTGGGTCGGTCTTCGGGATGGACAAATTCCAGAAATGATTTGCCTAACATTTGTTCGGTGGAGATAGCGAGGGTTCTTTCCCAGGCGGGGTTGAGTTGGGTAAATTGTCCCTGAAAATCGATGACGCAGAGTAAGTCTTGGGAGAGACTAAAGAAGCGATCGCGTTCTTGTTCCGCTTTCGCCCGATAAGACCGTTCAATGGCCAAGGCCAATAAATCCGCTAACGAGGCGGCAAAGTTTTCTTCTTCAATCGCCCAATGCCGGGGCGCACCGATATGTTCGTGGCATAAAACTCCCACCATTTGCCCTCCTACGCGAATCGGGGCTTCCAGCATGGAGGTGATACCGAGGGGAATTAAATATTGGTCGCGAAATTCCGCCGTTCTCATGTCGGTGCGACCATCGTAGGCGGCGATAATTCGTTCCGTGGATAAAACCCGAAAATACGTCGGATAGTCGGAAACTGACAGATCCATGCCAGAGGTATGACGGTTGGGAGTCTGTTCGTAAAGGTCGAAGCATTTTATCTGAGTGCGTTGGTCATTGTAGATCCAGACGCTGACTCGTTCAATTTCCAAGGTTCTAGCACTGGCTTCTAGGATTTCTTTGACGGATAACAGCAGATCGTCGGAGCGATCGCTGCTATGAGTTTTGCCAGGGGTGAAATCCTGGGACAGACTGGTTAGCTTCTGCTGAAAATTGCGGTTGACTAAGGCAAAAATATCTTGAGTTGGCGCATAAGCTTTTCTAAACTCCAGAGAATTTTGTTGTCGATTTCGCTGCGAGAGTTTTAGTAAGGTGCTGCTTTGAGAACGCAGCCGTTTTTCCCGGAGGGAAATACTGTTGTAAAGCTGGGCATTTTCCCAGCAAATCGCTGCTTGGGAAGAGAGGAGTTTTAAAATGGTCAGGTTTTGGGAGCTAAACGCGGAACTGGTGAGATGATTTTCCAAATACAGCAAACCCATCATTTTATTCTGATGCAGAATTGATGTACAAATCATTGATTTTGGTTGCTTGGTCTGGATATAAGCATCTTGGCTAAAGCGTTCGTCCAGGGTGGCATCATCTAGGACCAAATCTTCGCCGGTTTTCTCCACATAATTAATCACCGACAAGGGGACATACTCACGGGTTTCTACCGGGGAACGTTCGCGACAGCGGTGCGGAGCACTTTCACCCATGATGGTTTGGGCTTCATTTAAGACTGCCCTGGCTTTGATCTCCCAGGTGCCTTCTAATTCCCAAAGCAGGCAGCCCGTAGTTGCCCCGGCATTTTCCACCAGCATTGTCATAATTTGATCGAGTAAATTTTCCAGTATTATTTCACTGCTTAGAGATTGCAAGGCTTTGATGACTGTATTGAAATCCACGGACGGGGGTTGAGTGGGGGTGATGGGACGGGATGTCCGATCTATCCGATATATCGGATCTATTTGATCTGTTGTGGCGGCAGAATCCAGCTTGATTGGTTGAGTGATGCTGGAGGAAAATAGTTGTGGATATTTGGTTTCTAGTTGTTTAACGATCGCGATCGCTCCCCAATTTAAATAACCATCATAAGCATCCCGCAGATAAATTTCGGCAATTTTCTGGTTGCCCCGTTCTTGATAGAATTCTCCTGCCCTTTGGTTGGCGATCGCCGCTTCATGGATATAGCCTTGTTGCGTTGCTCCGGTAATGGCGCGATCGTAAGCGGCGATCGCCTGATTTGCATCCCCAAGTAATCGCGCCGTTTCTGCTGCCACCAAGTCAACTTTATGCTGAAAATTCATCGGCGCAGACAAAGCCCACTTTTTCAGTTTTCCTTGATACTTGGTGACAATTTTTAACAGTCGGCGCTGTTCTTTTTTTGGCAAGGTTCGCCCCTGCATTAATAACAGTAAAGAAATATAAAATTTAAATTGAATTTGCGTTATTAAATCCGCATCCTGGTGAATCTTTTGATATCTCTCGATCGTCTCAATTGCTGATTCTGGTTGATTCCGTAAATAAGCTACTATGATTTTTGCCAGGGCGTTGGCATGGTTGACCGCTAGAGGGCTAGATGCTTCCTGGTTCGGGAAAATTTGCTCGGTTTGGCGATCGCATTCACGGCGACTTAAACTAAAAGCCAATTGTTTCCAGAGATTTAACTGGGCGATCGCTAAATTTTGATTCAAGGGTGCTAATAATTCCAGATATTGCGTAGCCTTATGCCACACAAATAGCAAATTTTCGCCCAAGAAAAAACGGTGCAGACACTCATCAACTGCTGCATATCCTGCATATTCAAAGTCTCCGTTTTCTAACCCTGATTGAACCGTTTCTCTTAACGGTATAATACTTTCTTTTAAGTGGCATTTGGCTACATTAATCTGACCATAAAACGTTCGATAGACTCTGGGTTTTAATTCCGTAGCCTCAAATTTATCCAATAAATTTAAAGACAGTTGACCTAACTCATATCCCAGGGCGATCGCCAGCCCCCGCCGACAGAGAAGCGCCCCATAAATTCCGTACCCATAAGCCGCAAAAGGAGAATTGCCATAAGTCCGGGATAATTGCACCATTTTTAACACCACTAAACTGAATAATCTCGGATTAATCTGGGCGGTGGGTGGGGCTAAATTCAGCAATATTCGCATGGCAGCTAATTGATAGGTATCGGTCATCAATGGTAATTTTTTTATAGATGTAATCTGATTTTCTTCTATAAATAAATTAGCCAGCAATTTTTCCCAAAACTCTGAAAATTGACTGGGAAATTGAGGTAGGATAATTTTTAGTTCTTTTAAGGCAATCAACCCATTCATCACCGCTGGCTGAATTTGATTGCTACCGATATAAAACTGAATTTTTAGCTCATATACTTTAACTCGTTCTAAGGTAGTTTTGGCATTTTGCAGAATCACCTCAGCCCAGGGTTCAATTTGGGCAAATTCCATATTCAGATAAGCCGCTTGTAGGGCTTCGATATGCAGCACCAGGGTCAGGTCATAATGGGTTTGCCAACTTTCTGGTGTCAGCAGTTTTAACCCCATCGTTAAATACTGATAAGCCGCTTCATAAGCCGTCGCTATTTTTGCTTTTTGTCCGGCCATTAAATTTAATCTAGCTAATTCATATTTTTGAGATAAATCGGTGATGCTGCTGCTGCCCAAATTCATTTGATTCACAATGGCAAAAATTTCCTCATACCGTCGATCCGGTGGCGTATGTTGCAAAAGCGACTGACCAATTTTTAAATGAAGTTTGCTAGATTCATTGGCAGAAATTAAGCCATAAACTGCTTGCTGTACTCGGTCATGGAAAAATTGATAAACTAATTGAGGAAACTTAATAATTTCAATGTCTGACTGTAGAGACTTTGCGGTCTCTAAATCCTGGGAAATTACCGTCATTTTCCCCTGATTTAGGCAGGGATTTAGGTAGGGATTTAGGCAGGCGATCGCATAAGGATCGTGTCCTTGGAGGACAATCAAATCACCTTGGATTGCCGGTTGCATTTGTTCCAGGGTAATTACCAAAGAAGTTTGGGCAGCGATCGCCAGAAACTCTAAATTAAATCGGTTGCCTAGGCAAGCTGCTAATTTTAAAATCTCCAAAGTGCCTGATGGCAAATTGATCAATTTTTTCTGAATTAATTCCCCGACGTTTTCGGTAATTTCTACGGATTGAATCTGCTCGATATCCCATTGCCAGCGGCGGGTTTCCCGGTTATATATTAATAGCTTTTGCTGATACAAAGATTGTAAAAGTTGCTTTAAGAAAAAAGGATTGCCGCTGGTTTTATGAAATAACAGTTCTGCCAAGGGTTGAGTCCATTCTGGAGGACATTGCAGGGTATCACTGATCAGTTCATCGATCGCATTAATCGTTAAGGGACGGAGTTTAATCTCGGTGACTCGCTGAGGGTTAGGCTGAGGGTTAGATTGAATTTGATCTAACGTCAATTGCCAAGCTTCAGTTGCCGATAGATCGCGATCGCGATACGTCCCCACGATCACCAGACGACTGGGGCGATCGCTCTCAGGATCCCTGTCAGGATCGCTGTCAGGAACCGATAATGGGTCAACCGGGGCGATCGCTTCTGGATCCTCCCCTGAACTGTTGCTGACTAAGGGGCGATTCCGCGAAGCGGATCCGGAAAGGGAATCGCGATCGCGAACCGTTGCGGATGCAATATCGAAAATCAAGCACTCTAGTAACTTAAGGGAAGCAGAATCTGCCCACTGGAGATCGTCCAAAAATATCACCAATGGAGAGTTCTGACTAAACACCGAGATCAACTCTAAAAACAGTAAATTAAACTGATTTTCTGATTCCGTCACCCCAAGTTTTTTGACTGGCGGTTGTTTACCCAGAATCAATTCCAACTCAGGAATGACCTCAACCATGACCTGAGCATTTTGGCCTAACTTATGCATAATTTTTTCCTGCCAAGCTTGCACTTTGGCTTCGCTTTCCGTTAAAACTTGGCAAATTAATTCCTGCATTGCATTCAGCCACGCGGAATAAGGAACATTCCGCTGATACTGATCGAATTTTCCCCCAATAAAATAACCCCGATTCGCCACAATCGGCTGATGAATTTCCCGGACTAAGGCAGATTTGCCAATCCCAGAATACCCAGAAATTAAAACGACTTGTGGGTGGCGGGGACATTTTTTTTTCATGGCATCATGGCCAGACTTACTCGCCGAATTAACCGCTTGAAAAATTTTAATTAAAGTCGCCAGTTCTTTTTCTCGACCGTAGAGCTTCTGGGGAATTTGAAATTGCTCCGCCATATCCTGTTGTCCCAGGATAAAATTTTCTATAGTTCCGGTAAAAATCAACTGATCTAAACAAGTTTGTAAATCGGCTTGAAGTCCCCGAATGCTTTGATATCTGTCTTCAGCATTTTTCGCCAATAATTTGAAAACAATGTTAGCCAATGACTGGGGTATTGCCAATTTTGGATTTAGTGACGGGGCAATCGGCTGGGGAGTTTTGGCAATATGACAATAAATCCATTCTAAAGGTTCACTGGCTTCAAAGGGTAGATTTCCCGTTAACATTTGATAAAATGTCACACCCAAAGAATAGAAATCTGTGCGATAATCAATGCCCCGATTCATTCTGCCGGTTTGTTCAGGAGAAGTATAAGCGCTGATACCAGGGATATGGCGAAAATCTCTCAAATTATTTCCTTGCCCAGGGAGGTGTTCTACCGGGCTGGCCATGCTAAAATCAATCAGTTTAATGATTTTACTAATCGGGTTAATTAAAATATTTCCGGGATGAATATTTTGATGAATTATTTGTGCTTTTTGTAAGACATCTAAACTCTGGGTTAGCTGAAGCGCCAGAGTCAAAAAATCCAGACAAGATAAGGGATGATTGACTAAAAATTTTGTCAAAGATTCCCCGCCAAAGTCTTCTAATATTAAAGCCGGGATTCCTTGATTAGTTTGGCAGAGTTCATAGATTTTGATTAATCCCGGATCGTTGAAATTTTTGCCGATCGCATACTCATGGGTAATCCGCGAAATATTTAACCAATGATTTGGCGATTCTGCCCTAGGAATTTTAATTATTACTGGCTGGCGATCGCGTTGTCGTTCTCCTCGGTAGACTAATGTGCGATCGCTCTGATGGATCGTTTCATTCATGTTGTATCCAGGGATAAAAATCATAGGAATTCCTAAATGGTAGATTCTGATCTTTTTTTGGTTTTAATCAAGACTTGACTAGGCTTTTATGTCGCGGCTGCTTGCTGATTTCCCATAATAGTCTGAGTCCATCTTCCCTTGTCCATAAAAGAGCTAACAGTAGCTGCTGTAACAGAGATGATGTCAATTGTAGCAAAATTTTGCCCCCTGACTTACCCAGCTTTTTGCCGGGGCTGACTGCCCAAGGATTTGATGCCCATCCTTTTGACGATTGCCAACTAATATTTTTTGCACATTGAGGGATTTGCATCAGACCCAATTCTTCAGAATTTTAAGCCAGGTTTATCCCGGAGTTACAGCCTTAATTAAACCCAGGCATAATCCAGCCCCAGGCTTAGGTAAAAAAACTGGTGTTCCCTATGCGATCGCCGAAAAAAGCTAAAAAATCGCTTTAATCCCTGGGCAATCCTGAAAACCACGTGCTATAATAGTATGTAAGATAAACGGGATTTGATGCCCTAGTAAATTGTTGATTTTGTCGAAGATATTTCTATTTATTTTTCACCTTTGTTCCCATAAATATGCATCGATCATATCTTATGCCCAAATACGCCCAAATATCCCATTAGCTATTCCGCTTTCAGGATTTTTTTGATTCAATAGGTAAAAACTTATGTTGCATAATTTTTTAAGCAAAATCGAATTACAGCAAGTTATTGAGAAAATCAATCAACGACAGCAAGGAGATGCGTTTTCCTCTGTGATGGTGGAAAAAGTCTTAGGGGTGGGAAAACCCTGGAAACAATTAAATAAGTCAGAACTTTGTCAAATCCTAGAAGCTTGGGAACACCTGTTAGCCAAATGTCCCCAAACTTCTGATTGGAAAACTATTAAAGTCAGCGATCGCCTCTTGTCAGCGACAGGGGATGGTCAACGCTGGGTAGACTATTTTGGCTTTCCCTCATTCACCCCAGCGGCAGAGTTTGTTAGGCAAATTTTGCCTGATTGCCAATGGGTGCTGATTCGCAAAAGTGGCAAACGCTTAAATGCCAGTATCGAGTGCAAAGTCTGGGGCTTATCAGAGGCAAAATACCAAGAACTTGTTGATCAAGAAACAACCAAAAATATTCCATCCATGATTATGGTTTATGACGCGGTAAACGGAGGTGAATACCAAACTTATATCAGAACCAATAATCCTGAAGTGGTGGAAAATTTTAAGGATTTAATCCTGAAATAGTTATTGGTTGTTGTTGGTTGGTTGTTGTTGGTTGGTTGTTGTTGGTTGGTTTTTGTTGGTTGGGGAAAGTGAAAAGTCGTAGGGGCGAATGGCCATTCGCCCGTACAAGTGAAAAGTGATGCATTTCCATGAAATATCACTATTCACTATTCACTATTCACTATTCACTTGTCACTTTTCACTCTCTCCTCTGCTCCTCTGCTCCCTACACCCTACACCCCACACCCCACACCCTATTGGTTGTTGGTTGTTTGGCTAAACTAATAACTAATAACCAATGCTGAGGGTAATTTTGCTAGAAGCAAAATTACCCCAGGTATTATTTTTACTTAATTTGTCGAGTATTTGGGGATGCTGCCGACCCATAATTAATTCGACAACCAATATTAAAGATACTCGAACCACACTCCAGGGGAACCACCTGGTCTTTGAGCATGGCACTACAGCTTACATATTGATCGTTATTGGTATCTTTAATCATACATTCAATCGGTTCAGCCCCCGCACGGGCTGACCAAGCTTTCATTCCCCAAACTGCCACAAAATGCTGCCAAAAGAAGATGATGAAAAATCCAGCCAATAATACAGAAAGGGCAATGCCAACTTTAAACTGCCAACTTTTCAGAATTTCTGTTAACTTCCCCATCAGATTAGCCGATAAGGAAGTGACTGGATTAGTATTTTCTGGATTGGTTGCTTCTGGAGTTTTATTTTCCTGATTTTCAGACATTAAGTAGACTCCTTGCCGATAAATTTCGATGACTGGTTTTCCAGGAATAGCCTGAATTTTAGCCAATTACTTAGTCAGTTTAGCAAAATAGTCCCGCTCTTGGCTGAGGATTTCACAAATTATTAATATGTGATTTAGAATTTTTGCTTTAGATTTGCTTTCGGAAGTCTCTGACAAAAAAACCCGGTTTGTTCAAAAAAACCGGGGGTTTGGGGATTTCGCTTATGCTAAAAGGCTATAAATCAATTTTTAATCCGGTTTTTGGGGGTTAATCAAGCGATCGCGGAAAAAAGACTGAGTTAATCAAAAAATAGGTTCTAGGCTAAACCGTGCAAGCAATTTTGCTATGCAGTTCGTTAATAAAGTGTTGAAATTCTCTTTGTTTTCTGGCATCCGCTTCTTCTTCTAGCCAAGTTTTCACGGAGGAAACTGTATTTTGTATCCGCTCTTTTTCAACTCGAAATTCATCGAGAACTTGGCTTAAAGTTTCATCGGATAAATGTTCTATCATCACGTTGATATATTCAGCCACCAGTTCTTCTGCTTCATTGTCTTTAACTGGGCCTTCCGCACCTACCGCATCATGGAATCGGCGGGCTAGACGATTAAATGCTTCGTATGCTTGATGAGACATTTGTGATTCTCCTTTAATATATATGCTTTGCCTATACTGTTACTATAGCTACAATTTTTTTGTTTGTCAAGATATGATGACATTACTTCATAATCAATCCCCAGGGGATGAAATCGCAGTAAAATAAACGTTGTTGGTGATTGGTGATTTGTGATTTGCAGTTCAGCCAAATTCTTAATCACCAGTCATCAATCACTAAACACCAATAAAAAACGGAGGAAACGATGCCAAGTCCAATTATGTATGAAGCGGAAGAAACTTTTGTGGTTCTAGACCCGAACCTGTTGGAAGAAGAATTTATGACTGGGGAGGAACTTTTGATTAAGTTAAAACAAATTTTATCCCAGACTCCTGTGGATGAATTAACCCCAGATATCAGAAAATATAGCTCCCTTGATGAGCAAGCGAAATATTTACTTACCACCGGCTGTGAGTTGCAAATGGCACCAGGAAAAACTCTGCAATGGTATGTAGTGCGATTGGAAAAATAGCTTAATTTTTGTTGTTGGTTGGTTGTTGTTTGTTGGGTAGGGATTCTTTGGTTGTTGTTGGTTGTTGGTTGGTTGTTGGGTAGGGATTCTTTGGTTGTTGGTTGTTGGTTGGTTGTTGGGGAAAGAGGAAAGTTGTAGGGGCGAATGGCCATTCGCCCCTACAAGTGAAAATAAGTATCACTATTCACTATTCACTATTCACTTTCCCCTCTGCCCCTCTGCCCCCCTGCACCCCTACACCCTACACCCCACACCCTACACCCTACACCCTACACCCTCTCTTCCCTGGTTAATTTTTGGGCTGGGTAATCAGGGCTACATCTATTCTATCTTTTTTCGGTTGGGTAATTTCAGCCCGGATTCCTGGCCCAAAAAACTTTTCGATTTTTTCCCGTTTTTCTTGCCAGGTTTCTAGGGTAAATTTGGGTGAGTCAAATTCTAAAATTAACCCATAGTTGTCATCAATTTCTATTTCCCGTAATGCCGCCAGTACCGGACGTTCTTTGTCGTTAGGATTTAAGCCAAATCGCTGTAATGAATCATCCAAGTGAGCATCTTGACCGTAACGATACCGGGTCACGTCTTTGCGGATTTGATTTTGAATTTCCGTGGCCATTTTTTGACGCAATGCCAGGACTTTCTCGGAGGTTGGTTGACTAAATGGGACGGGTTTGAGTTCGGCAGATTTGAGGGCTAAACCTCCGAGTAATAAGGGAATGCCATAAAAAAATCCGGCTAGGTTTAAGGTGGCATAGTCGGCAAAGTAAGCCGCAAATCCCACTACGGTGAGGATACCGCCAATGACTAAACCGACAGAACTGAGAGAGATTTTACCAAACATAAGATAACGTTGAACGAATCAATAATGTTCAAATTTTACAAAAAACAAGCGATCGCCTTTTTATTGTACCCCAAAGCGAGCGCTTTGATGATTTTATTTGGCTAATCGGTGGATCTGCGTCCCCGAAATCCTGACACAAAGGTCAATTATTTAAGGATTATTTGACTAATTTAAGGACTAACAATGTAAGAATTGTTCAACGGTTCGACTGCCCCAGCGATCGCCAAAGCTTGATGAATCATCACCGCTACTTCAGCCCGCGTTGCCGGTTGATTGGGATTCAGTAATGTGTGATCGGGATAATTAACTACCAGACGGTTTTGCGTCGCTGCCGCTACTTTCTGGATGGCATATTTGGGGATATCTTTGGCATCTTTATATTGTTTAATCATCCCCGCTGATTGGGACGGCAAATTTAGATTTAAGCCGCTGGCAAGGGCGACTAAAACTTGCACGCGAGGAACTTTTTGTTCTGGTTGGAAAACTTCTCCGGGATATCCCCGTAAAAAGCCGCTTTCAGAAACTTGATTAATCGCCTGTGCTGCCCAATATTCTTGGGTAATATCTTTATATTTAACTCTTGTTTGCTTGGCTTTATGTTCAAAAACTTTTTGCAACTGAGCGGCTAATTCGGCACGGGTTATAGGCTCATTTGGTCGAAAAGAACCATCGGGAAAACCCGAAAGTACGTTAATCGTAAGTAGCGATTGAATTTGGGGTTTTGCCCAATAATCATCGGGGACATCAGAAAATTTTTCTGCTGGCGTATTTGTTGGCGTATTTGTTGGGGTTGTCACCGCTGGTTTGCTGTCAGTTTTTTGGGCATTTTCTCCGGGAGTAGCGGTTTCAGCATTTGGGATTTTTGGGATAGCCCCTGAACCATTTTTTTTGCTGGTTTCTGGGGTTTCAACCTGGGGGGTTATTGGGGTGGAAAATGATGCAGTTTCAGGTAATTTTTGCGGCGTTGAGGCGGTTGAATTCACCCCAATTATTGCGTTTGAACCCAAGTCTGATTTTGATGAGTTTTGATTCGTGGCACTCGGTGCAATTTTTCCCGGTAAGGAGGCATCTTTTTCTAAGGTTGGGGAATCATTAACAGATAATTTGGGCTGATTTTCCCTAGTTGGCTGAATAGCGGCAACTTTTGAGGGTTCTGATGATTGACTTGATGGTGGAGAACTGACAAAAATTTGGGGAGATTTTAAGGTTAATGCTGAGTTATCCCGCAGCATAATCCAAAAGAATATGCTACCGATACCTAATAAAGCCACAATCACCGCAATGAATTCGTCCCATTGCCGGTTGTCTTTTGGTGATGCTTGGTCGTTTGAATTCGGTGAATTAGATGAGTTAGTCATAGCGATCGCTCACAATGCAATAAGTGCAGCACCTACGCAGGGAGAGGATCGGGGCAACCATCGCCATCGGATTGCCCCTACAAAATCCCCCGCAAAATATTTACAGATAAATATTCTGCGTAAGTCCTAAAATTTATTTTGACACTGATTCTGGCTTTTGGGGCTGCGATCGCCCCTTCGCCCCCAAGCAAATCGCTGCCAAAGAAACCGGGTTTCTCCGATAATTTGTGTCGGAACGCCGATATTCCCTAAAAAAACCCGGTTTCTCAGAAAATATTTATCCCCTGAGAAACTCAGCGGTAGGATGAAATTATTGACGTTTTGTAACCGATCTAAATCTATGACTTTGACTGCAACCGGATCGCCCAGTTTAGAAGATATTGCCCGCAAAACCCGTGACGCTGCCCGTCAGTTGGGGATTCTGTCCACCGAGGAGAGAAATCAAGGAATTGAAGCGATCGCCGCTGCCTTGGAAGCTGCCACCCCGGACATTCTCGCTGCTAATGCGATCGACTGTGAAAACGCTGTGGCTGACGGCATTGCCAAACCTTTGTATCATCGACTGAAACTCACCGCAAGCAAACTCCAAGCCACTATTGCCGGAGTACGAGATGTGGGGAAATTGCCGGATCCCGTTGGCGCAGTGCAAATTCACCGAGAACTAGATGAAGGATTGATTCTCAAGCGAGTGACTTGTCCCCTGGGAGTTTTGGGGATTATTTTTGAAGCGCGACCGGATGCGGCGATTCAAATTTCGGCTTTAGGGATTAAATCCGGTAATGGGGTAATTCTCAAAGGCGGAAAAGAGGCGATTCATTCTTGTACCGCGATTGTGAAAGCCATTCGCCAAGGTCTTGGGACAACGAAAATCGCTCCAGAGGTGGTGCAATTGCTGACCACTAGAGAGGAAATTCAAGAGTTACTGAAACTGGATAAATATGTTGACTTGATTATTCCCAGAGGTTCTAATTCTTTTGTCCAGTTCGTGATGAATCACACGAATATTCCCGTGTTGGGTCATGCGGATGGCGTTTGTCATCTCTATATAGATGCGGCGGCGGATATGGAAAAAGCGGTTAACATTACGGTGGATTCTAAAACTCAGTATCCCGCTGCTTGTAATGCTACGGAAACTTTGTTAGTTCACCGGAATATTGCTGCTAATTTTTTGCCTTTGGTGGCGAAAGGTTTGCAAGTTCATCAAGTAGAATTACGGGGCGATCGCATTACCCGTGATTTTCTCCGGGATTTGGCGATCGCGGAAGCTACGGACGAAGATTGGGCTACAGAATATACGGATTTAATCCTATCAATTAAAATTGTGGATTCCCTGGAAGCGGCGATCGCTCATATTAATCAATATGGATCGGGACATACTGATGCGATCGTCACCGAAGATAGCGCTGCTGCCAGTAAATTTTTAGCCCAAGTAGATGCGGCTGGAGTGTTTCATAATTGTTCCACCCGCTTTGCCGATGGTTTCCGCTATGGTTTTGGTGCGGAAGTGGGCATTAGTACCAGCCAAATGCCGCCCCGTGGCCCCGTGGGACTCGAAGGATTAATTACTTATAAATATCAAGTCACGGGCAACGGTCACATTGTGGCCACATACGCTGGCGACCATCCTAAATCTTTTACCCACCGGGATTTATAATCAGAAAAAAAACCGGGTTTTTGTGGCTAATTCCGCATAAAAACCCGGTTTTTCATACCAAGTTTTAAAATTTTTGCTACAATTTCAGTGTTACAGCAATTTTCTCCACGAGTAAATTGCTGTAGTGGCTGGTGCTTAAATTTTGTTGTTAGTTTGAACCAATAAAAGTGATCGCATTTAGGACTGAACCAGCGATCACTTAATTTATTGCAACAAATCGCAATAAATATTCAACTATTTAATACAAAAATTTACACACATTGGAAAATATATAGTGTAACATAGATCGCTAACTTCAGTAAAATAGTGCAAATTGGATGTGTTTGACCCAATCACAATGGAAGTGGAGTCAGAGTCAGGAAACAACGTTCCCGCGTGGTTTCTTGACACAAACTATGACGGCCTATGTTTCCATGTCAATCAGGCTTTCTTCCCCGGTACAAGTGCTTGGGACGGCATCAAGAAGGCACTAAAGAGAACCTATGATAATGAAGTTTGGGAGCATTTAGCGGGGACAATTAGCGCACCATTTGAGGCAGGGAAGCATCAGGAAATTGCGGTTAAAGTTATTGATGACCGGGGTAATGAATTGTTATTTACTAAGCGTTTATCGTAGTTATTGGAGCTACTGTAGAAAATGAATTACCGAGAAAATGAAATTCAAGAACCTTTTTTTGATATCGATATTTCTGAAGGAATCGATTACTCCTCAATAGATTGTAATAATCGCCACTTTCAACAAGCCCAGCGATTCCATCAAAAACTGAGATCAGTAAATCGGTTTATTCAGTATTGTTTTATGTATGACCCGTTAGTCAATTTAGAAACAGGAAATTCAATATCAATTTATCTAAATCCTAGGCTACTTATTGTACACAATATTTTGGAAGAAAGCAATAAAACGTACAGTCAAATTTTTATTTTAAATAATCTCATCAAAATACCTAGTCTTAAAAAGCTAGAACAACAATATTTAGAAACCACAAAACGTGATAGCGAGGACTATTTGCAAAAAGCTCAAATGCAAATTAACTGTTATAGCTGTATTGCACCATTCCGAATTATAAATCCAGAACAAATAACTGAAGAATACTTAAATAAATACTCGGGTAAAAACAATCAGTCAAAGGTCACGGATAAAAAAATTGATTTGATTAATAAAAAAAGAAACGCTAAAAAATTTGAAACTAGCGAAGTATTGTATTACAAGCAATATATTTGTTGTGAACATGAAGGTGAAAAAGGATGGATTATTCTTTATAGAAGCCCACTTTTAAGTATCGATGATTTTAAATCAGAAATAATAGGTATAGGTGAAACTCTCTTAGAGGCAGATTTAGACTTTCAAAGGAAAAAAGCCGGGTTATTTTTAGAAACTATGGAGTTAAAGCAAAATGTTTTAAATTCAAACACACCAGTTAACATAAATCAGATGAGAACTTTTTGCCAACAATACGACAAGAATATAAAATATGATAGTTTTACTCACGAATACACTGGTTGTTTCAAAAGAAAAACATTTGGGTTTAAGCTAACTTGTCGGTCTGAATTATATAAATTTACAGTTTCCGTTTCGTCTCATTCTACTAAATGGACTGTGGAAACCCACATAAATGCAAGATACAAAATACCAATAGAAGCAACAGGTAAATCCTTGGAAGAAGCTTTTAACAAAGCTAAAGAAAAGCATGACCGTATTTTATCAAATCCGGAACTTATTCAGAAGGAAATTGCATTTATAGAGCAAGACTACCAACCAAACTATGATGAATATATAAACCTAGACCTAAGTTCCGAGTTTGAATGATGTATTTCACCCAGTTAAAGACATCAAAAAATTAGATTTTTTAAAAATGACCTACGAAGTCAACGAACCCATCCTCAATTCCCCTTTTGATGAACCATCCCGGTATTGGTTTATTCGAGAGGGCTAAGTAGGTGAAGATAATTAATTGCACTTTTCGTTCTCCGCCGATAGGCTTTGGATTCCCGCCTTCGCGGGAATGACAGTTTTTCTTCTGATATGGTCTGTGGTGCATTTATTTCTGCCCACCTACTTATCTTATTCTTTCTATGAGTTTGCCCCGACCGTCAGCCTTGGCAAGTCACGATCTAATAAATCAGTTAAAATAAACTAACTGCGATCGACTATTGTATAACTAATGATTCAAGCCCCTTTTTCTGCTCAACTACTTTACCCTGATTCTGACGGGAAACCGATGGCCGATAATACAGAACAATATGAATGGATTGTGCGTTTGGTGACAAATCTGAAGCATTTATTAAAAGATGAAGTAGCGTTTGTAGCCGGAGATTTGCTGTGGTATCCCGTGGAAGTAGAGGAACCACCGGCACCCCGCCAAGCGCCAGATGCAATGGTGGCTTTGGGTCGTCCTGCGGGATATCGCGGCAGCTATAAGCAATGGGAAGAAGACAACATTGCCCCGCAAGTAGTATTTGAGATTCTCTCACCAAGCAACACCCGTCGGGAAATGGCGGAAAAGCAAAAATTTTATGAAGACTACGGGGTTTTAGAGAGTTATTACTATGACCTCGAACGCAAAGATTTCTGGGGATTTGTGCGATCGCAGCCTGATGATATTTGCACCTTGATTACCGCGTTGTATTTGCCTTGGACATCGCCGTTATTGCAGATTAGATTTGAACTAATGGAGGATGGGTTAGCGGTGTTTCATCCCAATGGCGAACCTTTTGCTGAACCGGAAACCATGTTTCTGGAAAGAGATGCCGCCCGACTCGCAGAACAAGAGGCACAAGCTGAACGCGATCGGGCACTGTTGCGGGAAGAACAAACTCAAGCCAAACTCAATCAAGCCTTAGCAAAACTTCAGGAGTTGGGCATCGATCCCGATACCCTCTAGGGAGAGGCATAATAGACAAGAGCGCAAAATAAATATTTCGATCCCCCCAACCCCCCTAAAAAAGAGGGGCTTTTTATAATGAAAGCTTTCTTGTCTAATGAGAAAAGAAACCGGGTTTCTTGGGTTGAGGATCGAGAATGACCAGTTGTAACCCATGAGAAACCCGGTTTCTGGGCTGATAAATTATAAATATTTTCCTGATATACCATCTCGAAATACAATAAAATCAGATTCGGCCTCAACCCATGCCCATGATTAACTCCCTAGAAACACAACTTTATCACCTGCAACAACTGGCAAACAACCTGGTCACGAACCAAATCACCCATTTAACTTTTGTCAGTGTTGGGGTCATTTTTCTGGCGGGTTTACTCACCAGTTTAACCCCTTGTATGCTTTCCATGTTGCCAATTACCATTGGCTATATTGGCGGTTATGAAACTAAAAATCGCCTGGAAGCAGCGGCCCAGTCTGCCTGGTTTTCCCTGGGACTCGCCACCACCCTAGCGGCTTTAGGAATTGCCGCCGCGACGTTGGGCAAAGTCTATGGACAAGTTGGCATTGGTTTGCCAATTCTGGTTAGCGCGATCGCCATTTTAATGGGTTTAAACTTACTCGAAGCCTTACCCATTCAACTGCCATCATTTGACGGAATGCAGTGGATTTCCCAAGACTTACCGAAAGGCATTCGTTCTTACTTACTCGGTCTAACCTTTGGCTTAGTGGCTTCTCCTTGTAGTACCCCGGTTTTAGCCACATTATTAGCTTGGGTTTCCACCAGCCAAGACCTCATCTTAGGCGGGGTATTGCTATTAGCTTATGCCGCTGGTTATGTTTCCCCATTAATTTTAGCAGGAACTTTTACCGCCAGCATCAAAAAACTCTTAGAATTAAGAAAATGGTCTAGTTGGATTACTCCAGTCAGCGGCGCATTATTAGTCGGATTTGGGGTGTTTACCCTGTTATTTAGACTCTTGCCCGTAGCTTAATTTGCGCCGCGCCGCATCTCCAGTAGGGGCGAAGCATTCGCGGATATATCTCCCGGATAAACAGAAAAATTATCTATATACGCGAATGCTTCGCCCAATATATTTCTGCTTTTATATAATTCTGTAAGGGCGAAGCATGACCGGATAAAATTTCGGCTTTTAACCAATAATTTACCTGCGGTCATGCTTCGCCCTTACCCAAGTGGGATGATCCTATGTTCGCTTTTCAGTTGATTTAAGTAACACAATAAATCTGGAACACATAAACCATGAACTTAAACGAATCTAAAGACTCTGTACCCTCAGAAAATCCGCCGGAAAATTCAGCACCCAAAAATTGGACAGCTAAACAATTGCTCCGCAAAGTATTACTGATTATTGGCGATTTACGATTAGCGATTATCTTACTATTAGCGATCGCCTTTTTTAGCATCTCTGGCACCGTCATAGAACAAGGAGAATCCCTACAGTTTTATCAAGCCAACTATCCCGAAAACCCAGCCTTATTTGGCTTCCTCACCTGGAAAGTAGTTAAAACTGTTGGCCTGGATCATGTTTATAAAACCTGGTGGTTTCTCTCTATTTTAATCTTATTTGGTTCCAGCTTAACCGCTTGTACCTTTACCCATCAATTCCCTGCCCTCAAAGCAGCCCAAACCTGGAAATTTTATGAAAAACCCAGACAATATGAAAAATTAGCCCTCAGTACCCAACTCAGTGGCGGCCATCTCAACGAACTGGAACAAGTATTACAAAATCGGCGCTATCGCGTATTTCGAGAAGGCAATAAAATTTATGCCCGCAAAGGCATAATCGGCAAAATTGGCCCAATTATTGTCCATGCCAGTATGTTGATTATTTTGGCGGGGGCAATTTGGGGCACCCTCACGGGAATTATGGCCCAACAATTAATCCCCAGTGGGGATAGTTTCAGCATTAATAATATTATCGATGCGGGGCCATTGGCGCAATTAAATGTATTTAAAGATTGGTCAGTCAAAGTCAATCGATTCTGGATTGAATACCAAGAAGATGGCAAGATTGACCAGTTTTATTCTGACTTATCTGTATTGGATAATCAACAACAAGAAGTCGATCGCCAAACTATTTATGTAAACAAGCCCTTACGCTATCGGGGCGTAACCCTTTACCAAACCGATTGGGGCATTGCCGGGATTAAAGTCCGGCTGAATAATAGCCCAGTTTTGCAATTACCAATGGGTGAATTAAAAACCGGAAGTAAGACCAGAGTTTGGGGGACTTGGATTCCCACCAAAACCGATTTAAGTGATGGAGTTTCCGTGATTGCCATTGACTTACAAGGCACGGTTTTACTCTATGGCAACGATGGCAAATTGATCGGCACTGCCCGCACCGGCAGCGCGATCGAAGTCAATGGTATCAGCCTCACCATTGTCGATTTAGTAGGCAGTACCGGCTTACAAATTAAAAGCGATCCGGGCATTCCCATTGTTTACACCGGCTTTGGTTTACTGATGCTAGGAGTAATGATGAGTTACGTCTCTCACTCCCAAATTTGGGCCTTACAAAAAGACGGCAAATGTTATATTGGCGGTCGGACAAACCGGGCTTTAGTCACCTTTGAGCGGGAAGTTTTACAAATTTTAGAACAACTCAACCAACCCCCGTCCGAAGGCAGTTCCCTAGAAACGAGTTCCGTGGGCATTTAATGCCAATTTCCTGCAACTGTAGGGTGGGTCAAATTTTGCCCACCTTACTAACTAATACCATTTACAAAAATTCATCCAACAGTAGGGGCGCTACGGAAAAGCGCCCAAATAAACCTGGGAATTGTATAGTTTCTAAAATTAGTAAAATAGTCGATTTCAACCGCCTGTAGGGGTCAACGGCCGTTGACCCCTACAGGCGGGGATTTTAATCCCCGCCGGATTTTAATCCCCGCAATCGTCGGTTAATTGCGGGGGTACATAAACCGCCGGGGGTTAAAACCCCCGGCTAATAGCGCAAGTCGGTTAAAACCGACTTTGGATTATTTTGAAATTGGTAATTTTATTTACAAAAATTCATACAACAGTAGGGGAGCAATGCTTGCGCCCAAATAAACCAGGGAATTGTAGCAGTAGTTTCTAAAATTGGTATAACCACTCCCCGCAACCATGCCCCGAATGAAATAACCAAAATTGTCAAACTAAAGCCATCCTCTAATCTCACTTTCGGTCAGGGTGCGCTCAATTTTTATATATTCACTTTTCGTCGCTTCTAAAATATGTTTCATCATCACAGGTTCCCCGGCTTCAGCGGCTAAAAATGCCGCATTTATGGCAATATTGCGGATATTTCCTCCGGCTACATTCAGTTTGGCTAACTTCTTAAACGCTAATCCTTCCGTTGGGGTTTTTTCGGGGAAAATGCGCTGCCAAATTTCTCCCCGTTGATTGATATCTGGGAAAGGAAATTGCACCACAAATCTAATCCGGCGCAAAAATGCTTGGTCAATGGAATTTTTTAAGTTAGTGGTGAGAATGGCTAAACCCCGATAGGCTTCCATGCGCTGCAAGAGATAGCCCACTTCAATATTGGCATAGCGATCGTGACTATCTTTAACATCAGACCTTTTGCCAAATAAAGCATCAGCTTCATCAAATAATAATATCGCGCCGCCCCCTTCAGCAGCATCAAAAACCCGCCGCAAGTTTTTCTCGGTTTCGCCAATATATTTACTGACAATTGAACTTAAATCAATTCGATAAAGGTCGAGTTGTAATTGTTTGGCTAAAATTTCCGCTGCCATTGTTTTTCCCGTGCCACTAGACCCGGCAAATAAGGCACTAATGCCTAAGCCTCGGCCACTTTTGTCCCCAAAACCCCATTGTTCATAAACTTTTACTCGTTGTTTGACTTGGGCGTAGCATTCTTGCAAAACTTGTTTCTCTTTTTCCGGCAAAATTAAGTCATCCCAAGTGGCGTTTGTGTCGATGCGTTGGGCTAATTCATCCATTTTTAATCGGGCTTGAAGGCGACAAGTTTGCCACAGTTGATGATGAATTTTTTCCTGAAGTTCTGTAGTTTCTGTAGGTTCAGTTTGGGCAAAATTTTCGGGTTGACTTGTTTGATATATGTTTTGATTGATTTGATGATTTTCTAGTTTTTGATTGATGATTCCTTTGGCTTGCAAACAAGCAGAATTAATCGCCGAAGGACTGAGGTTAAAATGGGCGACTAAAGATTCAATATGGCCATTGAGTTGAGTGGCCATATCACCCAAGGCATTTTGCCAAACTATGCGTTGTTCGCGGGCTGTGGGATGAGTGACTTCTAGGGTAATTAGGGGGCGTTGCCGTTGGGTGCGCCGATCGCGACTACTGACTATTAAAGGACATTTAATCGTATCAATAAAACGGGCTACGGTTGCCTCTCTCCATGCTTCATTACTTTCTAA
The DNA here is from genome assembly GCF_040564635.1 of Planktothricoides raciborskii GIHE-MW2. NCBI lineage: Bacteria > Bacillati > Cyanobacteriota > Cyanophyceae > Oscillatoriales > Oscillatoriaceae > Planktothricoides > Planktothricoides raciborskii. The sequence continues at coordinate 413,692 of NZ_CP159837.1, forward strand.
GTGGTCGCAGTCGAGAAATATGGCACTTTTATTTAAAATATATTCGCGATCGCACAAACTTTTCAGTAAATTTTGTTGGGTTTGATCCGCTGGTAAAGCATCTGCTGACATCACCAATAAATTTAGGCCAAGGTCTGCACAAGCTTTAGCCGCGATCGCCTGTTTACTAGCCGGTTCCATCCCACATAATTGTAACACTGGAAAGCGGCCAAATTCGGCATAACTTTGCCCCCAACTAGCGACAATTTCTTGCGCCAACTCTTGATGAGACGAAACCAACAGTAGGGGCGAAATGCCGTTCTCCCCTACCTCAACATAAAACTCTGGACTTAAAGGTTCAACAATGCCATGCAAGCGTTCATCTAAATAATTAACCCCCACCAAATAATGTAAAATTCGCTCATCAATTCGCAGGGGACTCGTGGCCAAAGTTCTGGCCACACCCACTTCAATTAATCGCCATTTTCGCAGGGGATTTATCGGACTCAGAGCATCCCAATGTCCCCCCGGAAATATGGCCAAAGCTAAACTAAAAGTCGGATAAATTTTTTGCTCATTATGTTGGGCTTGGGCACAAAGTCCGGCAAATTGAGCATCAAATTCTACCGCCGCACATAATACTAATAAATCCCTTTCAAAAGGGGAAAGTTGGAAAGATTTACAGACCGTTTCTAACGCCGTCGGTTGGCTGAACTGGCTAGGAGGCAAAGTCGGCAATTTAACTTGACCAGGATTCTGGTTAATCATTAGTTCTAATGCCTCTTGCACCCGCGCGATCGCACCCATCAAATACTTTTGATTTTCTTCTTGCCAGTTCATAATAATTCCCGATTATTCCCGATTATTCCCGGTACTATCTTACAGCGGTTTTAAGATTAATTAACCATAAATTTTCTTAGGGGCAATCCGATGGCGGTGGTTGCCCCTACACTACCGGAATGCTTCGCCCCTACAATGCCGGAATGCTTCGCCCCTAAAGTCTAAGTTGATTTCAGCAAATCCTCTAAATACTTTTCCGCCTCTTCTGGAGTCAGCAGCAGTTCTTGATCTTTTCTCAGAATTTCATACTTTCCGCCCCGATAACCATGCCCAATAATCAGCTTCGCTTTAACTGCCTCATTCCCCAACTTATGCAACCGATTATAACTCAGGGTTTCCATCTCTCTTTCTAATTGTTGTCTCAATTCTTCTTCATTCATCGCTTTAATTCCTTACTTTTGTTATTGGTTATTTGTTGTTAGTTATTAGTTATTTGTTAGGCAAATTTAAGTCAACTAACCACTAACAAATAACCAATAACATATAACAATTTAGCGGACTAAAATCCTCGGCTCTTTATACCATTGAAATGTCTTACTATTCGGGTCTGTATCCACAGTCAGAAGACTTTCCGCCCCATCAATTTGCAACCGCACCAAATATTCCCCTGGTTTAACATTTTCCACCGGAATTGCGATCGTATTTTGATTGGTGCGCCGGACTGGGGCATCAAACAAATAAGCATTGGGATTTTCGATGGATTTCTCATTTAAAATTAGCACCACCCGCTGCTTTTTGCCCACAGTCAAATTCACCCGCACTTTGATTTGGGCCGATCGCGTTGGTTCTTCCCGACCCTGCAAATTAGAAACCGTAGCTTTCAGAACTGTGGGACGCAAAACAAACGGCGCGGCATTCGACTCCAAAGACTGATACGATTTATTGTCTGGGGAATGATACAAATTTGTCGCCGCTTGTTCACCCTCGGTCGCTGCCGCACCATAGACCGGAATTACATTTAGACGTTGTGTAATCCGATGAATCACCTGTAAACTTTGCACCCCAGGCATCAAGACATCATCGGGTACTGAACTCAAGGGTAAAATAATCTGATTTTCCGTCACCTCCTGGGGGGTGAGTTCCAATTCCCCAATGCGGACTAGGGTAGTGGAAGCTTTCAGATTTCTCCCTTGAATTAATAAGGTACTATCTTTAAGAATGGGTTCCCCCGGCCCGACTCGAGAAATCACCCGATCCACTATCGGGGAATAACCAAACGGCACCGCTGCCAGCCCGCGAAGACGCACCGGCAAAGCTTTTTTGCTGACTTGTTCCCCTTCCAAAATCACCACGCTGGCTTTATAAGCTAAGGATAAAGCGTAGGGAGTTTGGAAAAATACCGACCAAATTTTTGATAAATCTTCCAAAGATAAATTCAGCGGCGTGAAGATAATTTGCTCCACCTGTTGATCTAAGTCAGAACTGGCTAAATAAGGAAAAGTTTCATCGGCAATGGTTTCTAGGATAGAGTCTTTATCCAAAATCGCGCGATCGTTCAACGCCCGAATCACACTCCCCATGATCCGTTGCGGTTCCAGATCCATATCATTGCCGTAGAAACTAATCAGATAATTCAAATCCCAAGCGGTGCGGTTTTGCTTACTATCTCTGCTGGTCTGCGATCGCGATCGCGCATCTGCATTCTTTTGCCAAATTGGATTTGGCGTCGTTTGATACAAATACAGATTCACACCGCGTTCGGGGGTCGCACTGCCTGCATTCGCTGGTCGAGCCATTGTCACCCTGGTGCCATCGATGTCAATTTGAATCGCCTCCTGCAAAACTCGCTGCAAAGCGGCGGTGACAGTCGGAATGGCTAAATAATTACTCATAATTATCTACGGATATCGGCGGATACTTTTCATCTAATTCTAAGGGTAAATTATCATTTATGCAGTTGGGAAATCAACTGCACCCAGCGCGATCGCTCGGAATGTTCCAAACTTAAAATATCATCTAAAGACCAATGAAAATAAAAAGCAATCAAAGCTACCTCTTGGTATAATTGCTCCAAGGGGTAGCCGAAAACTTTCCCACCCGACACCACATCCAAAGGCTGGTGAATCTGAGCAAAAAAGTCCCGCAAATAGAGGAGATCGATTAAAAAAAGCTGTTCCAACATTTCGGGAGTCACCACCGATAAATGCCCGAAATCATCAATTAACCGGGACAACATCACCAACATCGCATAAGCTGGATTTTGCCTAACTTGGGGATGCTTTTGCACATAAATTTCATCCTCACCCGTAGCGAGTCGCATCATCCCGACTTGATGAATACTTCCCTCTGCATCCAAAAATCCCTTGGGCAGGGTAAACTCAAATATTGTCGAATTCCTCATACCAAAACATATATAATACTTAACTATAATACTTAACTATAATACTTGACTATAATGCTTAACTGAATCTTACTGAAATTCCGTCATCATCCTGCCCATTTCTGGATTTTCTTCAGGGGGGGAAGCGGGGGAAATAAACTCTGGGTCTGGGGGTTCCAACTCATTAATCTGGCGATAAAACTTTTGTAAATAATTCAAATCAACCGCAAACAGATTTTCCATCATCATCGGACTGACTGACTCCAATGCCCCCAGACGGGTAATCACCCGCGATAAAATCAGAATCGTCGCATAAGCGGGATTAGATTTCACTCGCGGATCCCGCAAAGGAACAATCTCATCGATCGCCCTTGCCAAACGCATCACCCCTTTGCGGTGGAGGTTGCCCTCTTCATCCAAATATCCCTTGGGCAAAGTAAACTCAAACTCCGTTTGAATCATCATAAGATCGCCAATATATATTTTTTATAATTTTACTCTTTTTAGCTCTTCCACTGCCACTTCCATTTCTTCAATTTCAAACTCTCCAGAAGTGACAGCCAGGTCAGAAATCGTATAACTGACTGGCCAAGCATTTTTAAATTCTAATCTAAACTGCGCTTGAGCCCCTTGGTCATAAATCACTAAAGACCCATCCTTTCTTTTCTCCCCCCACTTCCCTTCTTGTACGGCTTGTAACCAATTCCATAGGGTCATCGAACAAGTCAGCCCTCGACGCAATATTAGATTATTATATTTCACATTGCCAGGGATTTTTGTAGTCACCACTAAGCCTTTTTTAGATTTGCCCCACTTTTGCGGCGTCACCTCAGTGGCTTCGATAATATCCTGAGTCACTTTAAAGCCGCTACATTCCATAAAATAGCCATCCACTGACTCATCGCTGCCATCAAGTTTCAGTTCTAAAAAAAAGCGACATTTGGCTAAAACTTCGGGAAATTTGCCCACGGTTATATCCTTATTTTGCTCTAATTTAATTTGCTTAAATTTGCTTAAATTTCCTTTAATTTTCTTTAATTTTTTTTAATTTTATTAAATCTTCTTAAATATCGATCTCCCGTAGGGACACGGCAATGCCGTGTCCCTAAAAATAAAAGGTAATTTATATCAGAAACAATCACTATTTCTTACGCATCAAATATTCATAAGCAAAGGTGACGGTTTCTGTCAGGGATTGGTTGCCTGCTGCATCAAAGTCTGACATGGCATAAGTCATAGGCATCACCCCTTTAAATTCCCACTGGGCTGACTCGGTGCCATCTTGTTTAAAAACTGTAATGGTTGCAACTTGATTTTTTCCTTTGGTTTTGGTTGCCCCACCCACATCAGGGGTCGAATGGGAATCATAAAACCAATCAGAAACGGCTTTGGGGTTTTTACTAGAGGTAATAAATTTGATCGTGATATCGTGGGATTCTACGGCGGAAGGAGCGGCTTGTCGGTTAACTTTACTCCCCTTAGTCACCCCCAATGGCCCATCAGATTGAGTCACCGGAATGGTCAATTTCAAGCCAGAAACAGATTCGACTAAGAGACCCTCATCGAGATTATCTGCTTTAAATTGAAACCTAGCCTGGGATAGCGGTTCGCCTACGGTATCTGGCATTGTATTTCTCCTAATATTGAGTGTATGCGGCGTTATTGAATCATGTTACTGAGCGCCAATTCCGATCTATCTTGTTTTTTTAACTTTGTTTGCGCTCAACGCTTTCTACATTCAGGGTGAATGTTTCCGTTAAAAAGTCTTGACCGCCAACATTAAATTCAGAAACTTCATAACCTACCATCTGACATTGTTTCAGGTTGTAGGTGATGACTAATTTAGCGTCGGCATCAAAGATTTCTATGGAACCATCGGTAAAACATTGACTCCATTTGCCATCGCCGCCATAAGTGGCTGGCATCCCTTTTTTGAAGAGGTCAAATAGTTTTTTATTCTTATCTTCAATAACGGCGGTAATGGTGACATCTTGGTTGTTGTAGTACCCAGTTGAAGTGGTGTTTCTGGTCATCTGGGCTTTGGCTGTAGAGGCGATCGGCTTACCGTGACCAGCGGTTTTGGCTTGAATATTAATGCCGCTAACTTTCAAGAGTGGATACTCGGTGCCACCATATTTAAATGAAAACCTGTTAGAAGAAATAGTAAGCAGGTCTGCCATTTTTTTCCTCCTTGTAAGTCAAGGTGTATTGTTGATAGGTGTCGTGTAGCCGCTTTGGCTACTTAACTTGGTCTGCTTAAAAAGATTAGCGTAGGTTGGGTTGAACCAAAGTGAAACCCAACATTTGTCAGGTGGCAATTTTCAGTAATGCCTAACATCTGTTATTTCGGTTGGGTTTCGTGCCTCAACCCAACCTACTACCTTTCCTCTTTAAAAGTTGGGTTTCGTGCCTCAACCCAACCTACAATTTTCCATGTGTCATTCCAGCAAACAAACGATGCGGGGATGACATTTACCAGATCATCAATTATTGGCCATATTGGCCAGGAGCCCACTGACTGATGCGGAAGATGACAAATTCCGCTGGACGCACAGGGGCGACACCCACTTCGATATAGAGGCGTCCTTTCATCATGGTGTCTGGGGTATTGAGATCCCCGTCGCACTTGACATAGAAGGATTCACTGACGTTGCTGCCCACTAAAGCCCCTTCACGCCATAGCCCAGTTAAGAAGCTGGAAACGGTCTGACTGACTCGACCCCAGAGGGCTTCGTCGTTGGGTTCAAAGACTACCCATTGAGTGCCAATTTCAATGGATTTTTCGATGTAGCTCATTAAGCGGCGAACGGGAATATAGCGCCATTGGATGTTGTCCGGTTCAACGAGGGTGCGAGCGCCCCAAATTTTAATGCCCCGGTTGAAGTTGGCAAAGTTGCGGATGCAGTTGATGCCGAGGGGGTTGAGGAGTTCTTGTTCCCGGAAGTTGGTTTCGTAGGCTAGACCAATGACACCCCGTGGGGTTTCGTTCGCGGGGGCTTTGAATAGACCGCGTGTTTCGTCGGTGCGGCACCATACGCCCATCATGTGTCCGCAAGGAGGAACGAAAATCGGGCGTCCACCGTTGCGGGGGTTGGCCACTTTAACCCAAGGATAGTAGAGTGCGCCAAACATGGAGCGCCGGTTAAACATACTTAACCAGGTGGCGACATCTTGGGGTTTTTGCTGTTCTGGGGGAATGGCTTTGTTGTCGTTTTTGCCCGGTTTGACTGGCGGTGGGTCGATGACGGCCATGCGATACGGTGGGCTGGGTGCGGAGTTTTCGCACATACTGAGCATCATTTCCATGATGCCGTGGAGTTGATCTAGGTTGATTAGATTTTGTTGGTAAAGCAGCATCAGGTCGGGACAGGCAATGATGGAGACATCATCAATTTCAAATATGCCTTGGACGCCTTTGCGATCGCTGCGATTTCCTTGCAGTTCTCGCGGTAGCTGATTCACGTCAGTAATATAAGCTGCCGGTGGGCTGACTTGATAGACTCCATTGGCGGGCCGCTTGGATAGGGCTGACACTGCGGGCAGTCCTGCTGCTAATTCCACATTCAGATATTGCGAATCGGCTAAAGCGGTGAGTACATAGCTGCCAACTTCAGCGGCTACTTCTTCTTTCATGGTTAGGTTGCTGAAGCTTTCCAGGGTTTCGTCGCCCCGCTTCACTGTCACCTTAAAGTATTCGCCAGTGTCTAAAGGTGGTTCGCTGTCGTCTTCTGGCTGGATCGGGGTGTCGCTTTCGATCGCCACGGTCAGTTGTCCGGTGACTGCGGGTAATGCGGCTTCATCTCCAGCAGCGGCTGCTCCTTTGACATTAAACAATAGAGCCGTAACGCCGGAAGATGTTAATAGTTTCGTGGCGGTTTCTTGAGCCGTTGGCGCCGCCGCACCCGGTAGTCGGCTGCCAAGACTCGTGACCCAGCAACGACCGCCACCATTCAGGAACCAACCTTGAACAGCAAAGGGTAGATACGCGCCAAAGTCGGTAAACCCATCGGATCCGGGTTTGCCAAAATATTCTAAATACTGATCCCAAGTAGTGACTAACATCGGTTTGAAGGTTTCCGCGTCACCGCGTACATCTTCGGTAAAGCCGATAAAGCCAGGAACACTCAGGTTAACTCCTTCTATCGGTCGATTCCCCCGGTCTACTTCTTCGATGTAGACACCAGGGGCAAAATAATCCAAAGGCATAAGTGGATATCCTCCATTTGCTATTTGGCAACAGCTTGGCTTTTGGCAACAGGTCTAATCCCAAACCGCTAATTCATCCCTTCATCCCTTGATCCCGCTAGTTCATTCCTTCATCTCTCGATCCCGTTACTTCATTCCAGTAGGTTGGCTTTGGTTTCCAGGAGGAGATGGGGAAATCTCTGGACTTAGACAGAACTTAAGCAGTAAAATGATTAATATTGGGTTTGATATTTTTCATGCGGAGGTGCGATCGCATAAAAGCATCTCTGCATGGAAAATTTTCTTTGGTTTCTTTCTACTTCCCTAGAGCAAAGCTGAACCAGTTAATTGCTTGGCACGGTTGGCAGTTGCGACATTTCCACATACAATGGCAAGTCTGTTGCCACTGGCATAGGAATTGTCACGGTGACATATAAGGCGGGACGGAGCGGTACACCCAGAGCATTCCAGAGGGCGATGGTCTGATTCAGATCGATGGTAGAAATATCGATGGGGACAATCGTAGAACCTCGGAGCGCGATCGGCAGAACTTCCTGGGGTAAGCAATGGTGGCTTAATAGCATCTTGAGTGCTTCTGAAAGCAGATGCTGCTCGCCGATCGCTGTGGCATCCCAGGCGGTAATCAAAAACGATAGGTCAAACCAAAGGATCGCCTCTGATTTCTGGCTGGTTTTGTCGGGTATTTGCTGATGTGACTGCCTCTGTTCATGGGGTCGAAGTTCATAACAATATAAGTTCAGCCGTGAGCCGATCCCCCGATCCACTGTGGGGTGGTCGAAGTCAATTTGCTCCGTAGCAATTGAAGAGGCATTACCAGCCAGGATTTCTGCCAAACTCTGAGCAACCGCAGGAATCATAAGTGGGTGATTAGGCCGTACAAGTTATAGATTAGTCACGGGACTGGCATCTGGTTATTAGACTTTGGTCGAAACTTTAAAAATTGTTGTGTTTTCTAGTCGTTTGCCCACATCTATGGTTAAGGTAGATGTGCTACCGATCCCATGCCGATAAATAAGGGGATCCCCGCTTTAAAACTAGAAGGTGACTCTATGCAAAAGTTGAGTTTAGATCGGCACTTATCTTCAGGGATGGTGGGGAGTCAAGCACTCCCGCGATCGCCCTCGGCATCGCCCAATGCATCTCCTAAGCTATCTGGCAATTTGGTCAAGGTTTGTCAGCGACAATTAGCACAGTTAGTCGAACAACTACCCCTGCTGGGTGCTTGGTTGGTTTTTCGCGATCGCCCCTCTCCCTTGGGGAATAGGCATCGAATGGCTGTTGTCCGCGAAGAACGTCCGGGGTTCGATCGCCAAATCTTGTCTGAGATCGAGTCGGAACTGTGGCTACATTATGTAGATAGCGATCGGCAAAATGTTCCTCCGGATCTCTATTTTTATCCTTTAGTTGCTACCGATGCCACGGACAAATCCGATATAGAAAATTCTGGCGAACTTTTGGCCTATTCTCCCGAAACTAATTCCGCTAATTTCGCCGCGATCGCTCCTCAGAAAGCCCTCTCTTTAAATGGCGATCGCTTCTGGATTTCTGACGATCCATCTGTAGATGAGTATTTACTCTTGTGGGCGCATCAACCGCTTTCGGCGGCGGAACAACAAGCCACAGCGCAACGAGTTGAATTGCTCAGTGATTATTTAGTTATGGGTCGAGATCACGAGCGTCAACAAGAGGAAATTCAGTTACTAGAAATTGCGATCGGACGCAGCGAACATCAACTCAGAAATTACCTGGGAATGATTGGGCTTTATGCTCAAAATTTGAATTGGGGTCTGTCAGATCCCATTTTTAAGGAACAGGCTATGATTATTGGTGATACGGTTCGGAATATGAGCCAAAATTTAACTCAACTATTAAACTACACTAAACCGAAAAAAAACCATATTAAAGTGCAAAATTTTCAGCAAATAATCGAAAAAATATATCGGTTATTTGAGAATAAATTGGCTGAAAAAAAAGTCAGCTTTTTTTGGGAAAAGTCGCCTTTGGAATTTGAATTTGAACCTTGGCAAATTGAACAAGTTTTTGAGAATTTGTTGAGCAATGCTATTGAATTTAGTCCCGTGGGCGGGGTAGTCAATTGTCATTGGCGGCTATTTAGGAATGAAGTGATGATTAAAATGAGCGATCGCGGGCCGGGATTTGCTCCCGAATACCTGAAAAATGCCTTTACTCCTTACTATTCTAAGCGTCCCGGAGGTACAGGTTTAGGATTGGCGATCGCTAAAAAAATTATCCTCGATCATCAAGGGTCGATTTGGTTAGAAAATCTTCCCGAAGGTGGGGGGCAAGTTTCCGTTGTTTTGCCCCGGTATGCTCGCTGATATAGGATTAATTAGGATTAATTAAAAAGTCAATCAGGTAATTTTACTAAATAACGTCCATTTATGGCAACACATCGATTCATTTCATGGAGTTGCTTTTTTCAAACCAGAATAACCAAAGATATTTTTGCAATGATTGTTTGCTATTGATCTGGCATTGATATCGCTCTACAAAATAGGAAGAAGTAATGCTAAATTATGAAATAAAATTACCACAAATCATTTCCATTTTATTAGTGGATGACGAACCAATGTTTCGCAAAGGATTAAAAACTTTGCTGGCATTTTATAGTGCCAATGGTGGTTTAACATTTAATGTAGTGGGGGAAGCCGCTTCCGTCGCCCAAGGGGTGAAACTGGCAGCGGAACAACATCCGATGATTATATTATTGGATATGGAATTACCCAAACAAGATGGGATTGATGCTTTGGATCAGTTTAGAGAGTTAAAGTATAAAGGAAAAGCGATCGTTTTATCGGCGCATCGCGAGGATGAATTAATCTTTAAAGCGATGGAATCGGGGGCATGGGGTTATGTGTTTAAAGATTGTGTTGCCCAGCAATTATATGATGCGATCGCCACCGTGATTAAAGATGAAATTTATCTAGCCCCGGAAGTGATAACGCGGTTTTTTCGGATGTTTCACTTTTATGGGGGACATTCTCTGACCGGCAATAAAACCGTTTATTTAACCGAACGAGAACAAGAAGTTTTACAGTGGTTAGTTCAAGGGGCTTCTAATGAAGAAATCGCTGAAAATCTTTGTGTCACTACCGCCACTGTTAAAGCTCATTTAACCTCGATATTTGAAAAATTTCAAGTCAAAAATCGCAGTCAAGCTATTGTTAAAGCCCTAAAACTGGGGTTAGTTTCGGCTTGATTCATTATTGGTTATTTGTTATTCGTGATTGTCTATGCCAGGGTAAAATAACAAATAACCAATAACCAATAACCAATATTATTTGACTCGCACCTCGATCACACTGCCATTGAAGTTATACAGTAGGCCATCGAGTTCCACAGATGTGCCAATTTTTAACTTGTTATTCCCTAAAACTGGGCCTGTCTCCGTCATGGTCGCTTTTCCCGCAATGGTTAAAATCATATTCAGGCGATAAGAATCCTCCACTCGTGGATCTGGGAGGACTTTTAGGGTGCCATCGGGTTGCGGTACGGCCAACTCATCGACGAGTCGTTTTACAGCCGTGACCTCAACTTCACCGTGAGGCTGATTGCGGATAATGATATTGGCTTTTTTGTTTTTCTCAAATTCTTTAATTAAACCATTCGGGTTACGCACACTCAGTCCCCGAACCAGCACATCCATTTCTACGGGTTTTGTGGTGACGCCAATTTGCGCGACTGACCCGGTTTTCCCCGGCAGAAAAAAGATGCCGATGACTACCAGCAAAATCACCAATCCTGCACCAATATCTAAGATGCTTAATTTACCAAATAAGCGCCCTTGCGAATCTAAAATCTTCATCTACAAATATGCCCTATCCATCTAAGAGTTAAGGTAAATCATCCGAACATTTTCTGGCTTGATCCGGCTAAAAGCCCTATCCCAGCTAGAAAAATTCTTAAGTCAGTATAGTGGCAAACGCTTTGATTTGTGGCGATCGCTTTTTAACTATCAGATTTGTTATCTGTTGTTGGTTGTTGCGTAGGGATTCTTTGGTTGTTGGTTCACTGTGACGAGTAACAAATAACAAATAATGAATAATGAATAATAAATAACAAATAATGAAGTGAATAGTGAACACTCACTCAGGATCGAGTTAAATATCCTGACTTGAAGATGCTTTGAGACTGCGGTAGGTGAAGACTACCAGGATCAGCAGGACAACGGTGGGGATCCAGTTGGGGATCATGCTGGACAAAACCCAGACCTGACTTAACAAGTAGGTGGAAAATTCTAGGATATAGGCGATCGCGATGGTAGCGATGGGCAGCAGAATGATTGGGAGAAGTTGCCACATAGTTTTGTGCCTCTTGGACTAATTTACATTGTTTTTTTCAGCCTCGGGTTTGGCTGATGGTTCAAATAAATGTAACAGATGCTTATTAAATTGTCACATCATTTGTCAAATTTTTACAAAATTTATCGGAATGTTTAGTTATATGAAGTTAATTCGGTAAGTCTATGGGCTAATGGGCGATCGCTGATTTAGGGATCGAGACTTAAGCGGTAGTTATAAGTACCTATCAATAGGAGAACTAGGGCTAACTGGATTTGCCAAGATGCGAGCACTAGGGACAAAATGAAGCAGATAATCGCGATCGCCCCACAGAGAACCGTGGCAATTTCTTCCTGAGATGACAGGGATAATAGTCCCATTCCAAAGGCGATCGCCAAAGCAATGAAAGAAGAACTCAGCATTTTTACTCACCTTTTTGATTTCAACAGTTGCAGTAGAGTCGTAGGGTGGGCATTGCCCAGCCTACTGTTATTTAAATTAGTTAATTAAAAGCTAATGGCGATACACCTGAGTTGAAGAAAAGTGTGTGACACAAATTAATCTGACACCGATGAATCAGACACCGATGAATCAGACACCGATGAATCAGACACCGAGAGATGACGGCAATGTGCCTTTGATACTAGCCTTTGGTAGTAGATGGAAAAGTGTTTTTTAGTGTTTTTTTTCAGACGCGATCGCTGTTGATTGGTTTCCGCAGGTGTGTTGCTATATCCGCAATGGTAAAAGTCAGGTATCAGCAGAGTCTTCCGGCAATTCACTGATTAACCCTAAATCTAACGGGGCTAAGTCGAAGTCTGAGTAGGAATATTCGGCGGTAAACAGGTCTGGAAGTGGCTTTTCTTCCAGAGAGTCGGGGGCGATCGCTGGGGTGGAATTGGTGAAAATTGCCCATAGTAGGGGATTTTTGGCGATAATTTGGTGCGATCGGGCAAACTGATAAACTTGTTCGGCGGTTAATCCATAATCAGACCTTTGTTGATAAACCTGCCATAAGGCTAATAAGGGTTTCAAATCTGCCCGTTGTAATTTGACCCATTTTCCCCCCATTTGAGAACATAATTTCGTTAGATAACCGTAGGCTTGCCAATGGGTCGGAATTGCTGGATTTTCAGAACTCAATATACAACCTTTGGTTAAGTCAAATTTTTCATATTCCACAAGGCGTTTTAAGGTGGCACAAAGGCTTTGGGGATGGTTTTGTGGGGCGATCGCGATGCCAATTTTCACGATTTGGCCATTTTCTTTGGCGATCGCTTGTAATTGGATATATTTCCGTTGTTTTTCACTCGGCAAACGGTCAACCCCTTCCAGGGTTACACTCCCAATGGTTTGTCCGATCGCCAACTCTAGGGAAAATTCCAGAATATCCGTTAATAAAAAGCGATCGGTCAAAGCGCGATCGACTTCTGCCTCGCTTAACCCTTCATGGTCTAAACTATTAGCCCGGGCAAATAGCCGTTCGATCTGTTCGGCTGGGGAAACTTCCACGGACTGCACATTATCCGCACACCAGGTTAAAATTTGCCGAACGGTAAGCTGTTCCCGACCTAATGCTTTTAGCTGATCTGCATCAAAAGGATAGACCGGAGTTGGTGGGGTTAATTGGTAGGTTTGATAAAAATTTTGCAGCCAAAGGGCAATTAACTGGACAATTTCCTCATCCACCATTTGTCGTAACCGAATTTGCTCGCCCATATCTGATAAATAAGAGGGAATTCCTTGGGGCAAATTTAGCACTTTATTATGCCAATTTTCCGGAGTCATTACTGTTAACAAAATTAGGGGATGATTGAGTTGCGATCGGGGAATCGTATCAAACAATCTTTTCACCAAACTGGCCACAATTCTTTCTCGTTTTAACCCAGTCTCTCCTTTATCCCTGGACTCCACCTCATCAAAACAAATAATCACTCCGAAATAATCACTAATTAAAGTTAAAAGTTGCACCACGGTTTCCCAAGCATCCGTGTCCCGGTATTTGTCCGTGTGATTCGGCAGCCCCAATTGTTCGGCTTTTTCCGTGGTCAGAGGATGACCCGCTAACCATTTCAAAGCATAAGGAGTTTGGGCATTACAGAGAGTCCAGATAATCCCGCGAAGTATATCCGGTTCGCCAATATTCGGTTTAATTCTGAAAAAGGCTTCGGTCAGTTGATTAATCCAAGTTTGGTTTTTCGCCAAGTTATTCCCTTGGAGATTTTTTACCAACTCTAAAGGATGAAAAACTCTGGCCTCTGGGTTCACCACTTTTAAGGTTTGGTTGGCAATTTCCGCTGCTAATTGCCACCATTGCATCACCCCTTGACTGCCTTTTTGCCGCAACCCATTGACGATGGTTTGTTGGAATTGGTAACGCAACAAGTTGGCATCGGTATATTGGCCTAAAGAGACGTAGATAAATAAGTTGCCTGGATGAGTTTTCAGGTGATGGCGAATGCGTCCAATTATATGACTTTTGCCCGTCCCGGTGGAACCTGTAATCGCGATCGAGGTCAGTTTGGGGTAACAAGAATTTGCCGTCAGCAGTTTTAAGACCGCATCACTCGCATGACGGTTCAGGGTGGTGAGATCCGGGAAGGGTTCGCCCCAGATGTCTTGGTCAGTGACTACCGGGGGTCGGGCAAAGGGGTTATCTGCGGCGATCGCCTCATGGATCTCTTGCAATAATGAAATCGAACATTCGGCCATTTGGGGTTGGGTTATCTGTTTGGATCTAATAGTAATTCTTCTTCTAGTTTGCCTCAAATTCTGGCTGATGCGATCGATCTAACTAATTCAGACACAGAAAACACAGAAAACACAAAGCCAGGACATCTCTGTATTCTCTGTGCTCTCTGTGTCTGAAGTGGTAAATATCTTTCTGGAAATTACGGTTAATTTCCTAAATCTTAAGAATTATTTGACTTATTTGTTTCTGTGGCCACTTGCTGAACCACCGCCAAAGGTAAATCTAAGGCGCGGGCTATTTGTTCAACAGTCAAACCCTCCTTAAGCAAAGCAGGAATCGCTTTTAATTTGGTTTTTTCCTCACCTTTTTGTTCCCCTTTTTCCTCACCTTCTAAATAAGCTTCCTGATATACCTTGGTTTGTTTCAACTCACTTAAGCCAAACATTGCTTCAATCTCCTCTCTACTTTTTTTAGGTAATTTATAGACAATGATCGTTTCGATTAAATCCACCAAGTTTCGCTGAATTTGTTCATTAGTTAACTCTTGCTTTGCTTGTTGGATTAAACCTTTAGCCCGATCGACCGCTTGATCTGGTTCTTCTACAACTAGCTTAACAAGTCCAACTCCCAAAGAGCGATCGCCTATCTCCCCTAACTCATCTAAATAGACTCGTTTTACCCGGTTTAGATTGAGTAAATCGCCAAATTGAACAGCCACTTCTCTTTCTATACTACGAGTAGGATAAATTACCACCACATTCCAAGGGAATGGCGTTTGGTATTGCTTTAAATAGAGAAACAGTTCACTAAATAGACGATAGTATAATGTATCGTCCGGTTGAAACTGCACTTCAACCAGATAAAAAGGGCGATATTCCTCGTTAGTGGTGGGTAAAAATAACCCATCTAATCGAAAAGCCAGTTGTTTGACTTCCCTCGATGTAAATTCATACCGAGTCGCCTCTGATGACTCATTCCCGATTAATTCAAAAAAGCTTTGAGGGAATTCCAAAAATAGGCGGTAAAAAATACTGTCAGTTTTCATGTTTATTGCAGTTTATATAGTTTAAGTATAACATAAATAATCTCCAGCGATCGCTTGCTTGTGTATTTCTTCCTTGTGTATTTATTATGTAGCTATCCGTGCAGGATGAACTGAACTGTTGAGCAACACTCTCTATTTTTGGGAAAGAGAGGCTTGATCGCTTATTTCGCCGTTGTTTTAGGATGGCTATTTACCGATAAAATTGTCTTATTTTTTGAACAAAAAACACTCGGCAAAATTGGGATAATTTCGCCGAGCGCCTTTTTCTAACATCCTAAATCATCATCAATTCAAAATCTGAATAGCATCAACTTGAAAACCACTCCCACGGGGTAAAGGTTTCCCATCCATACCCATAGGATATTGTTCCATTGGACTTTGGGGGACATACGGTTGTGCTTCGATAAAATAGCCTTCAAATTGCACCCTTTGACCCTCATAATCTGCAAAACTTTCCCAGTCTACCGCATCAGAACCGCGTAAAATTACCCCTTCCTCAGCGGAACGTTCTGCTATTTC
This sequence comes from Planktothricoides raciborskii GIHE-MW2, assembly GCF_040564635.1. NCBI lineage: Bacteria > Bacillati > Cyanobacteriota > Cyanophyceae > Oscillatoriales > Oscillatoriaceae > Planktothricoides > Planktothricoides raciborskii. Next base: position 429,594 of record NZ_CP159837.1, read on the forward strand.
CGTATCTCCTACATCTAGGACGAAATAATCACCGCCTCCCGCGTTCCAAGACTCATAGCTTTTATTCCAAGATTTGCGAATAACCACACCTGTTAATGTCACCTGTTCTCCTTTGATTTCTGGAGTATTTTGTTGCATATTTATTTCGGCTGATTCATTGTTCGTTTGCCCATTTTTGGTTTCCCCGGTAACGGGGCTGGAACACCCTAGTAAATTACCGAAAAATAGGAAGGCGATCGCTAATCCTGTCAAGCTGATTTTTCTCATCATATATTCCTTTATATCCATATTACAGTAACCGAGAAACCGGGTTTTTTTACCTAAGAAGACAACTTATTCGATCGCCCAGACCAGAAACCCGGTTTCTTGAGGAATTATTACACGCTAACTCCTTCTATTTCGTCCTCGGTTAAATCATATAAAGCCCGCAGCTTCTCTAATTTTTCCTCGGACGGATGCCAAAATCCTCGCCCGTGGGCTTCTAACATTCGTCCGATAATATTCCGAAAAGCTTCCGGGTTAGACTTGCGTAATTTAGCCGCCATTTCTGGGTCTAAAGCATAAGTTTCGGCGGATTGATCGTAAACCCATGATTCTTGAAAATCTACGGTTCCTCCCCAACCAATTAAAGCAGTCATCCGCTGGGATATTTCATAAGCCCCACCTGACCCTTGATTGGCCATTGCATCCGCCCATTTAGGGTTTAATAATTTGGTACGATATTCTAACCGTAACAAGTCGTCTAAATTTCGGGGATTGGTATCTTTAGAAAAGCTTTCCACAAAACTAGCTTTGACTTTTTTGCCGCTTTGTTTTTCCGCTGCCCGTTTTAAACCTCCCGTGTTGGCATAATATTCTTGGATATCTGTTAAACCATATTCTACCGAGTCGATTTGTTGCACAATGCGATCGCTCGTTTTTAACAACTCTGCCATCACTTCTGGTCGGGCTTGACCTTTATCTTTACGGCCATAACTAAACATATTCCGACTTTCCCAAGTCTTTGCCAACTCATCGCCATTTTCCCAACTCCCATCAACTACTTGGTCATTAACCAAAGACCCAAAATCACCGGCAGGATTAGAAAATAATCGCGCCGAAACATTCTCAACTCCCTTCGCTTTTAAAGCTAAAGCGTGTTTGCGAATAAAGTTATGTTCTTCCGGTTCATCAGCCTCCGCTGCCCGCAAAAATAAGTCATCCAACAATTCAATAATATTCACAAAACTATCCCGGAAAATACCCGAAAGATTTGCTAATACATCAATCCGAGGATGTCCCACTTCCGCTAAAGGTTTTAACTCATAACGCACAATGCGTCCGGTTCCTTCTTTCAGTGGTTCTGCCCCCACTAATTCTAACAGAATTCCCAAGGATTCTCCTTTAGTCTTAATCGCATCTAAACCCCACAACATCACCGCCACGGTTTCGGGATATTGCCCATTTTCTTGCACATTTTGGGCAATAATTTTTTTGGCAATTTCTCGACCCCGTTCATAAGCTGCGGGGGACGGCATTCGATAAGGATCTAAAGCATGAATATTCCGTCCGGTGGGCAAAACTCCCGGCCCATCGCGCAATAAATCTCCTCCTGGGGCTGGGGGAATATATTCCCCATTTAAACCACGGAGTAAATTAGTCATTTCATCGGTAGTTTGCATTAACAAATCCTGAATTTGCGTCACTGTCCCCGATTTTTCTGGTTCGGCTGAATTGGGTGATTGATTTTCCCCAAAATAGGCATCTAAATAAGATTTTAATTGGTCTGGTTCTGGGGGTTGCCCTAAAATATGTAACCCAGAAGAAAATAGCCGTTGTTCTACCACTTGGAGGTATTCATACACTTGGATAAAATAGTTACGCAAAACTTCCATGCTAAACATTCGGGCATTTTCTACGGTGAATTCAATGCCTAATTTCTTCGCTTCCGGTAAGGGGCGATCGCTGTCTAAACCCGTATCCACAATTTTTTGACAAATGGCTTCTTGTAACGCAGAATTTTTTTGCGGGTCTTCCCGATATTCAGCGATTAAATCCCGTAGGGTAATCAATTCTTTATATAACCCAGCCCGTCCATAGGGGGGAACATTGTGAGAAATTAATACCCCATAACCGCGCCGTTTAGCTAAAATAGATTCTGAGGGATTATTCGCCGCATAGATATATAAATTGGGCAGATTTCCTAATAAAATATCTGACCAAGAATAGCCCGTATTGCCTAACGGAGATCCGGGCAGCCATTCCACCGTTCCGTGCATCCCAAAGTGAACGATCGCATGAGGTTGAAACTCATTTTGTAGCCATTTATAAAATGCCGCATATTGAGGATGCGGGGTCATATCCCGTTCAAACATTAACCGCATAGGGTCGCCGGAAATTCCTAAAGGTGGTTGCACCCCAATCCAGATATTTCCTAAGTGAATGCCGCCAATTTGAAATTGGTCATCATAAGTTTTAATCCCCGTATCGGTCAAAGATTTCCATTGTTTTTCGATCCGGGTTGTCAGCAGGTAGCCTAACCATTTTTCTAAGCTTTTAACGTTGACTGTGGTGGTGAGATTACCCATTTTTTTGCGATTAGCAGAAAAGGATTGACCTTCAGAAGCGATCGCCTCATCTGCTTCTTTCACTTGGCGAATAATTTCTTCCCCATCTTCCGGTAAATCACCCACCGTATAACCTTGGTTTTTCAGGGCATTTAATAAGTTTAGTAAACTGCGAGGGACATTTAATAAAGCAGCGGTTCCCGTTGCCCCATAACCCGGAGGAAATCCGTATAAAATTATGGCAACTTTTCTTTTTGATGGCGGAGTTTGGCGCAAATTCACCCAGTTTTTTATCCGTCCCGTTAACCGCTGTACACGGTCGGGAATTAGATAGATATTTTCACCGACTAAACCCCCCAAGGGAATAGTATCAATTGCCCCATCTAACTCTGGTAAAGCATATAAAACCACACTTTGTAAACCACCAATTCCTTGCCGCGTCCAAGAATGGATATCTTGAATCAGTAATGGGGCAGCAATGATATAAGGAATATTTTTGGCGGTGAGAATTTTTTGGGCAATTTCTATTTGTCTGCCTGCTTCCATTGAACCGGCTGGGCCACCGACTAAAGGAAAGCCAATGGTAGAAACAATCGTATCCACTTCTACCGCTTCTGGGGAAAGAGAAGGAATAGAAATATTACCTTGTTTGCGTTGCCTTTGTTCATAACTCGTGGTCATCCAATCCCGGACAGCGACATGACCTTCTACCCCATTAATAAAAATAGGAACGGGAACAAGTCCCCCTTGTTCAAACTGATGAATTAGTTGGGGAATATAGGGCTGTTTGGTAATGACGTGCTTGCGATAAAGTAAAATGCCGACAACCGGCTTTTTCTTAGTTGGGCTAGTTTCGGTTTCGGGGATTTCCCAGAGACGAAAACCAGGGCGAGAAAAATACCATTCTAAATATTGCCGGGGTGATTCAAAATATCCCTCTAATTCTGGGTGAAGTAAGCCCATGTTTGGGGTTTCTTGGGGTGGGGGTATTTCCCCCACGGTTAAACCGAGATATTTTTCCGCTAATGTCCAACACATTGCGGCAACATTTTCTATGCCCCCGGCATTCCAGTATCCGTAAATAATTAGCCAGTTGCGTAAGTCTTGGACTTTACCAATGGGGATAAATTTTAGCAGTTTTGGCCCAGTTTTGAGGAAGCTAATATATCCCGCGAGTTTGTCTTCTTCTCTGCCACTAGAGAATTTGCTGAGGATAAATTGTACGGGTTTGGGCATTCCTTTGGGTTTGTCCCCAATGACAAATTTGCCCAATTGGGTCAGGGCCATTAATTCTAAGGCTGATTCAAAAATTAAGCGGATAGGAATGTTTTGTGCTCGTTCTCGCAGCCATAAAACTTGTTCATAGTCGAAAATTAAGCTGGCAAAGAATACGTCCGCCCCTTTTAACGCAGTTTCGACTGCGGTTGGATCGGTGGTAATGTCGCGATCGCAGAATACCCGGATTTCCAGGTCAGGACAGCGAGAAGTCGCTATCTGGGCGGCTTTGCGGTACAGATCCGCGTTAAAGGCTTCAAATCCAGTGATTAATACAATGCGTTTCATAGATCGAGTCGATAGGTTTATCTCGATCTTAGGCTGATTTTTCGATTTCGGGGTGAGAATTTTTGAACCACAGAGACACAGAGGACACAAAGGAGGGTTTGTGGGGGCGATCGCGCTTACCAAAGAAACCCGTTTTCTCGCTTCGGCTTTCCAAGAAACCGGGTTTCTTAACACTATCTCTACTAGAAAATCAAAGTTATGACAGAAACCCGGTTTCTGGGCGATCGCCTTGTGGCATCGGTGGTAGATCATCGGGTATTTCAAGATTTTTTAAGCTGGCAACAGCAGCGTCAAAAATCTTCAATTGCTGATGCTTTTGCTGATTTGCGTAATCTATGTGCCGAGGAAGATTATCTGCTGGAAATTCCCCAGCGCGAAAACCGAGAATTTATTAGTTAATCCTTTTTTGAGCGATTCTAATTGATGGGAATTTCAATTTTTTCGGTTTCGGGGTGAGAATTTTTGAACCACAAAGACACAGAGGACACAAAGGAGGATTGGTGGTGGCGATCGCGCTTACCAAAGAAACCCGTTTTCTCGCTTCGGCTTTCCAAGAAACCGGGTTTCTTAACACTATCTCTACTAGAAAATAAAAGTTATTGCAGAAACCCGGTTTCTGATCCCTTTAGGTTCTGGGGAAAGGAGAAAATAGGCGATCGCCATTAATGATTACTCTTTAACTCGAATCCTGTAAATACAATTAGTAATTTTCCCTGGTAGTGTTCTCACCAATTGTGTAAGGATAAATAGTCAATTAACCTAGCCATTAAATTATGAAATCGCCTAAAACGAAAACTTCATAACCGGCATCCCGCAGAATTTTGACAATCGAGTTAGGAACGCATCGATCGATAAAAAATCTTAAACTCATTAGGCGGCTGTTTCAAAATCTGATAAATCGCGAGCATAATCAAGACAAGCATGGATTTGTTCTTTGATTAAGTCGGGAAATTCTTGAATAATTTCTTCTACGGTATTTCCTGATGCTAAATAACCTAAAATCAAACTAACGGGAATTCTGGTTCCTTAGATTGTTGGTTTACCTCGGAGTATATCAGGCGTAGTGACAATATGTTCTCTCCATTTTACGGGCATAACTTTTTTTGGCTAAACCGACAATTTATATTTTAAAAGAGAAATGGTGAGATGGCTGGGGACGAGGCTAAAAAAATAGCGATCGCGCTTTTGGGGGGGGCGATCGCGAGGCTTTTGGGATGGGGGGATGAGAGAGCGATCTCGACAAAATAGTAAAATAAGCTTAACATTTGAAAAGTGAAAATTAGGTGATGTTTACGCTCGACTTGACGGTGTTTTCGCGTAAGTTATAATCAATAGGGTAAGTTATAATCAAGATCAATGTGTCTGGCTAATCTCATAATGACTACACAATCTGCTTCGCGTTATGTCGCACGTTACCCTGACATTTTGCACGGGGAACCAATTATCGCAGAAATGATAACTTCGGTTCGTGCGATCGGGGAATTGTGGCGTTTAGGTATTATTTCTGAAGAAATCTTGATGCACTTACCTCATCTGAAATTAGCTCAAATTTTTGACGCACTGAGCTTTTAAGTAGGTGGGCAGAAATAAATGCACCACAGACCAGATCAGAAGAAAAACTGTCATTCCCGCGAAGGCGGGAATCCACAGCCTATCGGCGGGGAACAAAAAGTGCAATTAATTATGTTCACCTACTTATTTGGATAACCAGGAAGAAATAAATACTTATATTGACCGCCATCGAATTTCTGAAGACTTGATTCATCCTGCTGTGAAAGCGGCAATGATAAAACCGTGAAACTATTTGCAACTATTTATACAGATGAATAAAATGTAGTATGAAAATTCCCGCTGATGGCATGATTCCAGATTCTAAAATAACTCGCTATTTGCTCGTTCAAAGAGAACAGGATGACAAATCAAAATTTCTCGCACAGGCTGGATTTACCCAAGATAACCCCGAACAGTTAATATCTGCCCTGCGTCAATTAGCTGATACAGCAGAAGCCGTATAAGACACCACTAACGAATATGGAATTTTCTATCGTGTAGAAGGAGAGTTAATCGGCATTAACAAGAGAAACTTATCGGTAATTACAATTTGGCTCAATCGTAAAATAGACGGCAAATTCCAGTTTATCACCCTTAAACCGAAAAAGGAGAAATCAACAAATGTTTGACCTCTACCAGCGCGTTTCCTTAAATTGCGATTTTCCCGAACATCACCTCAAAAAAGGCGATGTAGCCACTCTCATTGATTATGTCCCCCATCCGGGGAACGGGGAAGAAGGTGGCGTGCTAGAAATCTTCAGTGCTACTGGGGAATCAATTGCTGTTGTCATTGTTCCTATTTCTGCAATTAAACCTTTGAGAAATGATGAAATTTTAAGCGTTCGTATCCTGGCAGAGGTTTGCTAAATCGTGGGTATCGAAGCACGAAGTCTTCCGAGCAATTATCGCGCTTTTTCTGATTTGGCATAGAAGAGGCGGGCTTTGAGATGGGGAGATGAGAGAGACGCGATCGCTTGCAAAATTACGATTCATTCACATGAATATAAACCTTAATAATTTCTTCTACGGTATTTCCTGATGCTAAATAACCTAAAATCAAACTAACGGGAATTCTGGTTCCTTTGATTCTTGGTTTACCTCGGAGTATATCAGGCGTAGTGACAATATGTTCTCTCCATTTTACGGGCATAACTTTTTTTGGCTAAACCGACAATTTGTATTTTAACAGAGAAATGGTGAGATGGCTGGGGACGAGGCTAAAAAAATAGCGATCGCGCTTTTGGGGGGGGCGATCGCGCTTACCAAAGAAACCGGGTTTTTTCACACTCCCAGAAACCGGGTAATTGACGCAAAGTTACAGCAATTTTCTCCGCGAGTAAACCACAAATACCTGTAGGGGCGTGATCTTTCCGGCAGTGTAGGGGCGAATGGCCATTCGCCCCTACAATACTGAAAATATTACATTAAATACCGCTTGGGCTTCGCCCTAGCGTGGTTCAGTAATCTGAAAACCGCTGTAATTCCCCAGAAAAAATTTTACGCCGAAACCCGGTTTTTTTTCATTACGTTATCGCGCAGAAGTGGCGATAAGGGCGTGAAGCTAAAGAAAAATTAGCCCGAAAATAGGGGGTAGTATGTAACTACAATAAACAGCAAAAATTGATCGATACTAGCTTTACAGAATCTTTTGCCAAAAAATAGAAACCAGGTTTTTTCTTAAAACCTGGTGTCTTTTGTTTAACTGAGGCTAACAGGTAATGAATTTCTTAAACCCCCATCTCTTCGTGGCAAAACCTTTGATCAGAAATATTTATGATCGTCTGAAGCCTTTATATGTTAGAGTTTAGACGCGAGAAAAGAGAAACACACACCACCCCACCCCAACCCACTCACCCCAATAACCAACAAAGCCAGCGGCAAGTGACCGTGTAGTGCATTTGTAGTAAAAGTGTAGTCAGAGTAGCTCAACCAGCTTCCTCCTTTTCGCCAGCCCACGGTATCGCCTAATTTACACCAAGCATCATCATTATACTCCCCAGGAGTACCGCCGCACTGTTCCACAAAGATTTTTTTCTGCACAGAGAAGCCAAATTTACCATTACTATATTTTACCCAGAGAGCGTCAATAATTTTTAACTCCTCACGGGGGAAGTTTCTACAGTTATCTTCTGTTAACCAACCTTCGCTTTCTCGCCCCATAATTTTACACATAACCCTGCGAGTTTCCTCATCAGCTTTGCGCCATTCTCCCTTGGCTAAAAATTGAGCTAATTGAGGAAATTTAGCCTCAGCTTCTCGTTGTTTACGCTCCTCCTCTGCTTTTTGACGGGCTTCTTTTGCTTCCTTATGTTGACGCTCTTTTTCATCTGCACGTTTACGGGCTTCTTCTGCTTCCTTACGTTGACGCTCTTTTTCAGCTTCAGCACGTTGACGGGCTTCTTCTGCTTCCCGTTGTTTACGTTTTTCTTCTTCCTGACGGAGTTTATTATTCCATTCCCGTTGTAAATCAGTCAATTTCTGACTGGGAAATCCTAATGTAACGGCTTGATTATAATTAGCTAAAGCCATCTCATAATTCTTTAATTTTAGATAAGCATCTCCCCGTAAATCGTGAAATTCTGCTCGTTGGGGTTGTAAAGTAGTGGCTTTATCTAAATCGGCGATCGCATTTTGATAATTTTGTAAGCCATAATAAGCTATAGCACGTTGGTAATAGGCATCAGCTTGGGGGTTGAGTTTAATAGTGCGATCAAAATCAATGCGAGCAAAATCATAGCGTTTTGCTTGTAAATGCTCTAAACCACGCTGATAACAGGTTAGAGCAATATTGAGAAAACGAGTTTCACCCAAGTCTTGTAATAATTTATTAAGAGCATTGACGAAATCAGCATCTTCTGGTAAGAGATTTTTGCTAATTTCAGTAACAAGCTCGTCTCTAGTAAGTTGATTTGTCATTTTTAACCTCCAAGGTTTTTTGATTTTCAAAGATTAAGCTTTTTTCAGTAGGTTGGGTTGAATGAAATGAAACCCAACATCATTAATTTTTGAGGATTGATTTATGATTCATTTTTGGTGGGTGTTGGGTTGTGAGATATGCCCGAATTGTAGGTTGGGTTGAATGAAATGAAACCCAACATCATTAATTTTTGGTGGGTGTTGGGTTGCGCTACGCTTAACCCAACCTACTATGTCTTTTTTCCCTTTCCCCTTTGCTGTAGCCAAGTTTGCATAATTTTTTCTACCTGATCCTCAAAACCATAACGTGAGGGAATATCCTGTATAATTTTTGCCCATTCTAAGCGTAAATCTACCATAATCGCGGGTTCAATTTGCTCTAAAGCGTCAAATAACTGATTACAGTAGTCAATCACCGCTTTAGTTAAATTAAAACGCTCCTCATCAGGAAGATTTGCATCCTCAAATAAATCTGATAATAGAGTAGGTAAGAGGGGTAATTGACGATTTGCTGCATAAATCAGGAAATATTCATCTGTCACCATCCCCACATGAATACAGTGTAAGATTTCCATGTAATGAGTAAAGGTTTCTCGAATACGGCGACTAAATTCGGCGCGATCGTAATCAGTTTGAATTTGTCGCCCTTCTCTTTCCCATTTTTTGAGTAAATTTTGAGAAATTTCCCCGATAGCATCTTGCCAACGGAATTTACGCACAACGGTTTCAAACCTTGCGTCATCAAAGTCATTATTCCAAAAACCGATATTAATGTTGAAAAATGATTCTTCTACTTCCGTTTCTAAGACTAATACGGGAATTGTATTTAATTCGCTGAAAATTTGATTAACTGCTGACTCTGCACGGCGGTTTTTAGTCACCCATTCCCCCGCCATAAATTTAATGGGGCGCTGTTTGAGGGTATATTGTTTAAACATTTCCCGTAATGCTCCAGAAAGGGTGGATTCCATCATGGGAAATTGACTTTGAGCAGCAGCATTAGGTACGGGATCATAACGTAATACAGGGGGAGAAAAGAAGACATTTAAGGGCATTTCTGAGCGATTTTCCACAGTTTTAAGGATATCATCAGCTACAGAAAAAACGGGATTATTGCGATCGCGTCTGTTATCATCTCGGTTTTGTTTGTCTCTTTGACGGTTAATTTGAGCATTAAGTAAAGTAATTTCTGTGGAAAATTCGCGATCGGTTTCGGTTTTCCAACGTTGAAAGGCGATACTATCAGCTTGAAGGGCGATTTGCACTTCTGCTTTAAATTTTTCGATGGCTTGGGTAAATTCTCTTTGTTTTTCTGCTTCTAAGGATTGAAAGGCTTGACGCATTTTTTCTTGTTTAAACAGGGTTTCTGCTTCCATCACTTTCAACGCGAGGCTAAATTCCTTATCTTCTTGACGCTCTTTCGCTCTCACGGTTTGACGCATTATTTCCATTTTCGCATCAAATTCCATGCGTTTCATGCCAAGATCGCAGTTCGCATTATCTCGTTTTTGGGCCAATTCTAGGGATTTAGCCTGAGTCGTGATGGCACGAGTTTGATTAATTGCCATTAATGCAGGCGCGATCGCTCCTGCTACCTTAGCTATGCCACCGATCATAGAGCCAAAAATATTCATAAATTACACTTCTTTTTTGTTTTCTATTGTAGGTTGGGTTGAAACGATAGTCTAAACCCAACATTATTAACGTTTTGGTTACTGGTTGGTGTTGGCTGCGCTTGGCTTAACCCAAGCTAATCCCTAATTATAGGTTGGGTTGAAATGATAGTCAAAACCCAACCTGATTAATTAATTATTGTTTCGTGTTGGGTTGCGCTTTGCTTAACCCAACCTACTAGCTACTAAATCGACAATTTATATTTTAATTGAGAAACCAAAGAAACCCTGCTCCCGCTTCGGCACACAAAAAACCGGGTTTCTACGACAATTTTGGGATTTTCAGCAGAACTTTGCTCAAAAAACTCGGTTTTGGGGCTTTGTAGCGATCGCATTAATAAAGCAAACTTTTAATCATATCACACAATATACCTTGATGTGTAGTAATTTTAACAAAACTTAGGGGACAGACACCGCGTATTCTCAAGGGTTACAGGTTGAATCATCAGTTTAGACAATCTCCCCCCGTAAAAATTTTTATAGAAATATTGCGTTTTGTTAAGTTATATGTGCTAAGGTTAATGCAACAAGAAAGCTTGGAGTTAGAGAAAAGCTCGAAAAGCTCTTTCTCATTACAAGTTCAGCATCTAATGGAGACTTTATGCCGTACACCGTTGATACAGCACGCAATATCTTTTCAAATACTCTGGCTGCCGATGTTGTTCCCGCAACAACAGCCCGTTTCAACCAGCTTAGTGCAGAAGATCAACTGGCATTAATTTGGTTTGCTTACTTGGAAATGGGAAAAACCATCACAATTGCCGCTCCTGGTGCGGCTAGTATGCAGTTTGCCGAATCCACTTTGGCACAAATCAAGGAAATGTCCTTCCGGGAACAATCCCAAGCCATGTGCGATTTGGCCAATCGGACCGACACTCCGATCAATCGGATGTATGCGATTTGGACACCGAATATCAAACTGGGCTTTTGGTATCGTCTAGCTGAATGGATGGACGAAGGACTCGTTGCTCCCATTCCTTCTGGCTATCAACTTTCTGCCAACGCTTCCGCAGTTTTAGCCACCATTTGCAGTATGGAACCGGGACAACAAATCACGGTTTTGAGAAATGCAGTGGTAGACATGGGTTATGACCCGAACAAAATTCAAGGATATCAGCGTGTATCTGAACCTGTCGTTGTCCCCACAGAGACTTCTGAGCGTCAAAAAGTGACCATCGAAGGAGTTGATAATCCAACGGTGATTCAATACATGACCAATCTTAATGCAAATGATTTTGATGCTCTGATTAAATTGTTTGCTGAAGATGGTGCGATTCAACCTCCTTTTCAACGTCCTATTGTGGGCAAAGAAGCTGTACTGCGTTTCTTCCGAGAAGAATGCCAAAATCTCAAACTCGTCCCTGAACGGGGTGTGGTTGAACCAGCAAATGATGAGTTCCTGCAAATTAAAGTTACTGGCACTTGTCAAACCCCTTGGTTTGGTGGCAATGTGGGCATGAATATTGCTTGGCGCTTCCTGTTAAATCCTGATGGCAAGATATTCTTTGTGGCGGTTGATTTATTAGCATCGGCCAAGGAACTTTTAAACTTGGTTAGAAGATAGAAATTTGTTGATAATTTGGACTGAAATATGTCCCAATTTTTCAACGGATTAAAATGAGAGCGTCCTCAGTGGGGGCGCTTTTTTCGCATAGATATAGCGGTTATTATTCAAATGAAGTACAGAGGTTTTCTGGATTCCCGCGCAGGCGGGAATGACAGTTTTTTTGTCCTTCATAACTCTGAGAAGTGCTATATAGATATATAGTCTTAAAATGGCAATTATGGGATTACAAAAACAAGGATCATATTTGGGTTTATGGTTGGCGATCGCGATTATTTTATTATGGGTTGGCAGTGGGATTTTTCTCATGGCTTTGCCTCTGGAAAAAATGAATTGGCTGGCGATCGCTTTTGGTATCGGGGGAAGGTCTTTTCTTCATACGGGATTATTTATCCTTGCCCATGATGCGATGCATGGCAATCTCGTGCCGAACCATCGGCATTTAAATCGGAGAATCGGCCAACTCGCGGTGAGTCTCTATGCTTTATTATCCTATAAAAATTGTCAACAAAATCATAGAATTCACCATTTAAAACCGGGACAGATTGGCGATCCAGACTTTCACGATGGAGTCCATCCTCAGCCGATTTTCTGGTATGCTAAATTTCTGGGCGGTTACTTCTCTCTTGGCCAATTTCTCAAATTTATCGGGGCGATCGGGCTATTTTCCTTCTCGGTGCATAGTTGGTTTCATATTACTTACTTAAATTTATTCCTCGTCTTCCTGGTGCCGCTAATCTTAAGTTCGCTTCAGCTTTTCTTTTTTGGCACATATTTGCCTCATGGCTTGGGAAAGACTGGACAAAACCGGCATCGCCCGACTAATTTTTTATGGCATTGTTGGTCATTAATAACTTGTTATCACTTTGGAGCGTATCACCAAGAACACCACGCTTTTCCCCAAATTCCTTGGTTCCAACTGCCTCAAGCTGCCGCCATTCCCCCAATCCCGCAAAATTTAAAGAAGTAATAGCACAGCCGTGAAATCCATACATAGCAAGGGTTTTGACATAAAATTCCTCTCTGTCCAGAAATTTTCTCAGCCAATCCCCTAGTTTATGCATCCAAATATTTATTATAATTTTTACTCATATCAAGGAAAGTAATCTTCTTTGACTGCAATTTAAATTCAAAAAACTATTAATTTTGACGATGCCCCTTACTGAAACTCAATGGTCTCCCACAGAAGAAAAAATTGTCAAGACTGCTTTTGATACTGCCTATCGTCGTGAAGTTGCTTCGATGATGGCAGAGGTCAAACGACAAGCGGAAGCAGCCACCAGTCCCGATGAACTCTGGAAACTGCATGATTTTCTCAGTGCCAGAAGGCATTACCTGGATGGGAAATACGATTCTCGTGATTCGATGTTAATTTTTGTCTTTGCCCAATTAGTCAAAGAAGGCTGGTTAGAAATTGGAGAATTAGCGGGATTGAGTCCCGATAAAATCGCCAAGGTCAAAGCGCTGACACTCGTTTAATTGATCAAAGAAACCGGGTTTCTTCACACTATGTCTGCTAGAAAATAACAATGGCAGAAAGAAACCCGGTTTCTGGGCGATCGCTCCTACCAAAGAAACCCGGTTTCTCGCTTCGGCAAACAAGAAACCGGGTTTCTTAACAGCCAGAAACCCGGTTTCTTAAGCAAAGTTAATTCTCCCGAACAAAGTTAACGCAGAAACCCGGTTTCTGATTCATCACGCAGAAACCGGGTTTCTTTTCAGTTATCGCAGAAACCGGGTTTCTGGGTTCAGGGAGAGGGGAAAATACGGTGCGATAGCTATTTATTTAATCATCAGACGTAAGTCATACCAATCGATAAAACTGCGATAATAAAATGGTATTTTTGTCTAAAAACAATCTACAAATACACTTAAAGTTAGAATTTAATTTCACACTTATTTAATTCACTCCTGCTGTAAGATCATCAAACATTGGGGTCATAATTTTCACAACGGGATTATCTATAAGCTCAATTATCTCGGCTGTAGTCCCGGCTTGCAAAGCTTTGATAATTCTCATTTTTATCTCAGGCTTTTGCTCCATTTCTTCCATAGCTTTCGCTGCCACAGTTGCTTTATCAGCAATCGTTATTGTTGGGTAGTTTTGAGATAGTTGATCTAAAATTTTCTGAATTTCTGCGGCTGCTTCAGTCAGTCTTTGTTTCTGAGCGTTGACGACACAACCAGCCGTTAAAATATTGTTTGCTATTTGTCCAGTATTCAGAGAACCATAAACACTACCGCTGACATTGCAACGCAATTCATTACTATCTCTAGGCATATTGAAACGCAATTCATTACTATCTCTAGGCATAATAAAATTATCTCCTTATCTATCACAGTCAAACTTACTTTTAAGAGTAAAGCATATCAATTGTGTTTCTAGAAACAAGCTGATTTGGTTTTTCTTTTTCGTCTAATGATACCCAAATTGATCCCTGAAGTTTAGTTGCCACATTTTCTTCAAATTTTTTATTGTTTTGATCGTTAACGATAAAGGTGGTAACATATTTTATATCCGGTTTTTGCTTATACTGTGTCCATCCATAAAGCCTCAAATCGTATCTGCCAGCTTTTAAATCAAATTTTCTACCTCCTAATTCATTAATCCAATCAAACCTGACTACTTTATTTACTGAAGATCCTCCTTCTACCGAAATTGCTTGAGCTATATTTTCATCTTCAAAATTATTATTTTCCAACTTCACAAAAGTATTCCATGTCATGTCATAACAATCATCACAATTCGGGATTCCAATAACCAAACGAATCCGATTTATGGTTCCGCCTTCGCTGCTCCTATTGCAGAAAGTGATAGGTAAATTAAATCCGATTCCTTCAATTTGAACTCCAGAACCATTTTTCAATGGAATACATATAGGAAACAATATAATATTTGTTCCTATATAAAGCTGTATTTTAGCTTTTTGAAAATGAGAGACATAAGCAACAGACATAGACACAATTAAGCTACTAATAGCAATGATTGTGCTAATAGGATCTGCTGACATCCCATTTGAATTAACGTTATTGTCTTTGACGCTATTTTGTGCAATTTGGGGTGCAGAATATGACAAAAATTGTTGACTTATTATATCTCTATTTTCATATTTGTCATACGCATCTAACTGCATATTGGTTAATTTTTTACACGAATAAACAACTAATTTTAACCAAACGGAGAGCTAATTATATGCTACTCTAGCTATGTTACTGACTACGCAATCAAAAAAAATACCTAGACAGTATCGGCTGTATAAGACAACATCAAAGACTCTCAACCGCTCAACATTAAAGCATAAAAAACATAACAATATTTTTAATTTGTTATATTTACTACCTCCAGTATGAACGATTATTTTCAGCTTTGTCAACGTCAAAAAAGTTCAATTTTGATGAATTTTGTTATATTTTTTCTGAGACTTTGTGCAAAAATGTAGAAAAATGTGCAAAAATGTGATTAATGACACACAATACTCTCCCATCTTCTAACCCATATGAATCTTAAAGAAATGTTAAAAATTGCTGATGAAATAGTCTTCAAGAAAACCGGCGAACACCTCAACGACTTACAGGAAGGGGTACTGCGAGGAACTCTACAGCGGGAGACATATAAGGAAATCGCTCAAAATTTTTACTGTTCGGAAAGTAATGTGAGAAAAGTGGCCATGGAATTATGGGAAATACTTTCAGCAGAGTTGAGTGAAAAAGTCAGTAAATCTAATTTACGCTCAGCAATGGAGAGGTGGCAAGTCTCGCTCGTTTCACACTATGCACAAGACTCTGTACGAAACTGTGTGCAAATAAGTTGTGTTAATGTTTGTGGAGAAAGTAGACAGCCACCAGATATTCCAAATTCAAATCCACCGAATCAAGAAACAACTAACTCAAAAGAAAATAAAATATCCCATCAATATTTAAGTGAAATGCCGGATTTTGGTGCTTTTTACAGTCGAGATACCGAACTGGAAAACCTCAAAACCTGGATTTTACAACAACGCTGTCGCCTCATCGCAGTCACCGGCATGAGTGGCATTGGCAAAACTGCATTAGCAGCGCAACTTGTACAACAAATTAAAGATGAATTTGAGTATGTAATTTGGTGCAGTCTAGACGAATATTACACTCTAGATGCCTTTGAATATAAACTAATTCAGTTTTTCTCCCAGTCAGAAAAACTTGATGCACAGCCAAGTCAAACGAAGCCCTTAATTAAATATCTACAAAAGCATCGCTGCTTAGTGATATTAGATGACATTCAAAACCTTTTCATTAGAGGTGAATTGGCAGGAAAGTATAAACCAGGATACGAAGAATATCGGGGATTTTTCAAACAAATCGAAACATTTTCCCATCAAAGCTGCTTTTTGTTAATCGGTTGGGAACAACCGAGAGAATTGACTCAGGTTAAGCCCCAAAATAATCTGATTAACAGTTTACAACTGACGGGTTTAGATATCGAAGTTGGACGAGAAATCCTGAGAGAGTACGGGTTAGCTGAAGTTGAACAAGCCTCAGCACTGATGCAACGCTACGAAAGGAATCCATTATGGGTAAAAACTGTAGCGATTTTCATTCAAGATTTGGGAGTATTCGTCACTGATTTGTTAGTAAATGAGCCGCTGTTATTGCCGGAAGATTTGAAAGATATTTTAGGGCAGATTTATGATCGCTTATCCAACATCGAAAAACAAATTCTTTCTTTATTGACGAAAGAAAACGAACCTGTTTCTTTAGCCAAATTACTAGAAAATAACATAATCGCCTCGGCAGATTTGCTAAATGGACTGCAATCTTTATCACGACGCTGCTTGTTAGAACAACAGGATAATTGTTACTCCCTAACGTCTGTATTGAAACAGTATATCAAAGGTTTATCACTAACATAGCGACTCCTTTTCAACTCATACGAACTATATCAATTGATGTCAATATCCGATTAACATTACCTTGTGAGTCCGAAACGGAAGAATAAAGTCAAGCCTAAAGTTATCACTACGAACCTAGGTCAAAATATTGTTGAATAAAATCTTGGGCTGCCATGATTTTAATGCCCTGATATTCTGCTAAAACGCGTAAATCCATATCGCCTGTAATAATCGCATCCGCTTGAGAGGCGATCGCAGTTGCCAAGACCATAGTATCATCTGGATCTCTGAGTTCAGGCACATTTAATTCATCAATTGGATATAAAATAACAGATGAGCGAATCAGAGCAATTACAGTAGATCCCGTTAAACCTAAAGCTTTTAGCTTGGGTTGCAGTTTGGTTTTATTGAATGTGCCTTCTAATTCATCCAATAATTCTTGAGACATGGCAATTGTGATTCTTCCTTGTTCTGCCAATTGGACAATTTCATCAGGAACTCCGCCCCAAATCACCGCAGATACCCAAATATTTGTATCTAAAACTACTTTCATTTCTTTGCTCTTTCGTGACGAACTTCCTTGACGATCGCACAAATTTCTTCAGTAGTAAGCTGATCCGGATCGTCTCCTAACTGCTCTCGGCGTTTTCTTAAGTCATCCCAATCAAATGTGGGGACTTTTGTAAAAACAATAGTGTCTCCATTGGTAATCACTGAGTATTTTTCCCCCTGCGAGAATTTATCTCTAATTTCCGGTGGGAGTTCTAAATTTCCTTCTGGGGTTAAAGCGATCGTAATTGTGGCTTCCATATTTGTTTCATTATTCCTGACGATGATGATTATACCACAATTATACCACAAAATTTTTCTATTTCAGTTTCATCATGGCTGCATCATGGCTGCATCATGGCTGTAGGGGCGAAGCATTTCGGCAGAAAATCCCCGCTTACCACCCATAACTTACCTGCCGAAATGCTTCGCCATGACGATATTTTTGGTAAACAAAATCGCCAATTTCATTCCAACGGCCCGCGCATTGTGCTATTATAATTATTATCAAAATTATCCAACTAATTCAGTGAATTTATATGACCACGATCGCCCCCGTAACCACCGCAGCCAAACTCGCTGATTACTTCATCTGGTTTGCCAATGATGTAGGTTCTTACCTCAGCAATCAAAAACTGCAAAAACTCTTATACTATGCCCAAGCCTGGTATTTAGCCTTTGAAGATACACCTCTATTTGAGGAAGACTTTGAAGCCTGGATGCATGGGCCGACTATCCCCGCTTTATTTTATGAATACAAAGAACAATTCGGGTTTAAACCCATTCTGAAAGAAGTCGAAAAACCCGAATTCTCAGAAGATGTCCAAAAGTTTTTAGACGAGTTAGCTGACGATTATTTTTTTCTGGACGCTTATGAGTTAGAGTTGATGGTGCGCCGCGAAGACCCTTGGATTAATGCCAGAGGTGACTTGCCAAAAGATGAACCTTCTCATGCTATTATTACTAAGGAGTTAATGAGAAACTTTTACAAAACCCGTGTCATCGAAGAAGAATAAAAAAAGACAAGACACTGATATCCGCATTCAGCCATCTTCAGCCGGAAGAAATGTAGGGGAGATAAAAATACCGGAAGGAATTAGTTTTTCTTTCCGGTATTATCAGGATGATAAAGAAAAATTTTCCATAGGTAAGAGGGACGCCAGATATCTAGCTTCTCTCTTGCGGAGACTGCGCGATTTATCTCAATTAAATGCGAAAGAACTGATTAACAATCAGAGTAAAAGTCTCCGCTGTCATAAAATAGACTGGCAAGATACAACTGAACCCAATGGTTTTGGGATTGCTAATGAAGAGCAGCTAGTCAATACCCCCTACCAGTTTCAAATCTCTGCCAATGAATATGGCAGAGTGCATGGATTTTTTAGTGAAAATGTTTTTTACGCTATCTGGTTAGACCCAGACCATCATCTTTATCAGTAAACATGAGAAAGCGATCGCCTTATTTATCGCTACGATTGATTAATTGTGTTAAAAATTAGTTAATTTTTTCCCTAGGAATATCCGGGTAACGAGGGAAAAATGGAGACATTTGTGGCCGGAAAACGTTGATAGGGAGGTTAAGTAATATGGATTTGAAACCGATAAAAACTGAGGCAGATTATCGTCAAGCGTTGGCGGAAATTGAACGGCTTTTTGAGGCAGAATTGAATACCCCAGAGGGCAATCGCTTGGAAATTCTCGTCACCTTGGTTGAAGCTTACGAAAAAAAGCATCATCCAATTGAATCACCTTTACCTGATGAGGCAATTCTCTACCACTTAGAAAGCCGTCATCCTTCTTTAACGGTCTCTAATTTTATTCAAGGATTGAAGCGTCGGGGAGTCAGCGATCGCGTGATTCAAGAGGCTTTGAATGAGGTGGGTATGGCAGGGTAGCACGGGAGTACGGGAGCACGGGAGTAGGGGAGCCGCCAATCGAGCCGCCAATCGAGCAGAGGAACCCCACACCCTACACCGATGGCGGCCCTACCCCCTACACCCTACACCCTACACTACTGGCAAGATACAACTGAACCCAATGGTTTTGGGATTGCTAATGAAGAGCAGCTAGTCAATACCCCCTACCAGTTTCAAATCTCTGCCAATGAATATGGCAGAGTGCATGGATTTTTTAGCGAAAATGTTTTTTACGCTATCTGGTTAGACCCAGACCATAATCTTTATCGGTAAACATGAGAAAGCGATCGCGTTATTTAAGGCTACTACTCACAACACCGGACAGAACAAAACAAAACAAAATTAAACAACTGAATATTCCGTATATTGCCGGATTTCAGGAGGTTGAAACCCCAGGACAATATCTTGCTTAGGAACCCCTAGATCCACCAGTTTTTGGGCGATTCTCATTTCGGTCATATTTTGCTGAACCCAAATTTTCCCCCCTTGAATATCCAAATGTAACACGCAACCATAAACTCTTCGATACCCATCCCAGCCCACATTCATTACCTGATAGTGGTCTTGTTTCGTGTCAAAAACCGTGTAGCAATCTATCGAGCCATTCGCGATCGGGATAGACGCATAATCCGCTAACACAGACTGAATAATCAGGCGATAATATTCTATTTTATCCCCGATTTTATCTCCGATTTTATCCACTATTTTATCCATTGGATAATTACCTCCTCATTCGGATCGTAAATTATTTGTTTAATTTGATATCTTTCCAGAGAAATTTGGGCAAATTCGCGCTTAAAAAAGGTTTGATACACCCCCACCGGCACTGCCAAATAAAGAATCCTTGTGGGATCGCTAATTTCTAAAGCAAGCCGATAATTCAAAAACTGTCCTAATGCAGCATGGTAATCGGTCAGGGGTGAATCACTTAAAAAGGTTTTTATCTCAACGGCTATTTTTTCTTGGCCTCGTTCTGCTGCTAACAGTTGCTCTGCACCTAAATCAATTTCAAATTTTGTGCCGCCTACTTCGAGTCTTAATGGATCGTCCGTGACATTCCACTGCTCTTTTTCTAGAGCAATTCTAACCGCAGCATGAAATTTATCTTTAGCTCCCATTGTGATTTTTTTTGTCTATTTATAATGATAATACGATCGCACCTCCGCACCCGATGGCGACCGATGACGGCCTTACACAACAGGGAACAGGGAATAGGCAACTACTGCTACAGGGATAAGGGACTCGCCGTCGGCAGAGGAGCCGCCAATCGAGCCGCCAATCGAGCAGAGGAACCCCACACCCTACACCGATGGCGGCCCTACACCCTACACCCTACCCCCTAATACACTACTACGGCTGATACTTCTCATAAGCGGCGACAATGCGCTGCACCAAAGGATTCCGCACCACATCCGCTTGAGACAATTGGCAAAAAGCGATGCCCTCTACATTTTGTAAAATTTTCTGGGCCACCGCTAAACCCGACTCTTGATAACTGGGTAAATCCGTTTGGGTAATATCCCCAGTCACCACCATGCGCGAGCGAAAACCCAAACGAGTTAACACCATTTTCATCTGGGACGGGGTACTATTTTGGGCTTCGTCCATAATCACAAACGCATTATTCAAAGTCCGACCGCGCATATAGGCAATGGGGGCAACTTCAATCACCCCCCGTTCCATCAGGTTTTCAATTTTTTCGCGATCGATTAACTCATAAAGCGCATCATAAAGCGGACGCAAATAAGGATTAATTTTTTGCTGCAAATCTCCAGGCAAAAAGCCCAACTTTTCCCCCGCTTCTACCGCAGGTCGCGTCAGAATCAGGCGATCGTATTGATTAGATAAAAGCGCTTGAGCCGCCAAAACTACCGCTAGGTAAGTTTTACCTGTACCCGCAGGCCCAATACAAAAAGTCAGGTCATGGTTGCGAATGGCTTGGATATATTGCCGTTGTCGGAAAGTTTTCGCCCGAATATCATCTCCGCGACGAGTTTTGGCCAAAACATCCCGTTGTAAATCTTGCAAATCTTCTTGACGGTTGGTGTCCAGGGCATGACAAGCCGTGAGAATATCCACCCCGGTAATCAATTTCCCCGCTTTCCAAATCTCTTCGAGAGATGCCACTAAGCGACGACAGCGATCGACTTGGGCTGCTGTCCCCGCGATCGCCAACTCTTGTCCGTGCAAATCGACCATTGCACCCGTTTGCTTGGACAAAGTTTTCAGATTTTCTTGTTGACTACCACTAAGCGCGATCGCACTCTCCACCGAAGGCAACGAAATCGTGATTCTTTCTGACATGGGATTACCAAAGAAACCGGGTTTCTTTATACTATCTCTGCTAGAAAATCAAAGTTACCGCAGAAACCGGGTTTCTGCAACCCGCAACGTAAAAAGACGCCTAGAGTCGGCTAAGACTCTTCACAGGCGTCGATTCAATAGATGGGATTAATAGGGATGGGGACTGAAAAATCAGCAATTTAGAGTCAAGAGAAAAGAGTAGAGAGTAAAGAGTAAAGAGTAAAGAGTAAAGATTAAAGAGTATGGTTATGTTTATTCTCTATCCTCTCTGCTCTTTTCTCTCTCCTATCAACCTCTCATTTGTCTCTTGGCGCAGGTTTCGGCAGCTTGGCGCGGGGGGTTGAGGGCGGGGATTTTCTGCGCTCCGATCGCTCATCCGATGAATGCTCAAATGAGCGATCAGATGAATGATCGCGATCGCGATCGCCTGACCCACTGCCATAAATATCTAAATAAATAGACTCGCCCACCGTTTCAGCCGCTGCCGCCAACACAGTGCGAATGGCCTGAATATTTCGGCCACCGCGACCAAAAACGCGCCCCTTCTCCGGATCTTCAAAAGACATCCGAATCCAGACCTTTGGTTTACTGGCGGACTTTTCGCAATCCACGCGCAAAGACTCTGCCGACTCTAATAAAGGCTCCAATAAAAACCTTACCAAGCCTACATAATCAGGAATAGCCTTATCTTCTATTGTTTGAGTCACCACTTCCACTGGGTTCTTAGGCTTGGACACTGGAACTGGCTTTGACTTGTTCAAAGACATTCGCTTTTTCTAGAATGCGACGCACTGTATCTGTAGGTTGAGCACCCTGCTGGAGTCGTCTGACAAGTCCCGGAACATCTAAGAGAGTCTCATCGGTTCTGGGATTATAAAATCCCAATTCTTCCAGAGGACGACCATCGCGGCGACTGGTACTTTGTGCGGCCACGATCCGATAGCTGGCTTCCCGTTTTTTTCCGTATCTCTTTAATCGCAGTTTGATCATCTTGCTAAGAGTATATTCCTCCTGAATAATTTTAAGCGATTTGTTCTTGATGCAACAGTTCTTCTGGACTATTCTTCGCTGAAAGCTAAAATTCTCGGTAATACATCACAAATTTTTCACCAATTACACTCTGGGAAGATCCTGATCGTCAAGAACAAAGCACAATCGACTATTATAGCGTACCAAAGCCCTTTTTTGGCTTCTTTTTCTTTTTCTTCTGATCCCCACCGCCAGCATAGCCACGCCAGCCGGATGGTGGCGCACCTGGCCCGCCCATCATTCCGGGCATTCCCGGCATTCCGGGCATTCCGGGCATACCCATGCCGCCAAATTGCCCCTGACCCATCTGCTGCATCATCGCCCGCATCCTAGTAAAATCTGTCACCAGCTTGCTGACATCTTTTTCCTGATAACCGGATCCTTTGGCAATGCGCCGTCTCCGGGAAGGGGAAGAAGCCAATAAATCGGGATTTCGGCGTTCTTCCTGGGTCATGGAATTAATCATCGCCTCACAGCGCTTTAACTGAGTTTCTCCCTTTTCCAACTGATCGTCCGTAAGCTTATTCATCCCCGGAATCAGTTTCAGCACCCCGGTCAGAGAACCCATATTTTTCATCAACCGCATCTGCTTGAGAAAGTCAGTGAAGTCAAACTGAGCGGCGAGAATTTTTTTCTGCATCTTCTCGACATCAGCGAGATCCACTTCTTCGGCGGCTTTTTCCACCAAAGTCAGCACATCTCCCATACCCAGAATGCGGGAAGCCATCCGGTCTGGATAAAACGGTTGCAGGGCTTCGACTTTTTCCCCAACCCCAACAAACTTAATCGGCGCCCCAGAAATCCGCCGTACCGACAACGCCGCACCACCTCGGCTATCCCCATCCATTTTGGTCAGGATCGCGCCGGTAATGCCAATTTGATCGTGGAATGTCCGAGTCAGGTTCGCTGCTTCCTGCCCGGTCATGGCGTCTACCACCAGCAGGGTTTCGTGCGGTTGAACGGTTTGTTTAATCCGCAATAACTCAGCCATCATCTCCTCGTCAATTTGGAGACGACCGGCGGTATCAATAATCACCGTATCTACGCCAATTTCCTTGGCATGAGCAATCCCTTGACGGGCAATTTCCACGGGATCCGCATCAGTACCGAGTTGAAAGACGGGAATATTGATTTGTTTACCCAGGGCAATTAGCTGGTCAATGGCTGCCGGTCGATAGATGTCGGTGGCCACCATTAAGGTGCTGCGTTTTTGCTTGCGTAAAAGTAAAGCAAGTTTGGCCGTGGCAGTGGTTTTCCCGGTTCCCTGTAACCCAGCCATCAGGACAATAGTGGGAGCGGTGTCTGCCTTGGCTAGGGGGACGTTGCTTTCCCCCATGACTCGGACGAGTTCATCATAGACAATTTTGATGAACTGCTGATCCGGTCGAACCCCGGCAATGACTTCCGCACCTTGGGCTTTGGTTTCTACCTCAGCGATAAAGTTTTTGACAACCTGGAGGTTGACATCTGCTTCTAAGAGGGCCCGTCTGACCTCTTTTAAAGCTTCTTGAATATTTGACTGGGAGATTTTATCTTGACCCCGTAGTTTCTTCCATGCCCCTTCTAGGCGTTCAGCAAGTGCGTCAAACATGAATTTAGAGTTTTTTAGAGAATTATTTCGCTACTATATCAATCAGCATAGTATTTAGCGGGCGTGGCTTACAGCGGTTTTCTTTCTTAGTGAACCACCCTAGGGCGAAGCCCAAGCGGTATTTAATTTATTATTGTAGGGGCGAATGGCCATTCGCCCCTACACTGCCGGAATGCTTCGCCCCTACAGGTATTTGTGGTTTATTCAGCAGAAAATTGCTGTAAGGCCACGTTGCTTTGTTCTACCTTACCAGAGGAAAGAGAATACAGGAAAGAGAATAGAGTAAGGAAGGCATTGCCATCCCTGTGGTTGTTGTAGGGGCGCAATGCTTGCGCCCTTGAACCCTGGGAAAACGCCCTAAGTTGGGGGCGGGCGCTTGTAGGGCCTCTTCCGTGGCAGTGGTTGCCCCGATCGCCCGTGGTCGCCCCGCGCCCCTACCCTGTCAGTGGGTCAGTCCTACAGCAATTTTCTGTAGAGTAAACCACAAATTTTTGTAGGGGCGAAGCATTCCGGCAGACAAATTATTGCTGAAAAGATTAAATGTACGGGCCCGCGCATTCCGTAGGGGCGAATGGCCATTCGCCCTTGTACGGGCGAATGGCCATTCGCCCCAGAAGATGCTTAGAATATTAGATGGACTACCGGAATGCTTCGCCCCTACGGAATGCGCGGGACCTACCCTGGTTCAGTAAGAAAGAAAACCGCTGTAATTTATTTTTGTGATATTGGGGGCAAGATGGAACATTGGGGAGATTCCCGTAAGGGATCCGCTTCGCGGAATCGCTCCCAAGGACTTCCTGAATTAACATTAGCGGCTTGGGCGATTAATTTCACCGAACCATCGGCATCAACTGTCCATCCAGTTGCTTCTACAATCCGTTGATTGTCGATCGCCTCTGACGGTTCAATTGATGCGGAATAATTAGCCCGGTCATCAATCCGTGGATCGATCCAAACTGTATCGCTACCCAGCCATGCATCAGGGTTTGGAGGCAATCCCCCCCGACCGATGACATAGAAACTACTGCCAGCAGAGGCATCACAAGTATCAGCAATTAAATTACTCAGTGAAATCACATTATTTTCTAATGCAACTAACCCTGATGCGGGGTCAACATCAGGGGTATTTAACTTAACGGTGCCGCTAAATTCTGCCCCTAAATCCGAGGAAGCGGTGATATCGCTAAAGGGAGTATTAATATCTCGAAAATCCGTGCCAAAAATACCGTTAGCATTAATCACAATTCGCCCGCCAAAACTTTGTTCTGCATTGGCAGAAATATCACTATTTTCTAGAGCAATTAAATTATCATTATTCAGAGTAATATTACCGCCAGTTGCTTCCCCAAAAGCGCTGGCGGTAATATTACTGTTATTTCTTAATTGAATATCTCCCGACGAAATAAATATATTCCCGCGATCGCCCGCAGCGGCAGTAGTGCTAATAATCCCTTGATTATCTAACAGAATTTCTCT
The DNA here is from genome assembly GCF_040564635.1 of Planktothricoides raciborskii GIHE-MW2. Classification (NCBI taxonomy): domain Bacteria; kingdom Bacillati; phylum Cyanobacteriota; class Cyanophyceae; order Oscillatoriales; family Oscillatoriaceae; genus Planktothricoides; species Planktothricoides raciborskii. The sequence continues at coordinate 455,140 of NZ_CP159837.1, forward strand.
GGCGGTAATTTCCACATTTCCCGCCGGACCTTTTCCCGGAGACAATGGGGCGTAACTGGCAAAATTACTGGCAGAAATTGCCGCGCGATCGCGGATAATTAACTGGTTCGTATTGAGAATCACATCCCCGCCCTTGCCGGTGCCGCTGCCATCTTCCGTTTCATCAAAAGCACTAGCAAATAACCCACTGCTGCCATTTTCTGATACACCAATTAATTCAATTAATTTGGCTCGGACAATCACATCTCCGGCATTACCCGATCCACTGGTATTGGCAGTAAATTGACTCCCATCGGTTAAAGTCAATGACCCACCTGTTTCTATGGTAATTGTCCCTGCATTGCCATTAGCAAAAGTGCTAGAAGCCACAAAACCCGGATCGGATTCTACGGGATCTAAGCCAGTCATTTCAATAGATTCTGAAGCTTTTAAAGTGACATTTCCTGCATGACCTGACCCAAAGGTACTACTTTCGATTTTGCCGCCATTAGCAAACACTAACCGCCCGGTTTCAATTAAAATATCTCCCGCATTGGCACTGCCACCTTCTAAATAAGCGTTGGTACGCAAGCGACTGGCAGATCCTTCTAGGTCGGCGCCGATGATTTCCACAAAGTCCGAAGTTTGCACGGTAATCGAACCGCTATTCGCTGGGGCATCACTTTTGGCGGTGCTGAGAATCCGACCCCCATCCCGTAAACTCAAGCCTCTAGCGGTAATATTCACATTTCCCCCATTGCCGGTACTGCCTTCGAGGGCTTCACTTCTAATCACGCTAAATCGGCCCACGTCATTGACCCCAAAAGCTTCTACCGTATCGGTGGCGTTAATCGTCACATCTCCGGCATTTCCGGCACCAAAGGTGGAAGTATTCAGAATGCCTTCATTTTCCAGGGTGAGTTTTCCCGTATTAAAAATTAAATTTCCCGCATTCCCCGTCCCGCGAGTAATGCTGGAAACTTCCGCATCTTTAATTGCCACAATATCTCTGGCATTGACCAGTAAATTGCCGCCCCGTCCCATATCCAAGGCATTAATAGAAATGTCGGCGCGATCGGAGACAATTAATTTCCCCGTATTAATCGTAATATTGCCCCCCGATCCAATGCCACCGGACTCGGAAAATAAACCACTATTCGCCCCTCGGTTAGGATTAAAGTTATCGGGATTAATCATAGTTTCCGCCACGGTGACAGCTTCGCTGCCTCGGTTTTGTAAGGAAACTTGTAAGGTATAAGTATCACCTACATCTAACCTATTGCCACTAATCGGCGATCCGGTAGCGGCAAAAGAATCTAATTCCGCCACTCCCAGCAGATAAATTCCCGGTTGGTCAAAGGTGACGTTTAAATAAGCATCATGTTGTTCGCTGCTACCCCCCGCCCCACTGGTCGTCGGGGAATCATCATTGGTATAGAGTAAGTGTGCCGTGGCTAAGTTATATAAAAATATCTGAGTTTCTACATCTCCGGGGCCAGATTTTTTGGCGGCATCAATATCAAATATGCCTTGAGAATTAGCTTGAGTAATAGAAAATTTATAATAATCAAATGATTCTGTAGGGTCAGCAAGTACCGTTGTCCCGGCGATGATTTGTGCGGGAGTTCGCTGAATTGAGGTATAAGGAATACCATTAGATCCAGATGCTTCTACATCAGGATTCGGTTGGGTGATAAATTCTAATAGGTTTAAATCAAATGCGGAAATCTTCGCCAAAGGATTGGGGAGAAAATTTGGGCTGCTGCCAGACAACTGGACGCTTTCGGTGGCATTAATTGTAATATCTCCGGCATTTCCGGGGGCAGTGGTGGCGGTGATAATTTGCCCCCCAGTTGCGATCGCGAGATTATTTACATTAATCTGAATTTGTCCGCCATTGTTCGGACTGTTGGTGACGGCAGCGATAAAGCCTCGGTTGGCTAAGGTGACATTTCCCGCAGGATTATTAATGATAATATTGCCCCCGGTTCCTGCGGTTTCTGTTTTGGATAAAATGCCGCTAAATAGTCCATCTGGAGTAAATCCAGAAATGTCGATCGCCCCAGTAGCATTAATCGCAATATCCCCCGCTTTGCCGTTTTGGTTAATGGTACTTTGGATGCGACTGCCCCCAGTGACGGTTAAATTGCCTACATCAATATTGATACCTTGATTGATACCAGAAACATTAATTAAACTGCGATTTCCTAGAGTAATATTTCCCCTGGTTATTTCTGGGGAAATTTGCCCTAAACCCAAGGCGGAATTTAACGGAACTTCGCCATTATTTCCTAGAGAAGCGATCGCAATTTGGCCATCGCTGGCCAAAAGTTGCCCCCCATTGAGGTTCACATCACCACCCACCAGGGTTAAACTTTGTCCGGGGTTGACCTGTAGGGTTGAACCTTGCAAGGTGAGTGACCCCGGACTGGTGGCAAATTGCAATCCTATGGGTAGATTAATGGTTAATAATGGCGCATCATTTTTTTGAGTGGCACTAAAAAAATTACCATTGTTAAAATTTATCTGCTGCGCGGTAGAGGCGATAAAAGATCCGCCAATGGCTAATTGAGCATTTCGCCCAAACAAAATCCCATTCGGATTGAGTAAAAATAAGTTAGCGTTGCCGTTGGCTTTAACTATGCCATCAATATTAGAAACATTGTCCCCTGTCACTCGACTAAAGATATTTTCAATTGTTAAATAATTGTTAAAAAAAGCTTCCGTCCCCGTAGGCACAGAAAAGTCCTGAAAACTATGAAATAAACTGTCACCAGTGGTGGTTCCCCCTTCGATTTTGATGGTATTTCCTTCGGGTATGGCTACAGAATTATTTCGCAAGCTGCGATCGGGGATAATTTGGGCGTTGGTGGGAATACTATAAAGTGTTTGTCCGAGCAAAACCACGGCCAAACTTTCGATAATTAATTGTGCGGGTAAACCCGGAAATTTTTTCTTCATATAAATAAAATTTATTTGTTAGTCGGGATAAACTTAGAAAGAACTCAGAAACCGGGTTTCTTAATCAAATTCTCGGTATCAAGCATAGGTTGTCGCAGAAACCCGGTTTCTCCGCCGCAACCCGGTTTCTCCGCCTCCGTATTTACTTGGACAATGCTTTGATTGTAGCCTGACTACTCTTTGGTTGACGTATCTGCACACAAAGTCCACGAAAACTTTACAAAACTCAGGGGGTACGGAGGGGATATTGCCTCCGCAAAGCGATTCCCGTCTCTGGATCCGCAATGCGATCGCCCTGGGGTGGGGTCAAACCTTGGTACAATGTGAGGAAATGACGTTTTCGCCGGATTTTGTGGCGATCGCAAGAGCGCAATTTTCTCCGCGAGTAAACCACAAATACCTGTAGGGGCGAAGCATGACCGCAGACAAATTATTGATGAAAATATTAATCTGAATCCGGTCATGCTTCGCCCTAGCGTGGTTCAGTAATCTGAAAACCGCTGTAAACAAATCACAGAAACAAATCACAGGAAAAAGTTAATTATGGGAATTGAAAAAAGATTATCCAGAGCTATTTTTGCCCCGAATGAAATTGTGGAATTAAGACAACCTTGTTTTACTTCAACCCAAATGTTTGCCCCGGGAACTTATCCGGTGGAACAGTTACCAGATATTGCCTTTGAAATGGGCTTAGTAGAACGCTTGCGCCCTAGTCAAGGTAAAGCCGCAAAAGAAGAACAGTTATAAGATAAGAATTGGCGTGGCCGGAAGCGAAGATGCGGTGGATAAAAAGTTACAATGAAGCCGTTCTTTAAGTAAGGAGGTGTTTTTCCTGAAAAATCGTCCTGATGATGCTGAGATCGCGGAAATTTATGCCGCGATCGGTCGCCTTGTTATCCGATTTCCATTGCTCCACTGTGAGGAATGCGCTCGCACCCTCACAGTATGGCTTAAACAACGTGGAATCCCAGGAAAAATTTGGCGACTCTCGACTCGATCCGATTATGAAGACTTTATTCTCAGCGAACGACTAGAAAAAATCGGTTGTACGGAAACTATTACGGAAAATGGCGTTCATTATGGAGTCGAAGTGTTTGGCAAAATCTTTGATAATCTTTCTACAGAGGGACTTTTGCCCGATGATTGGATTAAAGATTTTACCTCATTATCTAATGAATTTGATGTTGAAGTGATTTCGGAGTTTTAGGGATTTAATTAATTGTATGGAAAAAAAGATGAGTACATTATTTAATCTACTGGATAAAATCAAGATAAAACCGGCACTTTACCTGGGAACGAGTTCGATTACTCATTTAAGAATGTTCATTCTTGGCTATCGATTTGCTCGGTCAGAAATGGGCATTACTAACACGGAAGCAGAAAGTGACTTTTACAAAAACTTTCAACCCTGGCTGCAAAATCGCTTATCCATTCATACGGTTAATGGGTGGGATAAAATTATTTTGCTGACCTGTATCGACGAAAAAGCAGCTTTTGATTATTTCTTTAACCTGTTAGATGAGTTTCTCCAGCGCGATCGCAGCCAAACGATCGATCCAATTCTCGTCGAATCTGCCTCAAAAGATGCCAATTTTGTAGGGGCAAAGCATTCGCTCCGATAATTTTTCGGTTAAAATCAGAAATTTATCCGCGAATGCTTTGCCCTAAAATTGCCTAAGTCTAATCTATGAATCCTGACAAACCATATAGTTGGATAGAAAAATCTCTCTCAGCAATTCACCGGGCTAACTGGCATCGATCGCCCCAAACTATAGAAAGTTTGCCGGGGTCATTGGTACAAGTAGAAGGCAGAAAACTGATGAATTTTGCCAGTAATGATTATCTCGGTTTAGCGGGGGACGATCGCCTAATTCAAGCCGCAATTAAAGCCACCCAAACTTATGGGACTGGGGCTACGGGGTCGCGTTTAATTACGGGAAATCGACCCCTACACCAGCAGTTAGAAGAAGCGATCGCCGACTGGAAACAAACCGATGCGGCGATCGTATTTTCTTCTGGTTATTTGGCGAATATTGGCGCGATCGCTGCTTTAGTTGGGCAACGAGATTTAATCCTCGGCGATCGATATAATCACTCTTGTTTAAAAAATGGTGCCATTCTCAGCGGCGCCACATTCAAAGAATATTCCCATAACCAAATAGAAGAGTTAAAAACCCTCTTAGAACAACATCGTCATCAACATCGACGCTGCCTGATTCTTTCTGATACCGTCTTTAGCATGGATGGGGATATTTGTCAAGTACCAGAATTGTTAAATTTGGCCGCAGAATTTGACTGTATGGTGTTAGTGGATGAAGCCCACGGTACGGGAGTTTTAGGCGAAACTGGGTCGGGGGCTGTAGAACACTTTGGCTGCACGGGCAAACCTTTAATTCAAATGGGGACTTTAAGTAAAGCTTTGGGCAGTTTGGGCGGTTATATTGCCGGAAGTGCCAGTTTAATCGACTTTTTGCGGAACCGCGCCCCCAGTTGGATTTATACTACCGGGTTATCCCCTGGGGATACGGCTGCCGCTTTGGAAGCGATCGCCATTATTCGCGCTGAACCGGAAAGACGGCAAAAACTTTGGCAAAATATCGCCTATTTGCAACAAGAATTTGCCACCAAACTGCCATCTTGCTGGAAAATCCTGCCCTCTCAGTCGCCAATTTTTGCCCTGCAAATGTCTGATGCGGCCGCAGTTTTAGCCGCCGGAAGCGAACTAAAAGCGGCGGGAATTTGGGCGGCGGCGGTGCGTCCCCCCACGGTGCCGACTAGCCGAATTCGCATTACCGTTATGGCTACTCACGAGTTAGAACATTGCCAATTTTTAGTCAATGTTTTATCCCAATTTGGCAACCCTTGAAACCGGGTTTTTTGTAACTCAGAGTAAGGGCGGGATTCAAACCATTGGTGTGAATCCCGCCCTTACATATCCACGACACAAACCCGGTTTTTTTTCGGGGGAAAAAACTATCCTTGATTTTTGGGGAGAGAGTCTTTACGAAATCGGGCGGTAAATTCTGGATATTGTTCTAAATCCTCAACCGAATCCACTGGCGGCATCTCCACCCAGTTTCCTTCTTGATGTAACCTGTCTATATAAGCATAAAATGCCTCTTGACTGTCTCGATGAGCCAGCATATATTTCTGCAATTCTTTTTGGCTCATTGCTTGAAAATTCGGTTCGATCATTCAATGTACCTCCAAGTACCTCCAATTTCCCCTGGGAATCCCAAAAATTGTCCCTTGGGTGGGAATTTCTGGGCGATCGCAGATGATTTTGCTCCGAAGCCCATCTAATTCATTTAAAATTGACAACGATCATTGCTTAAATATGAATGTGATGCTGCCTAACCTATCCTGTTTGCGATTCCGCCTTGGCGATCGCGAAAGCAAATCGCTCATTTCCACGATTGTACTCTTAATGCTTCTGACCTCTTGTGCGAATAGTCCGGCAGGCGAATCACTACAACGTTCATTAGAAGCGGATCCGCAACTGAAAGAGAATCAGCCCGATCTCGTCCAACCAACCACTCCCACTCCGGCCCCAACCGTGGCATTACCCCAGGATTTCCCCTTTGAGATTCCTTTATATCCAGGGGCAAAACTGCTGGCAGTGGAAACCGAACAACTCCAAGCAGCTACGGAAACGCCGTCGGTTACCACACCGCCAAAAACCGGGCAGATCGTCTCTACCCGTTGGCAGACTGGTGATAGTCCCGAACAGGTGAGGACTTTTTGGCAATCGGAGTTGCAAAAAAATAATTGGCAGTTGGTTGGGGCATCCACCGATAGTCAACCGGATATTCAGGGAGATAAAATCATCGCTCGTCAAGAGAATCTAGAAGTCACTTTTTCCATAGTTCAAAAGCCCGATGCCGCAGCATCTAATCCCCAAAGTCCCACCCCTTTACCGACACAATATCTGATTTCTTACCATCGTCTTGACTCGGATGGGGTGGCAACTACCCCAGAAACCACCCCTGAGACGATCGCATCCACTGCACCACAAACCGCAGAAACTACAGAAACCGCGATTTCTACCGATCTTGACCAAGCCCCCGAACCGTTACGCTCATATATCCAAGACTTGAGTAAACTAGGGGTGTTGCAAATGCCCGTCAGTAAAGAAATCAATAGACAGAATGGTAAGGTCTTAGAACCGAATAAAGTTATTACTCGTCGTCAATACGCCCAATGGCTGATGTTGGCGAATAATAAAATTTATGCCAACCAACCGAGTAAACAAATTCGTGTAGCGACTACTAATGCTCAACCAGCTTTTCAAGATGTGCCCATCAGTGACCCGGATTTTCCGGTGATTCAAGGGTTAGCGGAAGCGGGAATTATTCCCAGTTCTTTGGCTGGGGAAACCACCACGGTGACTTTTAGCCCCGACCAACCCCTGACTAGGCAAGATTTGATCCTGTGGAAAGTTCCTCTGGATATTCGGCGATCGCTTCCCACCGCTTCCGTGGATACAGTTAAGGAAACGTGGGGTTTTCAAGACACCAGTAAAATTGATCCGAGGGCGCTGCGGGCAGTTTTGGCCGATCACCAAAATGGCGATTTGGCCAATATTCGCCGCGCTTTTGGTTATACCACCTTGTTTCAGCCCCAAAAGACGGTGACTCGCGCTGAAGCGGCAGCAGTGCTCTGGCATTTCGGCATTTCTGGAGAAGGGCGATCGGCTGCGGATGCCCTAGCCTTGTCCGCTACTCAGTCCACTCAGCCTACTCAGTCTACTCAGCCTACTCAGCCTACTCAGTCCACCCCATAAAGCTGCCAATTGTGCTGCTACGTTATATTATCGTCAAAAGTTATAATGTTCAAAAATTGCTGGAGGTTTCTGATTAAAATATTCTTTGAGATATGATGGAACTATTGCCTTTGTTTTAGAGAGAATGGTGCAACCAATGATGACTTCACGCGATTTTGAGGAAAACTAAACTAGGAAGTTGACAATGGCTTTGTCCTTGGAAATGATTTTGCCTTAGTAGGATCATCCCGATTGTGTAAATCAGCCTGTAGGGGCGAAGCATTCGCGGATTTATCTCTAAACCTAAGCCGAAAAGTTTATGCGCGAATGCTTCGCCAGGAAACTAAACTCCCCGCAGAATCAACCGATAAAGCCTGGACAATATATCCTAGTTTAGTAATTGATTACAAGTGTTGTTTCACAGAGAACATATATGCGAGTTTTACTGATTTATCCTCGATTTCCGAAAAGTTTCTGGTCATTTGAAAAAAGTCTAGAGTTAGTTGGTCGTAAAGCCCTGCTACCTCCTCTGGGTTTGATTACGGTCGCCGCCATTCTTCCTGATGAATGGGAATATAAATTAGTCGATCGCAATATTCAGGAAACCACCGAAGCAGATTGGGATTGGGCGGAACTGGTGATTCTGTCTGGAATGATTGTCCAAAAAGAGGATTTATTGGCGCAAATTCGGGAAGCCAAACGCCGAGGCAAACCTGTGGCTGTGGGTGGGCCTTATGCCACGGCATTACCCCATGAACCGGAAGAAGCTGGGGTGGATTATTTAATTTTGGATGAAGGGGAAATTACCCTGCCCATGTTTGTGGCAGCCCTAGAACGCGGCGAAACTCGTGGGGTTTTTCGGGCGAATGGAGAAAAACCCGATGTCACCTCTACCCCAATTCCTCGGTTTGAATTGGTGGATAAAGATGCTTATGATTCAATGGCGATTCAGTTTTCTCGCGGTTGCCCATTCCAATGCGAATTCTGCGATATTATTGTGCTTTATGGGCGCAAACCCCGGACGAAAACTCCAGAGCAGTTGTTAGCTGAATTAGACCGCCTTTATGAGTTGGGCTTTGACCAAAGTATTTTCTTGGTAGATGACAATTTTATTGGCAATAAACGCAATGTTAAGTTATTGCTAAAAGAGTTAAAGAAATGGCAAGAAGCACATAATTATCATTTCAAGTTTCATACAGAAGCTTCGGTGGATTTGGCTAACGATCCAGAGTTGATGGAAATGATGGTTGACTGCAATTTTATTGCGGTATTTTTGGGAATTGAAACTCCCGATGAAGCTAGTTTAACTCTAACTAAGAAGTTCCAAAATACTCGCGATTCTCTGAGCGATTCGGTGGAGAAGATTATTCGCGCTGGGTTGCGGGTGATGGCTGGGTTTATTATTGGTTTTGATGGGGAAAAACCAGGGGCAGGCGATCGCGTAGCCCGGTTTGTCCAGCAAACTTCCATCCCTATTGCCATGTTTAGTATGTTGCAAGCGCTGCCAGATACAGCCCTGTGGCATCGTCTGACGAAGGAAGGACGTATGCTCAACCAACAAGCGGCTGGCAACCAGACAACTTTGATGAACTTTGTCCCTACTCGACCGATTGAAGATATTGCTCGCGAATATATTGACGCCTTTTGGAAAATTTACGAGCCAATGCAATTTTTAGACCGCACTTATCGTCATTTTCTAATGTTAGGCGCACCGAGAAATCGGGTGCAACGGCGGAAGTTAGTTAGCTGGACGACGATTCGCGCTTTATTGATTCTGTTTTGGCGTCAAGGAGTGGTGCGGGAAACTCGCAGTAAGTTTTGGATTTATCTGTATAACATTTTTAAGCAGAATCCTCGGGTTTGGGATCATTATTTGACGGTTTGCGCTCACTTTGAACATTTTTATGATTATCGTGACCTGGTGCGTCAGCAAATCGAAAGCCAGTTAGCCGAATATTTGGCAGCAAAAGCGGCTACGGATCGGGCAATGGCTGAAACCGAAGCAATGAAACCGGAAATTGAGTCCGCAGCGGCTTAATCCCATTTTCGATAAATTCGGCAACAGATCCCCCCAACCCCCATACGCTCAGGGGCAACCACGGGGGGATTGCCCCTACAAAAATTTTCGCATCACTCGCATGAATTGCTATAGCTATAGTAGGGTGGGCAATATTTTGCCCACCCTACAGTTGCGATTTTCCCCTGTGAATATGAAACTTAAGTCAAAAGCCATATCCCGCAGTAGGTCGATCGCCAGAAGATTTAGCCGATTTTGCCTGGTTCTCTTTGCGGTTGTGCTGATTTTTGGCGTCAGTTTTATTCCCCTGCGAATTGCGATCGCCTCCTGGCAAGTACCGGAACCCCAGGCAATTTTAGTCTTGAATGGCAATCCTAACCGGATTAGATTTGCGGCTGAGTTGTGGCAGTCTCACCAGAGTTTGGATATTTGGGTTTCTGCGGGCTCGGAGAGGGAAAAGCGCTTATATAGCGGGATTTTTGCCGCAGCAGGTATTCCCCCAGAGCAAATTCACTACGATCCTTGTGCTACGGATACGGTGACTAATTTTACTTGCACCGTAGATGATTTTATTCGGGCCCAGCGGCGGCATCTCTATTTGATTACGTCCGATTATCATATCGACCGTTCCCGAGCGATCGCGACTTTTGTCCTGGGGAGTCAGGGCATCATTGTGACTCCCATATCTGTGCCTTCGGGAAATTTTCCCCGCGAATCAAGATGGCGCATTGTGAGAGACTGTATTCGTTCGATTGTCTGGATTTTTACCGGACGCACTGGCGCCAGCCTTAATCCCCGCGTGGAAACCGAGGTGCCCAATTCGGCTTTAGATGAAAGTCAGCGATCGCGCTTACGGGAGCGGTTGTGCCGGATGGTTCCGGGGTTCTGCCAGGGACATAAACGATAAAGCCTAGGCAGGACAAGGGTTATAGCCTTTTAAGTCCCCCGCCAACCCAGGGGTGATTTTGCCCCAAAAAAATTTTTTAAATTTTTTTTGGTTTAGGGGTTGACATATCTAAAAAGATAGGTTACGGTATTAAAGGTGTGAGGGACAAACGAACACAAAGCGCACAAAACGCTTAAGATAACGTGAGTCTCAAGCCCAAACAAAAACCTAGCCCCCATCGTCTAGAGGCCTAGGACACCTCCCTTTCACGGAGGCGACGGGGATTCGAATTCCCCTGGGGGTATTCCCAAAGGAAAAGCACCTCAAAAGAGAGTCACAAACAACAAGTGATTCTCTTTTTTGTTGTTTGTTGGTTGGGGTGTAGGGTGTAGGGTGTAGGGTGTAGGGGAAGAGAGGGTGTAGGGTGTAGGGAATAGAGAATAGTGAATAGTGAATAGTGAATAGTAAATAGTGAATAGTGAATAGTGATATTTATTTTGTACGGGCGAATGGCCATTCGCCCCTACGACTACGGGCGAATGGCCATTCGCCCCTACGAATGCATCACTTTCTTCCCCCACACCCCCCACACCCCCCACACCCCACACCCCACACCCTACACCCCACACCCTACACCCTGTTCTATAAATGATGACTCTGAAAGATTGCATAAATCCATTAACACTCCAGGGCAACCCGTTAAGTGTGGCGCCGATGATGGATTATACCGATCGCCATTTTCGCTATTTTATGCGGCAGATTACCCGTCGGACGCTGTTATATACGGAGATGGTGACGACCGCAGCGATTATTCACGGCGATCGCCCCCGACTGTTGGGTTTTTCTCCAGAGGAAAAGCCCGTATCCCTGCAACTGGGGGGGGACGATCCGCAGGAGTTGGCGGAATGCGTTCGCATTGGGACGGATTTTGGCTATGACGAGATTAATTTAAATGTCGGTTGTCCCAGCAGTCGGGTGCAAAATGGCAATTTTGGGGCTTGTTTGATGGCCCAACCAGACCGAGTTGCCCGGGCAGTGGAGGCTATGCAGCAAGCGACCCATTTGCCGATTACGGTAAAACATCGGATTGGGATTGACGATCGCGATCGCTATGAGGATATGGCGAATTTTGTCCGGGTTGTTTCTGGGGCTGGGTGTCAGCGGTTTACCGTTCATGCCCGCAAAGCCTGGTTACAAGGGTTAAGTCCCAAGGAAAATCGCGATGTTCCGCCGTTGCGTTACGGTGATGTGTATCGTTTAAAGCAAGATTTTCCCCATTTGTTTGTGGAAATTAACGGCGGTGTGACTACTTTGGCCGAGGTTAAAGCACATTTGCAGTTGGTGGATGGGGTGATGATTGGTCGGGCAGCTTACGATCGCCCTTATTTGTTTGCGGAATGCGATCGGGAGATTTATGGGGAAAATACTACGCCCCTGACGCGGCATCAAGTGGTTGAAGCCATGCTGCCTTATATTGAGTATTGGCTGAGTCAAGGGTTGAGTTTAAATAAGATGAGCCGACATTTGTTGTTATTGTTTAATGGACAACCGGGGAGTCGTGTTTGGAAACGATATCTGAGTGAAAATGCTCATGTTCCTGGGGCGGGAGTTGAGGTGATTCTGGCGGCTTTAGCCCAAGTTCCTCCCCCAGAGATGGCCGGTTTAACGGTATCAAATATTTGACAACGGTCTGAATCGGCTAGGTTATGGGGATGGGTGCTTATCGGTTTTGCGGTTGGTTATGGGCGGGGTATAATAGAGGTTGACCCGCAATCTGCGTCAGGGGATATTTGCGCGGAGGGGTGGGTGTAAAAACAGGGCAGGGCATTTTTTCCTCTGAACTGTTTATGGGGTCGAGGTTTGAGAGTTTTTGAGTCTCGAACCGATCCGCGCAAATCCTGAAATCCTTTGTGAGTCAGGGTTTTGGTTTATTCAGGTTTGAGGTCTGTTGACAAATTTGGGGGGTTGCATGGTATGATGAAGTCGATTCGCGCAAATGAACCTGGAAAATTAAATAAATCAAGGGTTCCGAGCCCCGGCCTGTTGCAACTATATTGAATCCCTATTAGGGATTGAAACGCTTAACCCGCTTACTTTGGGCGTAAGTATCCCAGTGGTTGCAACTATATTGAATCCCTATTAGGGATTGAAACTTGGCTTCTGGTAGCAGCGGGGTGTCGGTCGCGGGCGGTTGCAACTATATTGAATCCCTATTAGGGATTGAAACGCAACCCTAGATTAGCTTGTAAGTCGTAATTGCTGTTGCAACTATATTGAATCCCTATTAGGGATTGAAACAAGGCGCAAATTGATGCAATTTGTCTTGAAAACTGGTGTTGCAACTATATTGAATCCCTATTAGGGATTGAAACCACCACCCGAACCGAAAACGGACGGACGCTGACCAAGCTGTTGCAACTATATTGAATCCCTATTAGGGATTGAAACTTCCGGGTTGCGATCGCGCTTCTCTTAATAGCGGAAAGTTGCAACTATATTGAATCCCTATTAGGGATTGAAACTGGCAGGTAAGCAATACCCGCTACACCGGCCACCTTAAGTTGCAACTATATTGAATCCCTATTAGGGATTGAAACAACAAACAGTAAACTATTTACGGCTTCTGAAAAAGTGGTTGCAACTATATTGAATCCCTATTAGGGATTGAAACAAGCTTATAGGGATGCCAATGATGAATTTGAAGGCATAATGTTGCAACTATATTGAATCCCTATTAGGGATTGAAACCAACAAATGACCAATTCATCAGGTGTGCAGATATGAGTTGCAACTATATTGAATCCCTATTAGGGATTGAAACTAAAATATATAGATTTTAGAATGGATCCAGCTTGCCTGTTGCAACTATATTGAATCCCTATTAGGGATTGAAACGTTTGGGGTGTGGGATGCGGTGAATCTGCCAAACGTTGCAACTATATTGAATCCCTATTAGGGATTGAAACAGTTGCCGGGCCTCTGAGGGTGAAACCGACGGCCTGATGGCGGTTTGTTGCAACTATATTGAATCCCTATTAGGGATTGAAACAGTTGCCGGTAAATTTTGAGAATTTCCAGGCAATGTTGCAACTATATTGAATCCCTATTAGGGATTGAAACGACAGCAAAATTTCTGGGATATGCTTGATAAAGTAGAGTTGCAACTATATTGAATCCCTATTAGGGATTGAAACTTCTAACCGATTGAGAACCGAATAAACCGATTTAATGTTGCAACTATATTGAATCCCTATTAGGGATTGAAACTTGTAAATTTCTTTCTTTCTTTTTCCCCTAAAAAAATGTTGCAACTATATTGAATCCCTATTAGGGATTGAAACTTAGCTAGTAAGAAATCAGGCAAAAATAAACCAGAGAGTTGCAACTATATTGAATCCCTATTAGGGATTGAAACAGATACTGAGAGTGAGGGTCGGTTGCTGAAAGGTGTGTTGCAACTATATTGAATCCCTATTAGGGATTGAAACCAAAATGAACTTAACCAGTCTGGCTGCCTTCTCATGTTGCAACTATATTGAATCCCTATTAGGGATTGAAACTAGGGCTGACGAACGATCAAAAACTTTGGCTGACTCGTTGCAACTATATTGAATCCCTATTAGGGATTGAAACGTTATGCGGCAAACTGCTTAAAATAGCTTTGGCCAAACGACTCGTTGCAACTATATTGAATCCCTATTAGGGATTGAAACGTTATGCGGATCCAGAATTACCAGGGATTCTGGTTGAGTTGCAACTATATTGAATCCCTATTAGGGATTGAAACTGATGCGGCTTGTTGACTTGATTTATTGGTAGCAAGTGTTGCAACTATATTGAATCCCTATTAGGGATTGAAACTTCAGACAACATAAAGCCTCGGTCACGCCAGACTCCGTGTTGCAACTATATTGAATCCCTATTAGGGATTGAAACTGGGAATACGATCGCCCGGCTCCGACTCCGGCATGGTGTTGCAACTATATTGAATCCCTATTAGGGATTGAAACGATAGATAGGAAAATGTTGACCAAAAACTTCAACAAAGTGTTGCAACTATATTGAATCCCTATTAGGGATTGAAACGCTGCGGCCCAAACACCCCCGCGCTTGGTGGCGATGTTGCAACTATATTGAATCCCTATTAGGGATTGAAACCCTGAGTTGCAGCGTTTATCAGTCGAAAATTATGGTTGCAACTATATTGAATCCCTATTAGGGATTGAAACTCGCCAAAAACAAAAACCCCGACGCCTTACGGCATCGGGTTGCAACTATATTGAATCCCTATTAGGGATTGAAACTTAAACTATCACTTAACTGCTGACTTTTTTCCTTTGTTGCAACTATATTGAATCCCTATTAGGGATTGAAACAGCAACCACGCCGTTGCCGTAATGTTGAGAAGCGGTATGTTGCAACTATATTGAATCCCTATTAGGGATTGAAACCTCGAATTGCAGCACCGCGAAGCTGCAAATCATGTTGCAACTATATTGAATCCCTATTAGGGATTGAAACCGTTGCCGACGCGGGTAGTGGACTTCAAGGGTAAGCAGGTTGCAACTATATTGAATCCCTATTAGGGATTGAAACTTTTTTGAGCGATCGCACCCGACCTCCTACACCCCCAGTTGCAACTATATTGAATCCCTATTAGGGATTGAAACGGCTTTCATTTCATACACCCCCAAAAATTGCAGCGATGTTGCAACTATATTGAATCCCTATTAGGGATTGAAACGATGCTGTGGCAACCAATCAGCCCAGAAACCGGGGAAAAGTTGCAACTATATTGAATCCCTATTAGGGATTGAAACAATTGGATTACGATCATCAAAAATAAAGGCTATTTTAGTTGCAACTATATTGAATCCCTATTAGGGATTGAAACGGGGGGTGGAGCCCAGGAACCCAGCAATGGGATTCAGGAGAGTAATGTTGCAACTATATTGAATCCCTATTAGGGATTGAAACGACAGTTTGGCTGACATACTGTTAGTATAATGCGTTGCAACTATATTGAATCCCTATTAGGGATTGAAACGGCAATGTACAATCTGAGAATATTACCATATAAGAATGGTTGCAACTATATTGAATCCCTATTAGGGATTGAAACTGAGTCTCCACTGAGTTTTTTATTGGGAACCGAGACAGTTGCAACTATATTGAATCCCTATTAGGGATTGAAACCTGTTCGGTGGAGATTGAACGAAGTTATGGCAAGAGTTGCAACTATATTGAATCCCTATTAGGGATTGAAACAGAGCGATCGCTGAAATCCGACCCGCTACTGCCTCACTAGAAAGTTGCAACTATATTGAATCCCTATTAGGGATTGAAACTTGTAGTGACTGGCTGGAGACTTGCACTGATTGAGTTGCAACTATATTGAATCCCTATTAGGGATTGAAACACTTCCAGATACGGGCATCTTAGGTGATCAATTCCGGTTGCAACTATATTGAATCCCTATTAGGGATTGAAACCTTTGCATTGCCGGATCGTCCGTCTAGCCACGGCAAAGTTGCAACTATATTGAATCCCTATTAGGGATTGAAACAAGGCGCTCATTCATACCTTCGGCCCTTTCTCTCATTGTTGCAACTATATTGAATCCCTATTAGGGATTGAAACCGAGTTACTTGCTACCGTCCGTTACCACCGTTTGGTGGTTGCAACTATATTGAATCCCTATTAGGGATTGAAACCGATCCAGGGTGTCGGTTTGGCAATCATAAAGCTAGGTTGCAACTATATTGAATCCCTATTAGGGATTGAAACAATTTCGTCTGCCATCGGTGCCAGATTTTGTAGGGCTGGTTGCAACTATATTGAATCCCTATTAGGGATTGAAACGAAGGGATGGTTCTATGAGGCTACAAATTAACGAGTTGCAACTATATTGAATCCCTATTAGGGATTGAAACAGCCACGTTAGCACGCTTAAAATCTGCTTACCTGATAGGTTGCAACTATATTGAATCCCTATTAGGGATTGAAACCAGTACAGGCATTGACATCTCAGGCATCTATCAAAGTTGCAACTATATTGAATCCCTATTAGGGATTGAAACCTTGAGGCTCACTATCCGACGCGCCAACGGTCGGGTTGCAACTATATTGAATCCCTATTAGGGATTGAAACGGGGAGATCGCTCTGGCACCTTGACCACCCCCGACGGCGTTGCAACTATATTGAATCCCTATTAGGGATTGAAACGGCAAGTATCGCGGGCGATTCTGCACTCAAGAAAGCGAGTTGCAACTATATTGAATCCCTATTAGGGATTGAAACAATGCCTGTACTGCCATAGGTGAAATCCCATCGCCGTCACAGTAAGTAATGATGGATCCGCTAATTGAAACAATGCCTGTACTGCCATAGGTGAAATCCCCACAGATCGCCGTTGCAACTATATTGAATCCCTATTAGGGATTGAAACGAATTGGGTCACTATATCTTGGTGGGAAATGCCAGTTGCAACTATATTGAATCCCTATTAGGGATTGAAACATACCTTCAATTTCAGCGATCTTAACGGCAAGTGCGTTGCAACTATATTGAATCCCTATTAGGGATTGAAACATTAACGTCCCAGCAAATTAGCTATTTGCTGGGACAAGTGTTGCAACTATATTGAATCCCTATTAGGGATTGAAACTACAGCATTCCCATCATCGTCAAAGTCAAGCCCATAGGTTGCAACTATATTGAATCCCTATTAGGGATTGAAACAGAATTGCCACCTCCTAGGTCTAAAATGCCATTGATTGTTGCAACTATATTGAATCCCTATTAGGGATTGAAACCGGGGGGTGGGTTTTGGGCTGATTCTGAACCCTGAACGTTGCAACTATATTGAATCCCTATTAGGGATTGAAACTAAAATTTTGGAACTAACAAAGTTGGAATGAGAAAAAGTTGCAACTATATTGAATCCCTATTAGGGATTGAAACCGGTTAATATTCACGGTTTACACCCCCCCTAAAATTGGTTGCAACTATATTGAATCCCTATTAGGGATTGAAACACAGATGACCCTCGATCAACTAAATCACCTGGTGGCAGGTTGCAACTATATTGAATCCCTATTAGGGATTGAAACCTGTAGCCCGTGTCAGCGAATCTGCCAAGATTACGTTGCAACTATATTGAATCCCTATTAGGGATTGAAACACTGGCTTGAGTGGAAATAAAGGGACTACCCTTAATTGTTGCAACTATATTGAATCCCTATTAGGGATTGAAACCAGTCCCGCGTAAACCGTGGGAAACAATGGCATTGGGTTGCAACTATATTGAATCCCTATTAGGGATTGAAACAACAAAAAGTAAGCTGTTCACTGCCTCTGAAGTGTTGCAACTATATTGAATCCCTATTAGGGATTGAAACGCTAAAAGCTTTGGCTTTGCAAATAGTAGGGCTGCTCGTTGCAACTATATTGAATCCCTATTAGGGATTGAAACCAATTAATGCTTAAAGATCCTAAATCGATTTTTTCGTTGCAACTATATTGAATCCCTATTAGGGATTGAAACACGCACAAAACAGGCGCAAAGAAGCAAGCGGGCGAGGGGTTGCAACTATATTGAATCCCTATTAGGGATTGAAACATTATTTTTTCTACTTATATCAAATCTTTTGATGATGTTGCAACTATATTGAATCCCTATTAGGGATTGAAACTCCTACTCAGAAGAGATGAACACACCGGATCCGAGCGTTGCAACTATATTGAATCCCTATTAGGGATTGAAACTAAAAAAGAAGTATTGCAAATAGGACACCCTATGGTTGCAACTATATTGAATCCCTATTAGGGATTGAAACAACTCTTTTTGTTGATGAGGCGATCACAAGCCACCGTTGCAACTATATTGAATCCCTATTAGGGATTGAAACGCTCCACAAATTCACCGCTGCGGTGCCAATCTCCTGGTTGCAACTATATTGAATCCCTATTAGGGATTGAAACCGCTAAATTTAGCGGACGATGGGTGGACAACCATCGAGTTGCAACTATATTGAATCCCTATTAGGGATTGAAACGGGATTTTCTGATTTTAAAATCAAATTCAAAAAAATGTTGCAACTATATTGAATCCCTATTAGGGATTGAAACAACTTGCATTCCTTCAAAATTAGTAATTTTATATTGTTGCAACTATATTGAATCCCTATTAGGGATTGAAACTATACCAGGAACTCATGAATTTATTGAAAATGTTACTGTTGCAACTATATTGAATCCCTATTAGGGATTGAAACAATCCCATAGATTTATCGCCGCGATCGCCACCCTGCGTTGCAACTATATTGAATCCCTATTAGGGATTGAAACGGGGAAGGAAAAACCTATATTCAGGCACCCAAAATGTTGCAACTATATTGAATCCCTATTAGGGATTGAAACCGACAAGAAAACTGGTGAAATCGACAAAAAAGCCGGTTGCAACTATATTGAATCCCTATTAGGGATTGAAACGGGTTTATCAGATGCAAAAGAGAACCATTTTTCTGTTGCAACTATATTGAATCCCTATTAGGGATTGAAACCACCTATAGCCGGGGGACGAGTAGCGGAAGAGCCAAAGTTGCAACTATATTGAATCCCTATTAGGGATTGAAACTTGGACATTGGCGGCGGTAACTCTACAGGGTGTCTGTGTTGCAACTATATTGAATCCCTATTAGGGATTGAAACCGGGGTGATTGTATCCGGGCATTTTGTATAAGCGGTCGTTGCAACTATATTGAATCCCTATTAGGGATTGAAACCTTAGATTTTCTGGAACTGTGGGGACTTAGAAAATCAGTTGCAACTATATTGAATCCCTATTAGGGATTGAAACACGGCAGCAGCAATGATTCCGCTAAGGCTAATGTGCGTTGCAACTATATTGAATCCCTATTAGGGATTGAAACCCTTTTTGATGTTTTTTGCCGCATACTTAACGTTAAAGTTGCAACTATATTGAATCCCTATTAGGGATTGAAACGGGGCTACCTCTCACCGAGCCTCACCGAAAATTCCTCGTTGCAACTATATTGAATCCCTATTAGGGATTGAAACAGAAACATTTTCCCATTGCGATTGATTAAAGGTAAATGTTGCAACTATATTGAATCCCTATTAGGGATTGAAACTATTCAAGATTACTTGGATTATAAAATCAAACAAGAAGTTGCAACTATATTGAATCCCTATTAGGGATTGAAACATCCCCTGCTGACAACCGGGGCCGCAGTAAGTCACAAGCGAGTTGCAACTATATTGAATCCCTATTAGGGATTGAAACTGGACTTTTGGCTAAAAACGACCAGACGGCCGCACAGGTTGCAACTATATTGAATCCCTATTAGGGATTGAAACGGCAATCTGTGATTTGTGATGGGAGTATTAAACCAAGTTGCAACTATATTGAATCCCTATTAGGGATTGAAACTAGATAATTGATAGCTAACTCTGATTTACCGCTGCCCCGTTGCAACTATATTGAATCCCTATTAGGGATTGAAACTAAAGTTGCGATCGCCATAACAGAAAGTCCCTGATTCGTTGCAACTATATTGAATCCCTATTAGGGATTGAAACCCATTGCTTATAGTCCTTAAAATAGTTTGTCAACGTTGCAACTATATTGAATCCCTATTAGGGATTGAAACTAGCAACCGATTCTGGTAAACCTGAAAGTAGATTTGTGTTGCAACTATATTGAATCCCTATTAGGGATTGAAACGTAATTGACAAAAAGTAAGCTATTCACGGCTTCTGAAGTTGCAACTATATTGAATCCCTATTAGGGATTGAAACTTTTGTTTTGGATTTAGCCTTTAGCCGCCTCTAGCAGTTGCAACTATATTGAATCCCTATTAGGGATTGAAACAATGCCGTGTTGCGTTGTTGATTAACGCGGGTAATGAGTTGCAACTATATTGAATCCCTATTAGGGATTGAAACGTAATTGACAAAAAGTAAGCTATTCACGGCTTCTGAAAAAGGTTGCAACTATATTGAATCCCTATTAGGGATTGAAACATACAAAATGCAACAACCCCCCTAGACTTTCGGCTAGGTTGCAACTATATTGAATCCCTATTAGGGATTGAAACTTGAGCAATTACCTTTGCCCCCATCGCCAATTCAGGGTTGCAACTATATTGAATCCCTATTAGGGATTGAAACTCTAAGTTTGCTGACAGCGCTATAACTTAGCCCGCTTCGTTGCAACTATATTGAATCCCTATTAGGGATTGAAACGATAGCAGGATGGCTTGACGAGTGGGCAATTTTCGGTGTTGCAACTATATTGAATCCCTATTAGGGATTGAAACAAGACGCGATCGCCGCAAAAAGGGACTAGCTAACCCCCGTTGCAACTATATTGAATCCCTATTAGGGATTGAAACACAAGCCTCACTTGGATCCGCTAATTCTGCGATATGAGATGGGAGTTGCAACTATATTGAATCCCTATTAGGGATTGAAACCAACTGATCCATCCGCAGTCTCAGGCCGGTGATCACTGTTGCAACTATATTGAATCCCTATTAGGGATTGAAACAACGACACTGAACAACAAACCATCACCCTGATTTTCAGGTTGCAACTATATTGAATCCCTATTAGGGATTGAAACGACAAAAAGCAAGCTATTGACCGCTTCTGAGAAACGTTGCAACTATATTGAATCCCTATTAGGGATTGAAACCGGATGGACCCTAAATCAAGAACAACGCCGGATCCTCGTTGCAACTATATTGAATCCCTATTAGGGATTGAAACAGTGCGATCGCCACCTTCATAACTGATGGCGTCAGCAGTTGCAACTATATTGAATCCCTATTAGGGATTGAAACGCCCCCCGACAAAGACAAAAATTGCTGGTTGCAGGCCGTTGCAACTATATTGAATCCCTATTAGGGATTGAAACTAAAAGTTTCTTTGGCGGGCTTCGCCAATACAAAGCAGTTGCAACTATATTGAATCCCTATTAGGGATTGAAACCATTTATCGAGGTAAAAATGAAACGAAAAAATATCAAGTTGCAACTATATTGAATCCCTATTAGGGATTGAAACGAACAAGTCAAAGTTGAAGCCGAAAAGATAGGCCAATGTTGCAACTATATTGAATCCCTATTAGGGATTGAAACGGGAAGAACGGGCGACCAGTAAGGATCGAATCCGAGTTGCAACTATATTGAATCCCTATTAGGGATTGAAACCTCTGCCAATTTTCGAGATGCACTAAAGCTAGGAGTTGCAACTATATTGAATCCCTATTAGGGATTGAAACGGCGATCGCGAGTTCGATCAACTTGATTAATTCGTGTTGCAACTATATTGAATCCCTATTAGGGATTGAAACAGACTCCCAGGGGCGGATGAATGTGGACTTCATTCGTTGCAACTATATTGAATCCCTATTAGGGATTGAAACATCCATTGATTGATTATGACTACCAAGTTAATGAGTGTTTCAGTTGCAACTATATTGAATCCCTATTAGGGATTGAAACGATACTTTTACATTGCCAATTAATCGCATCATAGTTGTTGCAACTATATTGAATCCCTATTAGGGATTGAAACGTTCTGCTCCAAGGTGAAGTCGTAGGAGCCGGGGGGAGACTCATCGTTGCAACTATATTGAATCCCTATTAGGGATTGAAACATTGTTGCGATCGCTCCACCAAGCAAAAATTCAGCAGGTTGCAACTATATTGAATCCCTATTAGGGATTGAAACGGCTGCTCCCAAGGAAAATAATTCTCATAGTCAAAGTTGCAACTATATTGAATCCCTATTAGGGATTGAAACAACGCATTAAATTTAACGAATTTCTGATTAATAATTGTTGCAACTATATTGAATCCCTATTAGGGATTGAAACAAAACAAATCACCAGAATTTTGCTCAAACATCTGGTTGCAACTATATTGAATCCCTATTAGGGATTGAAACACCAGAACCTAATACTTTAGATCTAAAACTAATCATGTTGCAACTATATTGAATCCCTATTAGGGATTGAAACTCTTTTTCCGTTTTTAGTTTTTGGCATCTTTTTGTTGCAACTATATTGAATCCCTATTAGGGATTGAAACAAGGCGTGTAACCACCACTTCACTTACTTGCTGCGATCGTTGCAACTATATTGAATCCCTATTAGGGATTGAAACAGCAGGAGTCGAGCGAGCTTTAGAGTCTAGCGGATGTTGCAACTATATTGAATCCCTATTAGGGATTGAAACAACTTACGAACCTACCGCTTGCAAGATTACTTTTACAGTTGCAACTATATTGAATCCCTATTAGGGATTGAAACACTCTTGCGATCGCTCCACCAAGCAAAAATTCAGCAGGGTTGCAACTATATTGAATCCCTATTAGGGATTGAAACTCGTAGGTCTTGTTCCAGAACTTCTGGAGCTAGTAGTTGCAACTATATTGAATCCCTATTAGGGATTGAAACATAATATCTTCTCTCCTTAATTAATTCTCTACCTTGTTGCAACTATATTGAATCCCTATTAGGGATTGAAACGCGAAGGACAATCGGACTAAGTATTATCTATATAAGAGTTGCAACTATATTGAATCCCTATTAGGGATTGAAACGCCTTTTTCTCCCTTTTCTCCTTTTTCTCCTTTTTGTTGCAACTATATTGAATCCCTATTAGGGATTGAAACTTCTACTAAAACAAACCCTACTGCTGATTTCCAGAGTTGCAACTATATTGAATCCCTATTAGGGATTGAAACAACCAAAGCTGCACTGGCAGTAGTAGCACCAGTCGTTGCAACTATATTGAATCCCTATTAGGGATTGAAACGGGGCGATTATGAAAACATGGGTATTGCTGTAATGTTGCAACTATATTGAATCCCTATTAGGGATTGAAACTCAAAAATCATATAGCCAGTATTCAGAGTGGATAAAGTTGCAACTATATTGAATCCCTATTAGGGATTGAAACAGTGAATAGCTGTCTGTCTATGGCAGAAAAGGTGCGTGTTGCAACTATATTGAATCCCTATTAGGGATTGAAACCTACCCCCCATCCCCCCTAGTGTGGTCTCATGCGATGTTGCAACTATATTGAATCCCTATTAGGGATTGAAACTTGATAGTGAAACCATTCCTCATAAAATGAACTACGGGTTGCAACTATATTGAATCCCTATTAGGGATTGAAACTTGATAGTGAAACCATTCCTCATAAAATGAACTACGGGGTTGCAACTATATTGAATCCCTATTAGGGATTGAAACAACTCGACGGTAGCCGTGCCACCGGCTTGAGAAGATTGTTGCAACTATATTGAATCCCTATTAGGGATTGAAACCGGTTTTTCTCCGCTCGCTTGCGGCGCTAGGCTACGGGTTGCAACTATATTGAATCCCTATTAGGGATTGAAACGCTTCTACTGTGGATCAGATCGTAGCGGGGGCTACTGTTGCAACTATATTGAATCCCTATTAGGGATTGAAACGGGCTTTATAATCTGCCCAGAAATCCTTCCAGAGGTTGCAACTATATTGAATCCCTATTAGGGATTGAAACCGCCTGGTTTTGCGCTTGGCACTGGTATCCGCACGTTGCAACTATATTGAATCCCTATTAGGGATTGAAACCTCTCTCATCTGTTTTTGCTTCATTTTATAGTATTCAGGTTGCAACTATATTGAATCCCTATTAGGGATTGAAACGGGGAAATCCTTTGGGGACAGACCGAATGGGAAGACGTTGCAACTATATTGAATCCCTATTAGGGATTGAAACTCTACAACAAAATCTAGATGGCCTTTGCCACAGGGTGTTGCAACTATATTGAATCCCTATTAGGGATTGAAACCATAAGTGTCTATGGATGTCTTGGCCTAATTCTTTGTTGCAACTATATTGAATCCCTATTAGGGATTGAAACTGTTCATCGCGGGCAACCTCGTCTCTGGCCTTGAAAAGTTGCAACTATATTGAATCCCTATTAGGGATTGAAACCTAAACTTTCAATCTCAACTTTACGGGAGATAAGAGGGTTGCAACTATATTGAATCCCTATTAGGGATTGAAACGCAGTTGGGCCGAAGTCGAGGGACTTTTAGGATTCACGTTGCAACTATATTGAATCCCTATTAGGGATTGAAACTTTGGGGTGAAATCAGACCTAGATTCATTAGCTTTAGTGTTGCAACTATATTGAATCCCTATTAGGGATTGAAACATTAAGCCCGTGCCGAGGCTGATAGATATCATCCAAAATGTTGCAACTATATTGAATCCCTATTAGGGATTGAAACATTGCGATCGCACCCAAGGGGGG
This sequence comes from Planktothricoides raciborskii GIHE-MW2, assembly GCF_040564635.1. Taxonomy (NCBI): domain Bacteria; kingdom Bacillati; phylum Cyanobacteriota; class Cyanophyceae; order Oscillatoriales; family Oscillatoriaceae; genus Planktothricoides; species Planktothricoides raciborskii. The sequence goes on from NZ_CP159837.1 coordinate 480,085, forward strand.
GGGTGATCGTGGGTGTTGCAACTATATTGAATCCCTATTAGGGATTGAAACGACAAATGCAGCGGGCACTGATAGGATGTAATTGCGATGTTGCAACTATATTGAATCCCTATTAGGGATTGAAACGACTAAAAAGACAACTGAAAATAAATGAGGAAAATGTTGCAACTATATTGAATCCCTATTAGGGATTGAAACCCTCTGTATAGATCGCGAAAAGATAGAAAGTTTCTGTGTTGCAACTATATTGAATCCCTATTAGGGATTGAAACAAATTCGCTAGTCGTACGCAAGTACGCGAAAGCTTAGTTGCAACTATATTGAATCCCTATTAGGGATTGAAACAAGTTCTTGATGATGCTCCAGTTTTTTATTGCCATTTTGTTGCAACTATATTGAATCCCTATTAGGGATTGAAACTACGGATTAAACCTTTGAAGGAAAATATCAAGCTTTTGCGGTTGCAACTATATTGAATCCCTATTAGGGATTGAAACGGAACACACCCACAATGGCTCAACAAACATATTTTGGTTGCAACTATATTGAATCCCTATTAGGGATTGAAACCTCTGGTTTATATATATAATTCTAGCGACCTGGTTGTTGCAACTATATTGAATCCCTATTAGGGATTGAAACACGGATTAAGCCACTCAAAGAAAATATCAAGCTTTTGGTTGCAACTATATTGAATCCCTATTAGGGATTGAAACAGCGATCGCATCCGCATCCACATCCGAGGTCGGGGTCGGTTGCAACTATATTGAATCCCTATTAGGGATTGAAACATCGTATCCCCGTCTGAAATGCGATCAACTTGCCACGTTGCAACTATATTGAATCCCTATTAGGGATTGAAACCCAGATGGGGTTGACTGCGATCGATTCAGCGGCGGCGGTTGCAACTATATTGAATCCCTATTAGGGATTGAAACAAGTGGGCCGGGGGTGGGTGGGTGGGCGTGTTGGTTTTGTTGCAACTATATTGAATCCCTATTAGGGATTGAAACGATTTTCTCCTGATTTTGGTGTTTGCGGTGAGTATTGTTGCAACTATATTGAATCCCTATTAGGGATTGAAACAAGTGGGCCGGGGGGCGGGCGGGTGGGCGCGTTGGTTGCAACTATATTGAATCCCTATTAGGGATTGAAACACCGCCGACGATTACCCCGGCCTATACCGCAATGGAAAGTTGCAACTATATTGAATCCCTATTAGGGATTGAAACTCAAATACTTATCGAGGTTTGGTCGGAAATGAATAGTGGTTGCAACTATATTGAATCCCTATTAGGGATTGAAACCAAGGTGAAGCGATCGCCATTCCGGGATAAAACATGGGTTGCAACTATATTGAATCCCTATTAGGGATTGAAACTGGAAATCTTGATCGGAGAGGGTAGCCGGTGCTATGCCGTTGCAACTATATTGAATCCCTATTAGGGATTGAAACGTCAAACTTAGCGCTGATGCGGGTTTTAAAGTTTTTTGGTTGCAACTATATTGAATCCCTATTAGGGATTGAAACTTTGCGATTTAAGCGGGGTGAGGCTGAAAAGCTTGTTGCAACTATATTGAATCCCTATTAGGGATTGAAACAGGGTAAAGCGATCGCCATTCCGACTAAGAACATGGCGGTTGCAACTATATTGAATCCCTATTAGGGATTGAAACTTGGGTATTTCCGACAAAAGGGAAAAATTAAAAGTCGGGTTGCAACTATATTGAATCCCTATTAGGGATTGAAACGCGATTTGAACGCGCGATCGAGGGCTTATGAGGCTTTTGTTGCAACTATATTGAATCCCTATTAGGGATTGAAACGGATTAAATCTTGTTGGGGCAGCGACTCCAGAATGTTGCAACTATATTGAATCCCTATTAGGGATTGAAACACACTCTAACCAAGTGCAAAAAAGTGCAGGGCAAGCGTTGCAACTATATTGAATCCCTATTAGGGATTGAAACCTCGGGCTAATGAAAGTAAAACTATTTATGTTTCCAGTTGCAACTATATTGAATCCCTATTAGGGATTGAAACGATTAAGAGTTAGAGAATTTGCTTGCAAGTTGGCTGTGGTTGCAACTATATTGAATCCCTATTAGGGATTGAAACCGCAGCATTTCCAGGGATATTCCCAGATATTTGAGCGGTTGCAACTATATTGAATCCCTATTAGGGATTGAAACACATTTTGCATAATTTTTTCACCAATTATCTTACATAGTTGCAACTATATTGAATCCCTATTAGGGATTGAAACAAGTCCGACGGGGGTTGTTCAAGACCCGATTACAAAAGTTGCAACTATATTGAATCCCTATTAGGGATTGAAACGGAAACAGATTTTTTGTCGAATATCCCCAGCAAATGTTGCAACTATATTGAATCCCTATTAGGGATTGAAACGTAAGAGGTCTGATGGGTGCAGCCGCAGGTGCCGCGTTGCAACTATATTGAATCCCTATTAGGGATTGAAACGTAATCAAAGGTGATTCCAGCAAAGAATCTTATTGGTTGCAACTATATTGAATCCCTATTAGGGATTGAAACGATTCTGGGTAAGCAGTCCCAACAACCATAAAGCTAGGGTTGCAACTATATTGAATCCCTATTAGGGATTGAAACGCTTGGAAAGCAGGGAAGCAATGCCCCACATCCGCGAGTTGCAACTATATTGAATCCCTATTAGGGATTGAAACCAGCCGAACCACTGGTGAGGCAATCCTCCGGCAAGTTGCAACTATATTGAATCCCTATTAGGGATTGAAACAACCACCTTCGCGGATGTGGGGCATTGCTTCCCTGCTTTCCAGTTGCAACTATATTGAATCCCTATTAGGGATTGAAACATCTCGGTTACAAACCACTCTAATTTTGATGTTTTGTTGCAACTATATTGAATCCCTATTAGGGATTGAAACTTTCCCGTGCCTGTGGGGGGGGATAGCAATACAAAAGTTGCAACTATATTGAATCCCTATTAGGGATTGAAACGTAAAATGGTCGTTTTTTGCGGGTAAGTATTGATCGAGTTGCAACTATATTGAATCCCTATTAGGGATTGAAACATATAAGAATTCGGAAGTGCTGGTGCCATTGAATTCATCAAGTTGCAACTATATTGAATCCCTATTAGGGATTGAAACCTCTACATCTTTGGGTGGGTAGTAGTCTCCTCGCGGTTGCAACTATATTGAATCCCTATTAGGGATTGAAACTTAATGACTCAATCTCAGATTCTAGGGATTGAATGTTGCAACTATATTGAATCCCTATTAGGGATTGAAACCATTTCCGATTGCTCCCGAACCTTGACAAGTATTGTTGCAACTATATTGAATCCCTATTAGGGATTGAAACGCCTTCCGTGCGGATAACTATTACTTTGTACCCAGTTGCAACTATATTGAATCCCTATTAGGGATTGAAACCGGATTCTTATCGCGATCAGCCAGCGGGCTACAGTTAGTTGCAACTATATTGAATCCCTATTAGGGATTGAAACGCTCTCTGCTTTCCGATTGAGCGATTCTTCGGAGACGACGGAGTTGCAACTATATTGAATCCCTATTAGGGATTGAAACTTCCTATTGATTGCTACTTATTTTTGATTTAGTCTATGTTGCAACTATATTGAATCCCTATTAGGGATTGAAACCAGGACTTTGGATTCTCAGCAGTGTAGGAGTGATAGAGTTGCAACTATATTGAATCCCTATTAGGGATTGAAACAAGCATTTTTTACCCCCTAAAATGGGATTGATGAATCATGTTGCAACTATATTGAATCCCTATTAGGGATTGAAACAGGAACTTAGACGATTTCAACAATCAAACCATAACCAGTTGCAACTATATTGAATCCCTATTAGGGATTGAAACAGGAACTTCGACGATTTCAACAATCAAACCATAACCAGTTGCAACTATATTGAATCCCTATTAGGGATTGAAACTGGAACTGGACGGCTTAAGGGAAAAGCCTTTTTGTTGCAACTATATTGAATCCCTATTAGGGATTGAAACTGAGCAAAAACTAGAAAGTTGGCTGTCAGAATGGCTGGGTTGGTTGCAACTATATTGAATCCCTATTAGGGATTGAAACCGAAAAAATCTGAGCCTTCCCCGCTTGCGGTAATTGTTGCAACTATATTGAATCCCTATTAGGGATTGAAACTTTTGCTTCGTTGAAGGTGGGGCCGAAATCTATTAGTTGCAACTATATTGAATCCCTATTAGGGATTGAAACGCTCAAGAATCGGCGGTTACACCAGTCGCGGCGGCTGTTGCAACTATATTGAATCCCTATTAGGGATTGAAACAAGACTCAGAGAATGAATCGAACGAAGTGGGAGTCTGGTTGCAACTATATTGAATCCCTATTAGGGATTGAAACTAACCGAGTTTGTAGGTACGTGGATCGATACCGCTCGTTGCAACTATATTGAATCCCTATTAGGGATTGAAACAGGATTCTCTTAGAGAATCCATAGGGAGTGCGAGGTTGCAACTATATTGAATCCCTATTAGGGATTGAAACCCTACCCTTCTGTGTTCGACTGCAACGATAGAAATCAGAGTTGCAACTATATTGAATCCCTATTAGGGATTGAAACGATTGATTTTCTTTGCGCTATTGATTGCACAAAAGTGGTTGCAACTATATTGAATCCCTATTAGGGATTGAAACTCACCCTCGCTTTCACTTTCGCTACAGGGTGAAAAGTTGCAACTATATTGAATCCCTATTAGGGATTGAAACAGCCTACAAATTCTTACGGAATCAAGGCACTTTCAAGGTTGCAACTATATTGAATCCCTATTAGGGATTGAAACCGACCGTTGCCCGTTGACTGCCATCTTGACCCGTCCAGTTGCAACTATATTGAATCCCTATTAGGGATTGAAACTTGTACAGGATGCGGACTTATTTAAAGAGCTTGCAGTTGCAACTATATTGAATCCCTATTAGGGATTGAAACCCGAACCTTGAACCGGGTTCGGTGAACCCGTGAACCCAGGTTGCAACTATATTGAATCCCTATTAGGGATTGAAACCGACAGCGAGCGGCTAGACTTTGGTAAAACTCATCTAGTTGCAACTATATTGAATCCCTATTAGGGATTGAAACCAGAAATAAATGGTTAAACAATGAATAAAACAATGCGGTTGCAACTATATTGAATCCCTATTAGGGATTGAAACCCTGAAGCTTATTCGATGTGGCTGAATAATCAGGGGTTGCAACTATATTGAATCCCTATTAGGGATTGAAACGCCATTCAGGGATTTGGCTGTCCCGTCCAACTCGCTAGTTGCAACTATATTGAATCCCTATTAGGGATTGAAACTTAGGTGTAGAAGTAAATTCAACTTTAATTCTCTGTTGCAACTATATTGAATCCCTATTAGGGATTGAAACGCCGAGGACAATCGGACTAAGTATTATTTATACAAGTTGCAACTATATTGAATCCCTATATTGAAACAATCTGTGCTCGATGTATGCCGACATCTATATAGTGTGGTTGCAACTATATTGAATCCCTATTAGGGATTGAAACTCTCAGATGAAAGCTTTAACTAATCTTGTAACTTGTTGCAACTATATTGAATCCCTATTAGGGATTGAAACCGGATTTTTCGTGCCGCCAGAGTACCGCCACAAACTGTTGCAACTATATTGAATCCCTATTAGGGATTGAAACTTAGGTGTAGAAGTAAATTCAACTTTAATTCTCTGTTGCAACTATATTGAATCCCTATTAGGGATTGAAACGCCGAGGACAATCGGACTAAGTATTATTTATACAAGTTGCAACTATATTGAATCCCTATTAGGGATTGAAACAATCTGTGCTCGATGTATGCCGACATCTATATAGTGTGGTTGCAACTATATTGAATCCCTATTAGGGATTGAAACTCTCAGATGAAAGCTTTAACTAATCTTGTAACTTGTTGCAACTATATTGAATCCCTATTAGGGATTGAAACCGGATTTTTCGTGCCGCCAGAGTACCGCCACAAACTGTTGCAACTATATTGAATCCCTATTAGGGATTGAAACACAAATTATCAAAGTGCATTGCAAGCTAGTTTTGACTCGTTGCAACTATATTGAATCCCTATTAGGGATTGAAACAACAAAGAAAGCTTTTGCAGAATTGGAACTAGAAGGTTGCAACTAAGTAGGTAGGTACAAAAAATCCTATGTAAAGATAAGTAAAGACCAGTCAGCTCGTTGGAGGAAAAAATTATGGGCGCTCGTCTGAGAGTATTTCTGACCCCGGAAGAAGATCGAACCTTGTTTGAACTTAGAAAGGCAACCACTCTACCTCAAAGGGTAAAAGATAGAGCCTCCGTTGTCCGGTTGAATGCTGATGGATGGTATGTTGAAAAGATTGCGAGTCACTTTAACTGGTCTGTTGAGAGAGTCAGGGACACACTGCATCGTTGGGAGAAGAAGGGACTAGGGGGACTGTGGGACAAACCGGGCCGCGGAAACAAACCGAAGTGGAAAGAGGCTGATATAGCTTATGTAGAAGAATGTCTTAGGCAGGAGCCACGCACCTACAACAGTAAACAACTGGCTAAAAAACTGGCGGCAGAACGGCAAGTTTACCTAAGTCCAGATCGCCTCAGACGAGTTCTAAAAAAAAAGGGAATAATTTGGAAACGAACAAGAATCAGTCATAAAAGTAAGCAAGACCCAGAAGAAAAAAAGATAAAACAAGCCGATCTAGATCTGCTGGAATTCGCCGCAGCAGAGGGAGAAATTGACTATCAAGTATTTAGACGAGTCGGGGTTTTGTTTATGGAGTTCAGTCGGTTATACCTATTTTCCGTCCAAGGAACAGAAACGTCAGGAACAAACGCCAAGACGAGGGAGAAGACTGAGCATTTTAGGAATAATGCAACCAAAAGTGAGCTTTAATTATGGCCTTGCTATTGGAAGTTTTACCAGTAAATCTTATATGAAAATGATGGAAATAGAAGCGGATGAAGCGGCGGAAGAGTTAACCAAAACCGGACGAATTAGAGTAATAGTGCAAGACAATGGTCCGCTTCATAAAAGTTTAGAATTTCAAAAAAAATGGTCTTCATGGGAAGAGAAAGGATTGTACATTTTTTTACTCCCTAAATACTGTTCTGAAATGAACGAAATTGAATTAGAGTGGCAGCATTTGAAACGTGATGAATTGGCCGGACTTATGTTTGAAGATGAACTAGACCTAGCTTATGCGGTTATGGCAGGTGTAGAGACCCGAAGCGCAGAGGGAAACTATACAGCCAAACGGGTTAAGTTTAAGTCTGGCCTATCTTCTTAACATATCTTTACTTAGTCTTGATTTTTTTCACCTACCTACTTAATGGTTAAGTTTGAGTAAGTTTTAGAGATCGGTGAAGGCGATCCTAAGAATAGAATTAGCCATATTTTTTTCCTAAACTTACAGTCCAATATCTCAACATGATTTATTTGATAGATCAAAAAGCGATCCAATCACCGATCCAATCGCTTAAAAAATGCAAAAAAACGGGTCAACCCGCATTGGTTAACCCGAAAGGTTGGGAACGCGCTGTTGCCAGACTACTTTTGAACAACCAGCTTCACATTGGCGTTTTGCAAGCCTGGACGACGAACTTCCGTCAAAGCTTTATTCACCGCATACTTTTGATTAATCGAGTTGATTAGTTCAGTTTGGTTATGCTTCTTCGCCACACCCCAGAGGTCAGCGATCAGGTCAAAAGAACCATCACTGTTGCGAGACCAACCGAGGTCATAATCGCCTTCGAGCACCGCTACGATGTCCGCCCGAACCTGCTGTCCATTGTAGCCACGGACATCAGCTTCGGTCTTGATATTAATCCCCAGATCGCGCAGAGAGTTCTTGAGGATTTCGGCATCGGTGATTTTGGTGCGGAGAGTGCTAAAGTGAGACATTGGGATTTCCTCCAAAAAAATAAGCAATTCGACAAAAACGACAACGATTTAATCAACTGTCATTCCCGTGAAAACGGGAATCCACGACGATTCCGCATAAAATGCGGTTGTTTGATGCAATGCCAGCATTAGATATTGCTGACCTTTCCTCCTGTGGGAAGCAGGAGAAAACCTTTAGAACTCCATGCGCTGATATTCAGCCAGGGAGGACGCAGCCGGTCGCGCTCGCTGACGAGCCCAGTCGCGCAGAGCCGTGACTTGTTCGGTCATGGTCTTCGACAGCGGTAGCGTTGATTTGATCGCGGCAATAATATCCAACTGCGTAAACTCTCGATCTTGAGCAAATGCCTCATACATAGCAGCGATTACGGCTTGCTCAATTTCTGCTCCAGAGAACCCTTCAGACACCTTAGCTAGTTGATCGAGATCAAAACGCGAGATGTCTTTGCGGCGCTTGGACAGATGAATTTTGAAAATTTCTTGCCGTTCTTCGTTGTTGGGAAGGTCAACGAAGAAGATTTCATCAAAACGGCCTTTTCTGAGAAATTCTCCGGGTAATCTTTCGACTCGGTTGGCAGTCGCCATCACAAATACGGGTGATGTTTTTTCTTGCATCCAGGTTAGGAAAGAACCAAAGATGCGACTTGATGTGCCTCCGTCCGAGTCAGCAGATCCAGCACTACCAGCAAAGGCTTTATCCAATTCATCAATAAATAGGATAACGGGGGAAATTGATTCAGCGGTTTTCAAGGCGCTGCGTAGGTTCGCTTCTGAGCGACCGACCATTGAACCGTCATAGACACGGCCAATATCTAGACGCAACAGGGGCAGACCCCACAGCCGGGAAGTGGTTTTGGCAATCATCGACTTGCCGCACCCAGGAACGCCTAAGATTAGCATTCCTTTGGGTTGAGGTAAGCCATATTCCCTAGCCCTTTCCGTGAAAGCATTGGAGCGTTGTTTTAACCAGCGCTTTAATTCTTCGAGTCCACCGACTGATTCGATGGTTTCGTCGTCTTCGATATATTCCAGGATACCGTTACGGCGAATTAGCTGCTTTTTCTCCGAGAGAACAATTTCCACTTCCCCTTCGGTGAGACGACCAGCGGTGACTTGCGCTTTGCGATAGACCTTTTCCGCTTCGTCTTTGGTTAAACCGAGGGCAGCTTTGACCAGTTTTTCTCGGGTTTCCGTGCTAATTTTCCGCTGGCGAGTCAATTCTAACTGGTGCGAGAGCACTTGATTGATCTCAGCCATTTTCGGCAGAGGAAAATCTAGTACAACGACTTCTTTTTCCAGTTCGATGGGGATTTGTTGTACCGGGGACATGAGGACGATCGCTTTTTCGGTATTTTTGAAGGAGGCGATCGCATCTCTGAGCCACCGAATTACCACCGCATTACCCATCGCCTCAATAAAGGGATGTAAATCCTTAAAGACGAACAAACCGGGTTCTTTTTGCCGAATCACCCACTCGATCGCCGCTTCTGGCGATACGGTGTTGTGACTCATACTGGTGTTGCTTTGACCACACTCGACAATTCCTCGAGTCACCGTCCAGGTATAGACTCGCCGGGGGGGGTTGCTTTGTTCAGCAATCTTGGCGATCGCTTGCTCGGCCCGTTCTTCCTCGGCGGTGACGAGGTAGATCAGAGGATATTGAGCTTTTATTAAAATATTGAGCTCTTCTTGCATAGCCAAAAGACCTATTAAAAACGGTGCCTAATGTTTGCTTATCTTTGCTGAATTTCCTGCCCCCATTTGGATAATGTGGAGCGAAGGTTAAACCTTTAGCATGTAACCAATTGTTCTTCTGGTTGATGCTCTTTATTGCCTTGGATTTTGTTGCCTTGGATTTTTTGCACTTGCTCTAGTGGTAATTCTTCATCAGAAATCAACACTGTTGCTTGATGATTTAAAGCCACCATTTCTCCATCACGAATAATCAGAGATGAGGAACATTCTGGGCAAGTGTAAACCCGATGAGTCCGCCCGTAGGATGATTCTATTTCGTCTACCTCTGGTGAATGATTCATATAAAAAGCAATAGCTTTTTCGGCGATGGTAGACATTGATTCAGAATCAACTGCTGCTTTAATTTTTAGTTGACGATGCAGTTCAGGCGGTATATATAATGTAACCTTCTGCTTATCTTGCATAGGTGGGACTTGCATTTGATTTACCCGGGTATGAATCTCAAGATAACCGCATTTTTAGAAAGCGTCAAGAGGTTTTACCACTATGACGGCAATATTGTAATATTTCGTTACAATTCGCCCCGATTCGCTCGAAATTTAGACGGCTTAAATGGATTTAAACCACTATATATAGCTGCAATGGAGAATTACGATTATATATATAGTGTTTTATGGCAATTTACCAAAATTTAGTATCGTTTGTAACGATCACGGTCAGGAAGGATACAAAACACAGGGGTAGGGTGGGCAAGAATTTGCCCACCCTACGAGTAGTCTTTCCCCAACCACCGATCGCACAACCAACAACCAACAACCAAGGGTGTAGGGTGTAGGCTGTAGGGTGTAGAGGGAAGATTTCGTTTAAAATTCAAACCGACGGCGATCGGATGACCAACGCTGCAAAGTATAGCCCTTAGAACCTTCCACCACCAGGGCAGTAAATCCGCCGTCTTTAACTTCAGCAATGCCTGTCACCGATTGACCTTTGGCGCTGGTAAGCTCGCTATAAATCAGTACCCCGGTGTCCTCTAAAATCAAAGTGCGGGGGCGAGAATATTGACGGGTGGGGTCAGGTTTCAGGGTCAAGACGGCTTCCGGTTTGTCGTTGCCGGTGAGATCGATCAGTTGTACCAACCAATCACTCATTTGGGTCAGCATCATTTCGGGACTGGTCTGAAGTCCGGGCAATACTTCTCCTCCTAGCTGAAGTTCATACCAAAGTACCGGGAGTATGGCACTGACCCATTGGGGATTTTGCTGGTTTAGTTGTTTGAGGGTCAGATTTCGGGGCGATCGCCATTCTAGGGCTGAATTAGAGACCGCCAAAGGCTTAGACATTTCCGCACTGCCGGTTAGGGCGATCGTCGTCGGATCCGCCGATGGGATGGCTTTTCCCGCAGCTAATAAATTCAAGACACCATTTTGGAATTGAATGGCTTTGACGGTGGTAGTGACAGTTTGCTGTTCCCCATTTGGCATCCAGACAATAATTTGTAAATTGGGGTCATTGTGCAAACCGAGGTGTTTCCACAGAAAGTCACTGCTTTTGTAACGAGGCAGTTGCAAGTCATTAAAGGGAAATTCATGCCATAAGACACTATCGTGAAATCCGATAACTTGAATTTGATACCAAATTTCCCCAGGGGCTAAAGAAATAGACGCACCGTTTCCGGGCTGCCATTGTTCGGGATTGATTTCAGCGAGAATTAACCCATTGCCAACAATGCGACTGCGATGATTCTTAATCTTTTGGTTGCGCTCGATCGCTTGGGAACGTTTTTCTAATAAATCCAGCAACCGTGCTCGATCTTCTTCTTTGGCTGACTGTTGATTCAACCAATCTTTAGCTTGCCATTCCCCATCCTGGGCGGCAATAATTAAAGCCCCCCAAGCTTGTAAATCAATATTTTTCGGATTGACCCGCAAAGCCATCTCTACCCGTTCCCACAAGTCAACCTGATCCGTATTGAGCAAATCATTCATCGTATTCCCCAAAGCCAACTGTGACTCATAGATTTCCAGGGCTTGAGTCCAGCGACCATCCACCAAAGCCATTAAGACTTGTTGACTGGGGTTACGCCAACGGGCATTTGCTTGGGCTTGGCTAACTTGGGCATGAAACCGAACCACATCCATTTGTGCTTGGGCTGCCGCTGTCCAATTACCAAGACTCTCCAGGCTTTGTTTTTGATAAGCCATCATTTCCCAGGCGGGTGACCATAACCCGGTACTGGCTAACCATAAAGCATCTCGATATCCCTGAGTTTTGATCCCTGGGGTATTCAGAGTAATTTCTTCAAGCTCAATGGGATTGACCACAAACTTAACCGGCTGGATTTGATAAATACTTAAATTAGGCTCAATGCCCGTGGTGCGATCGATAATTAATTCGGGATGGCCGCCCCCGGTAACTTCTTGCCAGCCCGGGGGCTGGTTATTGGGAGAAGCCCACTGCATCATTTCACTCAGGTAACGAGTTTCGTAATTGTAGTGAACGATTTTGCCGAAGGTAATTTTTTCGCCCTTATATGTCTTTTGGCCACTGAGTTGAAACCAAATGCCGGTATTCGGTGCTTTGCTGTAAAACCTTTCTAACTGGGTCAAAGGCAATGGTTGACTTGACCCATTGATATATGAGTCATTCAGTTGGCTAATCACATAAGATTCTGCCGGCCCATTAATGTTCAGTTCACTAATTTTCTGATAATAAACTTGAGCATCATCGGGGTGATCGGGCGATCGCACCTGCAAATACAGTTGTAACTGGACAATTTTTTGACAATCTTCGGCTTCGGCACCACTGGTTTGAGAACATCTAGCCATCACCGGCAAGAGAATTCCGGTTTCATAACTCCAAAGTCCTTCATTGCTTTGAGGACTGGGTAACTTGTCGAGGACTAAAGGTCGGGCGGGAATCAGTCCTTGGGCGGAAATCTGGGCTTGAATCACCTCAAGGGACTGGGGGGCTTGTCGGTTCGCAAAAGGCACCTGACTCCAAGCGGGAACCAAGGGTTCCAACCACTTCACACCCTCTGGGTTCATCATCAGTTCTAAGCTCATGGAAACCCCACCAACCATTAAGCAAAAGGTACTGGAGAATGCGGCAATTGTACCTAGGGCTGTTTGGCTGCGCCAAATGGGTGACAATGCGATTTGCCAATTTCTCAGTCGGTGTCGTCTAGAGAGTCTTTTTGGGCTGGCGGGGTTGAGGGATGTTCTCTGGCGAATCGGTGCCAGAGATGCGGATGATGAAAACATTCGAGAGCGTAAATTATTGTTCATGCGCTGGAAATCCCCGTTCTTCGACTGATGATGATAGTTTGATACTTTTTTAATTGGTAGAAATTTAGGTGAAAGAAAATTTACACAAGACTTGCTCGTAAAGCTTGCCAGCAGTGTTCCAAGTATATTCGCTTTCAATTAGCGATCGCCCTTGCAAGGATAACTTTTTTCTCAGACTGGAGTCATCAAATAAGCGGCTAATTTGGTGAACATACTCAGAAATCCCATTAGCCCTTAATGCCCGGAGGGGAACATTTGGCCCATCGACGGTTAGCCCTTCCAAACCGCGATCGCTTGCCACCACGGGAACCCCGGCAGCCATTGCTTCCAAGGTTTTGTTTTTAATCCCGTACCCGGTTCGCAAAGGCACCACACAAACCGCAGAACGATGGAGTTCATCACTCATAGAATCAACCTTGCCTGTCACCACCACTCCGGGAATACTTTGCAAATCCATGACTTCTGGGACTGGGCGATCGCCAACAATGGCAAACGTCACATCAGGATAATGCTTTTTGAGTAAAGGTAGCACTTCCACGGCAAAAAAGCGAGCCGCATCTATATTATGGGAAGCATCCATTGCCCCGGTAAACACCAAGCGGTGATTTCTCGGATCCCCTTGCCGGTAGGGAAATAAGTCTAAATCCACCCCATTGGGAATCACTGCAATATTGGCATCGGGGGCGAACTCCTGAAATTGCTGCTGGTCGTCTTCAGTTGTCACCACAATTTGGGAGAATTTGGCGCTGTAGCGTTTTTCATAGTTCAGCAGTAAAGGCAAATAGAGGCGATCGCGCAGAGTATTTTGGCTGGCTCCCATCTCCAAATGGTTGCGCGTCCACCCATAAACCGAACTATGCACATTCACCACCGTGGTTACAGACTGGCAAAACTCAGGGCGAATATAAATCTCATTCACACTATGCTCGCAAGTAATCACCTGATATCGTTTCTGTTCCACAGCCCGATCAACAAACGCCTGAAATTCGGTAGAATAGCGTTGCAACACATTGGGCGGGGTGCCTTTGAGTAATGAGACACCAAACCGGCCTAATTTCCCGCCAAATCCTTGGGATTGTGGATCCTTGGGCAAGGGAAACATGACTAAATCGCTCACCCATTGCTGCAATTCCCTCACCTCCGCATCCGTCACCGTAGCATGGCGCTGGGTGACGAGAGTAATCTGATGTTGCTGAGTCAGGTGTAAATATTTCAGCAGATTAAAAGTTCTAATTTCTGTCCCACCACGATTCGGTGGATAGGGAAAGGTAGACGAAAGCATTAAAATTTTCATAAAACTTAAGAATTTTCAGGAAATCTCTTTAAATCCTTGAGTGTATCTTTAGAGATTCTGTTTCCCTAAAGGATCCCGGTGCGATTTCGCTTTCGCGATCGCGAAAGCGACTCGGCTTAAATTAGGGAGGATCAATGTATGAGAATATTATAACACATTTTATGGCGGATTCGCCGCTGAGATGATGATATTTTTTTTTGTTCAAATACCAATGACCTACATCGATTTGATTAGGAAAATTCCTCATCAAATCAAAAATATATAGTCGGTTTTAATTTTCAACTTAGGGTGGAAAATAATTTGCCCACCCTACTAATAATTCAAAGATATTTTTGTGTTTTTACGATGTAAATATATTTTTATTTGAATAACAATCAATAACAATCAATATACTTATGGCAAAATTATAAAAAGCACTCTAAAAAAGGGGGGTTGGAGCGATCGCTATTCGTTGATGTGGGATGATCAACTATGATGGGAATAATTCTCATAAGTAGACGGGCAGAAATAAATTCACCACAGACCCCATGGTAAGAAAAGCTGTCATTCCCGCCCCACGCCTAAGCGCTCTTCGCGCAGGCTTCGCGCCTTCGCGGGGGTAAACTCCGACGGGAATCCAAAGCCTATCGGCGGGGAACGAAAAGTGCAATTAATTATGTTCACCTACTTATTGTTGTTGCTATTCGGACTAGAGGATAATTATGAATGTGGTGGAGCTAAAATTTTTGTTAAAATTACTGGCGTTTCCGAATTATCGGGGACTAATTAGTCAAATTAAACCTAATCCCAAAACTAGCGCCAGTGAACGAGATAGCATTTGTCGCACCCTGAGCGATCGCGAATTAGTCGCCTACAGCACTGAAATCACAGAATTTAGTATCACTCCTGCGGGTCATGCGCTTTTAGCGCTCAACACCAGCCAATTACCCATTTCCGCAGCGGAACTCCAATTGCTCAAAGCTGCTGCTTCTGGTTTGACCATTGAGGCGGAAACCAGCATTCCCGTATCCCTTAGACAAACCACAATCCAAAATTTAGTCGATCGCGGCTTAATCAAAATTGAAAAAGCTAAAATCCAAGAGGTTTGGCTGACCGAACGCGGGGCAGAATATCTCACTGATGAATATAATCCCAGTGGCAGTGAACCAGTAATTAGTTTAGATTTACTCACTAACTACCTGCGCTTTATCCGCAAATCCCTACGGCAAAAAGAATTAGCGGTCACACCAACGATCGATGAAGTCAAGAGCGAGTTTTCCGATCCAGCATCAGTCCATCATCATCGGCCCGCAGATGCAGAGATTTTGAAAATGATTCAAAATTTAGACCGAGAACTCGCCACTGATAATTATTTACCAATTTTTTATTTGCGTCAGAAGTTGCAACCCCCCTTATCCCGCGAAGAAGTGGATCAAGCCTTATATCGACTGCAACGCAACGACAAGATTGAACTGAGTTCTTTACAAGAAGCGATCGCCTACACCCCAGAACAAATCGAAGCGGGTATTCCCCAAGATATTGGTGGCCCACTCTTTTTTATCATTGTCACCGAATGATGAGATGCTTTTTAGGGTGTAGGGTGTAGGGCAGCGGAGGAGCGGGGATGCAGGGGAGCGGAGGAGCCGCCAATCGTGCAGGGGAGCGGAGGGGCAGGGGCGCAAGCATTGCGCCCCTACATCACCAACCAAACAACAAACAACAAACAACAAATAACCACCAACAAACAACAAACAACCATCAACAAAGAATGTTAGGGCGAAGCATTCGGGTAATAAATTGTTTGTTTTTTCCGGTAGGGGCTTGTAGGGGCAAAGCATTCGGGCAGTTAATTCTCGCTTTTTACGATCAAGATAATTATCCGAATGCTTTGCCCGAACCCGGCAGTTAATTCTCGCTTTTTACAATCAAGATAATTATCCGAATGCTTTGCCAGAACCCGGCAGTTAATTCTCGCTTTTTACAATCAAGATAATTATCCGAATGCTTTGCCAGAACCCGGCAGTTAATTCTCGCTTTTTACAATCAAGATAATTATCCGAATGCTTTGCCAGAACCCGGCAGTTAATTCTCGCTTTTTACAATCAAGATAATTATCCGAATGCTTTGCCAGAACCCGGCAGTTAATTCTCGCTTTTTACAATCAAGATAATTATCCGAATGCTTTGCCCGAACCCGGCAGTTAATTCTCGCTTTTTACAATCAAGATAATTATCCGAATGCTTTGCCCGAACCCGGCAGTTAATTCTCGCTTTTTACAATCAAGATAATTATCCGAATGCTTTGCCCCTACTTTGCCCCTACAGAAATCATAAAATCGTCAATTGTTCATAAACCACCTTAGCCTTAATCTCATCCATTGCTGACCACAAATCCAGCAAATTCCGTTCTTCTGAGATGCGTTTTTTCTCCTCCCCAATCCGGGGAATAGCCTTTAAAGCAACCTCGATCGCCTTCATAAAATTATCATTAGTCACCAAATTGGTATCTTGCATAAACTTACGGACTGCTTGGATATCTTTTTCCTCCTCATAAATAGCGATAATGGCATGAAGTCCATCCACCAAATAACGGCAAGAAAAATCTTTGGCTTCCGTGGAAAAAGCCCGTTTTTTCCATCGTTGGGTTGGAGTTAAGAGTTTACAAGTA
This sequence comes from Planktothricoides raciborskii GIHE-MW2, assembly GCF_040564635.1. Classification (NCBI taxonomy): domain Bacteria; kingdom Bacillati; phylum Cyanobacteriota; class Cyanophyceae; order Oscillatoriales; family Oscillatoriaceae; genus Planktothricoides; species Planktothricoides raciborskii. Next base: position 496,957 of record NZ_CP159837.1, read on the forward strand.
CCTCCAGAAGCACTTAGCAATTTATGAGTTTTGTCCAAATCGGACACATTAAAACCGCCAATAGCTAAAGCTAATTGTCGCGCTTCATCATAAGGAAATTCGCGGGCTTTAAAAGCATCCCAAGCCAAAAAATACCATTGAGTTAAAGAGTCAAATCCCTGGGTATCCGTTTGGACTAATTTGCGGAAACGATAAGCTGCGATCGCTTTTCGGGCTTCCGCAAAAGCCACCTCTGGGCGAACTTCATCCCCACTGCTATTATAAATGGGATAAGACCGACTAAACACATTTAAAGCCGGACCAAAAGCACTTAAATATAAATCGATTCCCGTAATATCATTATCCTCAAATTCCGGGGCGCGTTGTTCTACCAAATTAGCCACTTCCGGGCGCAAATCATCCCACCAAGCGGGTTCAGCGTTCGGGTTGCGTTTGCGGCAAACTAGCAACACCGTACTAGAAACAGAATTTTTCTGGGCTTGATGTAAATTTTGGGGATTTTCTGTGCTCACAGACCAAGAAGCGGTAATTTCAAAACCCGCATCAATTAATGATTTAGTCAGCACATCCCAGGCGCCGGAATCTTTATGATTAAATTGTACGGTCATCACCCCATCATCCCGCAAAACTCGATAATATTCGCCAAAAGCCAAGGCCATTTTTGCCTCATAATCTTGGGCGGCTAATTCATCGGCTGAAGTACCCATATCCCGAAAACGAGACGGGTTCGCGACCGCTTCTCGGTGTTTATCCGTGAGTTCTGACCAGAATAATTCGGGGAAAATATCCCCTAACGTCCGTTTCATCCAAACATAGAAAAAATCGGAAAGTTCCGCATATTGTATCGTAGCATAATAGGGCGGGTCAGTGACAATTGCATCCACAGATTTATCGGCAATATGATACAGGCTATCCGCCGAAGCCGCATCAATTTTAATGCTTTTGGGTTCAGTTTCTAGGATACCCGGTAAGCTGAGAGAGTGGGACTTTGTGCCGAATAATTCACAAAGTTTAGTGTAGTCATATGTCAAGGCATCTACGCACCAATTCCACAAGCGAGTCACTCCATTAACTTCTGGATAATTCCACATTAAATTTAAAGCGTGTTGTCCACTAGCGAGTTGAATTTGTGACGTGGTTGCACTCCAATGGGCTAAACGAGAGTTTGCATCAACACATCTATCTAATACTAAAGCCAAATAAGTGCAAATTGCCTCTACTTTTTCTGGTTCATATTCAGCCCGGATTAACTCCTTCGCTTCGTTGATAATTTCTACATAAGTCACCAGGGTTAAAAGCTGACGCGGGTTAAACATATCTTTCCATGTCGGACAAAATATTCGGATTTGTTCATCCAAATCTTTGCCTTCAGGAATAAATTCAATAGGAATTAAAAATTTATGTTGTAAATCATCTATATTTTGGTCTAAGTATTGTTGAGCTTGAACGCAAGCATTCAAGTCAGTATTATTAGGAATTCTAAATTCTAAGCTGCCTTTACCTTTTTTATAAGCCACTGCATATAACTGATGTCCTAATCCGGTTTTCTTAGCAGTTTGCATAATCACTTTATTTTCAATATTATTGCCACAATTAGGACATCTACCCACTCCTCGACTAACCGTACTGTAATCATCAGGATTGTATTCGTCCTCATCGGTTTTAATCGTTGTTTCTTTCCCTTTTTTCCCCTTAATTAACTCAAAATTAACCCGCTTTTCTGTCAGATTGTGAATTGGTTTCACCGCGTACCAATCACTCTTAACTTTTCTAGCTTGTCCTTTTCCAGCATAGTTACTTGTTTTACTTAACCACCAATTAGGACTTAATGGCACCACAGACTGACAACTAGGACAAACTACAGTATGTGCCCATAAATAATTTTGCACAACTTCCTCACTTTTGGGGGTTGAAGGGAAAAATTCCGCTAATCTTTTCTCCGCTTCATCCCCGACCCACTTCACCCAACGGTCAATATCCACTTGTAAATCGGGTCCAAATTTTACCGGATATTCCATTGCAGCTTTCATAGTCACAACTGCCACCGGATTCAAATCCGAAGCTAACACATTTAACCCATATCTAGCCGCTTCAAAAGGAATACTCCCCCCACCAGCAAAAGCATCTAAAACTGTAGGGTTTCGGTTGCCCCAAACTCTCTCACAATAATCATGGACTTTCCCTACTCTAAAATATCCTGGGGGCACTTTATAAAGTCGCAAATTAGCATCAGGTTTTAACCCCTCCCATTCTGGATGTAATCCCAGTAAATATTCAAACTCATCTAATGAGATATCCTCTGGCAACAGAGAAGCCAAAACCGAAGCGCGAGAGAAAGATAACGGCTTCCGAGAATACCAGCGATGTAGTCCTTTAAATGGATTGCCCCCATGTTCATAAGCCACCTGTTGATTTAACAGTTTCACTGGGATAATTCTCTCGATAAATAATCTATCTTTGTTCATGGTTATTTGTTGGTTGTTGTTTGTTGGTTTTTGGGTAGGGATTCTTTGTTTGTTGGGGAACGAGGAACGGTTATCAGGGAACGGGGAAATTTATAAGTGAAAAGTTAAAAGTTAAAAGTCGTAGGGGCTTTCTGGCCATATAGCCTGACGGATTATGCTTCGCAAGGACGCCCGTACAAAAGAAATATCACTATTTACTATTTACTATTTACTATTTACTATTCACTATTCACTCTCTCCCCCGCACGGTGAGCGAAGCCTGTCCTGAGCGCAGCCGAAGGGCCGAACCGCCGGTCCCCCGCACGGTGAGCGAAGCCGAACCGCCGCTCCCCAATTTACTGTAACTTTTCCAGTTTCGCCTTGGGATCGATATCACATTCAACCGTGGGCAATTCACAGAGTTCAGCCGCTTTCTGAAAATCACTCTCGGCGTTTTGGCGATGATTTAATTTCAATCTTGCCAGACCGCGATAATAATAAGCTGCCGCCAAATTAGGATTATATGTAATTGCCTGGGTATAATCAGCGATCGCATGATTGAGTTCTCCCAAGGTTTGATAAATTAAACCTCGGCCATAATAAGCATCATATTGAGACGAATTCAAGGCGATCGCCTGATTACAGTCTGCTAAAGATGCGGCTAGGGATTTTTTATCCCCAATCCCAATCAATGCCAGACAGCGATTTGCTAATGCATCCGCATAATTGGGATTAAGTTTAATAGCATAGGAACAGTCGGCGATCGCGGCGGAAAAATCAGACAAATATCGATAAGCTACACAGCGGTTAGCATAAGCCCCAGCATCTTGGGGATTCAATTTAATCGTCTGACTATAATCTGCGATCGACCCTGAATAATCTCCCATTTGAAAACGAATTCTCCCGCGACTATAATAGGCGGATTCATAGTTGGGTAATAATTTAATGGCTTGATTCAAATCTGCGATCGCCGCTTCATTTTTGCCATTTTTTGCCTTTTCCACCGCTTGATTATACAGTCTTTTAGCTTCTAAACTAACCAAATTTTCCCATAAAAAAACTGAAAAGCCTATCGTCAAACCCCCTGCCATAATCAAAATTAATTTGCCCGAAATTACCTGATTTTTTTTTAATCTACTTATAAAACTTTTTTTCAGAAAATTATGGCTATTTTTGCTATGGCTAAAAAAATTTGTATCTGTAATTTTACTTGATAAATTATTTTTTTTATCTTCAAAATATTCATCAGCATCCTGTAAAGTAGACTCATCTGTTTCAAAATTATAATCTACATTTTTTTTGCCCAAATTACCTGATCCAAACCGATATTTAATTTTTTCTAAATCAGCTAAAACTTCTGTAGTAGATTGATAGCGTAAATGATAATCATCCAAAATCATTTTATCAATAAGTTTGGTAAATTCTATGTCAACTTTTGCCAATTGTTTCCAGTGAAAAGAACCACTACTAACCTGATCCATATTTTTAATCATTGGCAGTTCGCGGGGGTGAACCCCAGTTAATGCTTGAATGGCAATCATCCCCACGGCATAAATATCGCTGTTGGGTTTTGGATTGCCTTGAAATTGCTCAAGGGGCATATAAGCAGGAGTACCCGTGGCCATTGTTCTAGTCTGAGATGAAGCATCCCCTTCATTGATTTCTTTAACCGCGCCAAAATCGATTAAAAATAACTGACCATCTGACTGTCGGCGGATAATATTCGAGGGTTTAATATCTCGGTGAATCACGCCATTACTGTGGATAAATGATAGGATTTCTAAGATTTCTTGGATTAAGTTGATCGTATTTAGATCACTCCATTTCCATCCCAAGGTTAACTCGCTAGTCAGAGGATAACCCGCAATATATTCTTCCACTAAATAAAATTGTTGATTTTCCTCAAAATATGCAAAAAGTTGAGGAATATGAGGGTGTTTTCCCAGTTTTTCTAAAATTTTAGCTTCTCGGCTAAATCGACGCTGGGCAGTTTTCAAATTTTTGCCTATTTTCGGAGTTGGCAAAAGTTGTTTCACCACACAAGTCGGGTTTCCTGGTAGACGAGTATCCACCGCTAAATAAGTGGTGCCAAAAGCCCCAGAGCCGATAAATTCAATAATGCGGTAGCGTTTAGCTAAAAATTGGCCGGAGGTCACTAGATTATCACTAAATAAATGAATATTACTTATTGTGGCACTGTTTTTATGGTTTATTTTGCTGCAATAAATTAATTTGATACTGAGCATCATGGTAGCAACCTGTTCTCCCCCGATCAAGACAAAGCTTGCCTGCTGTTTGGAAATCAGCGATCGCCCCAGCCGTATCTTTGAGTTGCACCCGAATCAGACCCCGTTTATAGTAAGCCAGGTCATAATCTTCTTTTAATCTGATTGCTTGAGTATAGTCTAACAGCGCTTCGGGATATTGGTTTAAATCGTAATACACCGTCCCACGATTACCATAAGCTACCGCATCATTCGGCGCTAATCTAATCGCTTGAGTGTAATCATCAATCGCCCCTTGAAAATCATTGGCCGCAGCACGAGCCATTCCTCGATTAGTATAAGCTTTTGCCCCGTTAGGTTCTAGAGCGATCGCCTGGGTACAATCGTTGATCGCCTCTGGATATTTTTGTAAATTCGTATAAGCCAGACAACGATTACTATAAGCTTCAGGATATTCGGCATTTAGTTGAATCGCCTGAGTACAATCTGCGATCGCCCGATCGTACTGCGCCAAATTCAAATAAGCCCCACAACGATTCACATAGATATCGGCATCATCGGGAGTAATTCTTAATGCTTCAGTATAATCCTCCATTGCCCCCTGATAATCTGCCAAAAAAAACCTAGCTCTACCGCGACTATAATAGGCTTGAGCATCATTCGGATTTAATCTAATCGCCTGAGTATAATCCGCGATCGCGCTTTGTTTGTTATCGGCGGCTGAATATGACAATCCCCGATTGGTAAAAGCTGTAGCATCTTCAGGATTCAACTGAATCACCTGAGTATAATCCGCGATCGCCGCTGGATAATTTTTCAGGCGATGATAAGCCAAACCTCTTTGATAATAAGCATCTGCATCCTGAGAATTATTCTCGATCGCCTTAGTATAATCATCAACTGCTGCCTTAAATTGATTTAATTTTAAATAAGCCAATCCCCGATTAAAATAAGCTGCTACATAATTGGGATCTTTTGCCAAAGCCGCCGTATAGTCTTCAACCGCTGCTTGATAATTACCCAGGTCTAATTGAGCATTGGCTCTTTGATAATAAGATTCTGCCGTAGGTTTCAGAGATATTGCTTGAGTAAATTGTTGAATCGCCGCCTGTCGATCCCCACTTGCGGCTCGTTCTTGGGCAATACTTTTTAACTCGGCAATCCGCTGATTCGTATAATTTTTCTTATATAGCCACCCAGCCCAGCCGCAGATAAAAATTAGCAGTCCTACGGCCATCATCATTTTTAGGCTTCTCACCTTTGACCCAGACATCTTCGATGAAATTGCCAAGTTTTCCGGTTGAGTTAAATCAATCGGACGTGGAGCCACCCGCGCCACCCCTTTTAATTGGGCAACTGGGGGGGGCGGTGGTGGCACGGGGATTGATCCGGGCTGAAGCTTTGATGGTGGTACTTTTAACTTTTTCAAAGCCGCCAAAACTTCCGGGGCTGACTGATACCGCTCCTCTGGATTTGAATGCACCATTTTATCCAGCATACTCACTACTTGGGGTCTGGCTTTGACCTGATCGTGCCATGCCAAAATTGGATTTTGGGGATTTTGATGATCCGATATCTGGATTAAATCTTTTCCCTGCAAGCCCGTCAGGGCTTGAATTGCAATTAAACCCAATCCGTAAATATCGCTACTGGTTGACTGACTTTGGCCAAATTCTAACACCAGTTGACTATCGATATTTTCAGAGTCATTCTCTGAAGATTCCCTATAAGTTTTTAGCAATTGAGTATTAATATCTTTATCTTGCACCAGCCCAAAATTAATCAACACCAATTTACCATCAGAACTCCGTCTAATTAAGTTCTCTGCCGTCACCTGGCGATGCACGATCCCATGTCCGTGAACAAAAATTAATATTTCCAAAATTTCCTGCAACAGTTTACATAGCTGGTCTTCGGGCATGGGTATCCCGTGGCCAATTTCATCCACCAGGGAATGACCTGTAATAAACTCTTCGACTAAATAAAATTCTTTGTTCTCTTGGAAAAACGCTAATAATTGGGGAATTTGGTTGTGTTTGCCAAGTCTTTCTAAAAATTCTACTTTTTTCTTTAAAATCAATTCGATAATTTCTATGGATTTACCCTGATTTCTGGGAAGAAGTAGTTGTTTGACAATGCATTTTGGTTCCCCAGGCCGATGAGTATCCACAGCCAAATAGGTTTGTCCCAAACCATTGGAACCTAATTTTTTCTCAATGCGATATCTTCTATCTAATAGTTGGCCAATCATTGCGGCACCCTGCGCTATGTTTGGTGGTGATGTTTATATTGTATTCAATTTGAGAATTTGATGCTGACCACGGCGGTCGGATTTACCATGAAAGTTGACCATTGGCAAACAGGGAAAAATATGTCCAGAATGTCCAGAGATTTTAGTCAAGGAGATACGATCGCCGCGATCGCCACAGCAATTGTCCCACAACAAGGGAGCATTGGCATAGTCCGATTATCTGGAACCGATGCTTTGGCGATCGCGAGGACTTTATTTCATGCTCCCGGATCTCAGCCCTGGGAAAGTCACCGCATCTTATACGGCTACATTTGCCATCCTCAAACGCAACAAGTGGTAGACGAAGCTCTGCTTCTGATCATGAAACCACCCCGGTCTTATACCCGCGAAGATGTGGTGGAATTTCACTGTCACGGTGGGATTATTCCCGTGCAACAAGTTTTGCAGCTTTGCCTAGAACAAGGAGCTAGACTGGCTAATCCTGGAGAGTTTAGTCTGCGAGCTTTTTTGAATGGACGCATTGACCTGACTCAAGCGGAAAGTATTGCTGATTTAGTCATGGCCCGTTCAGCGACTGCGGCTCAAACGGCACTGGCTGGTTTACAAGGTAAATTAACCCAACCGATCCGGCAACTCCGCGCCTGTTGCTTAGATATTCTGGCAGAAATTGAAGCCCGGATTGATTTTGAGGAGGATTTACCGCCGTTAAACGAGCCAGAAATTATCGCCAACATAGACAACATTTTGGCAGAAATGTCCAGAATATTGGCTACAGCGCATCAGGGAGAACTCTTGCGGTCTGGGTTAAAAGTCGCGATTGTCGGGCGACCAAATGTGGGCAAGTCCAGTTTATTAAATGCTTGGAGTCGGAGCGATCGCGCCATTGTCACGGATCTTCCAGGCACCACCCGCGATGTTGTGGAATCTCAACTGGTGGTTAAAGGCATTCCCGTGCAAGTTCTCGATACGGCGGGAATTCGCGAAACCGACGACCAAGTAGAAAAAATTGGCGTAGAGCGATCGCGACGCGCTGCCCAAGCTGCGGATTTAGTGATTTTTACCATTGACGCCACCGCTGGTTGGACATCAGCCGATGCCGAAATTTATACCCAAGTTAAACATCGTCCTCTGATTATCGTCATCAATAAAATAGACTTAGTAGAAAAATTGCCCAGTTTGCCGGAGGGTATTCTTGATGCTAAGACTTCTGTAGAGGCGATCGGCACCTCCGCTACCCGGTTCGATCTTTTTTATGGGCAAGGTATCGAAGACTTAGAAAATGCCATATTAAAAGCCGTCAATCTGGGTGACATACAAGCCGCCAACTTAGAATTAACTATTAATCAACGGCAAGCCGCTGCCTTAACTCGCGCTTACACCGCCCTCAAACAAGTCCAATCAACCATTGCCGATAGTTTGCCCCTTGACTTCTGGACAATTGACCTACGCGGAGCCATTCAAGCATTAGGAGAAATCACTGGGGAAGAAGTCACCGAATCCGTGCTTGATCGAATATTTAGCCGCTTCTGTATTGGCAAATAGTGTTCAAAAAAACCCGGTTTTTCAAAAAAACCGGGTTTCTCTGCCAGCGGTTATTCGGCGCAATTAAGTTTGGGAGAGAAACCCGGTTTTTTCACCCTAGGCGATCGCCGCCATCATTTTGGCTTTAACAGGAATAGGTGAAGTCATAGCGCAGTTATAGCGCCGAATGATGTTTTACTTAGAAAGCGATCCATAGATAAATTTTAAGTCACATCTTCTATCTAACAGAATCACAGATAATTTGTATGTTAAATAAACATTAATTAAACTTCAATTAAGTATTAAATTTTGTTAATTATTTTTAATGTCTGCCAATAATTTTTTTAACTTTAAACAAAAAAACTGAAAATATATTAATTTTTATATTTCCTGAAAAAAAATTAATCTTAATCATAGCCACTATAATTAATATCAATTAAATCATAATCGTCACCTGTAGGCCTATTTGAAACTGATAGCCACAGCCAAAAGAGTCCGTTACGGACTACAATCAATGCAACAGTTACAGTTGTGAACTGTCCCACAATTCTCAACATCCAAAACTCAACTGTTTTTAATATTAAAATTAAACGTAAAAAAAAGCCTATTCGCCTTTGAATAGACTTTGTGGTAAAATTTAAGGGTGATTTAAGGGTGAAGGGATTTAGCGCAATTTGCGGAGTTACTTCCCCTAATCTCTGATGATTTACTTATTGACCACTAGATCATTCTTTTGGAAAACTCCCTACACGCTCTACAGATTGACTATTGCCTAAACGTTCTACGGTCGCCGTTGTTGACACCATTGCCGCCAGGAGTTGATCGGGAACCACCGGAAAAGGCAATCGATGAATATCAGAATTAGGACCACAAGATATTTCTGCCGCCCCTTTCAAATCTTTTAGAGTAATATTTTCCAGCCCCAGGTCATCTAACGTTGCTGGCAAACCAATTTCCCCATAAAATTTCAAAAGCTGCTGTCTAGCAGTGGCAGCTAGTTGGTTGTTTTGCACCATTTCTTCCAGACGCAATTGCACCAAAATGCCGTAGGCTACTTTTTCTCCATGCAATGTGTGATGTTTTGGATCCACATGAGTTAAACCATTATGAACCGCATGAGCGCCGACGGTGCGACATTGAGCGCCCCCTAGTCCGCCGATCGCACCGGCCAGTAAAACAGTGGCGTCTACTACTTCCCGCCAGACTTCGCTCCCCGGTTGTTCCAGGGCAGCGGCGGATTTTTGCAAAAGAATATCCCGAAGCACTCGCGCTTGTTGTACGGCAGCTACTAATAAAGTTTGCTCAGAATGACCGCTACTCACTGAGGCTTCATACCATTTAGCGATCGCATCCCCAATTCCGGCCACTAAAGTCCGTTTCGGCGCTGTAGCAATTAACTCGTAATCCAAAATCAGCAAATCAGGACAACCACCATCCAGAGGCACATCGTAAAGAAACGCCCCGCGATCGCTATATATATTAGACAAAGCCGTCCAAGCCGCACAGGTAGCCGCCGATGAGGGAATAGTCACCACAGGCAAATTACAACGGTGGGCAACCAGTTTCGCCATATCCAGAGATTTACCACCCCCAGTCCCAATAATGAAATCTGCTTGATGCCTCTCCACCGCTGCCATCAGCCTAGCAAGGCTGGCTTCGCTACAATCCGGGCGATAAGACCCTGGGTGAGTCACGATCTGCTGTGCGGCTAAGGCCGGTTGTAATCTTGAAAGGGTGACACTCAGAGAGGAATCTCCCCCGATAATTAAAGAATTTCTGCCGAACCTAGCCAAGATGTCTCCTACTTGTGCCAGAATCCCAAAGCCCCGCATCACTTGTTTGGGGGCTACAGTCAAAGTGGGCAGCGAAGCGAACTCGGCTGTAGTGCTAGGAAAGTTTTCAGAAGTTTTTTCACACATAATATTGGTTTTCCTGAATATCGTTCAATTGATTTGCCTACTGGCTTTCGATGTGGGGGGAAGATCCACAATCACTTCCTTTTTACTTTAGATCCCATAAAAGTAGAAGCGAGCGATCGGCCTCAAAAAAATATTTTCAGAAATATAAAATCCCAAAAAGCTTACCAGACAATGGTTTTGGGGGATAAAAAAATTTTTTTCAAAAAAAGTTGGTCAAAGGGGTTGACAAACCGATTTAGGTTTGTTAGATTAATAAAGTGCCTGACGGACAAAACAACCCACGGCACCCCGCACCTCGATAACTCAATAGTTTGAAAGCCTATCACATTTTGTTGGATCTCGTCAAGTTAATCCTTTTTTCACGAGTTCCCCTCAAAAATTTTTGAGGTAAAGAACTCACATCAAACCTCTTCAACATGGAGAGTTTGATCCTGGCTCAGGATGAACGCTGGCGGTCTGCTTAACACATGCAAGTCGAACGGAATCCTTCGGGATTTAGTGGCGGACGGGTGAGTAACACGTGAGAATCTGCACTCAGGATGGGGACAACAGCGGGAAACTGCTGCTAATACCCAATGTGCCGAAAGGTAAAAGATTTATCGCCTGAGAATGAGCTCGCGGCCGATTAGTTAGTTGGTGGGGTAATGGCCTACCAAGACGGCGATCGGTAGCTGGTCTGAGAGGATGAGCAGCCACACTGGGACTGAGACACGGCCCAGACTCCTACGGGAGGCAGCAGTGGGGAATTTTCCGCAATGGGCGCAAGCCTGACGGAGCAAGACCGCGTGGGGGAGGAAGGCTCTTGGGTTGTAAACCCCTTTTCTCAGGGAAGAAGTTCTGACGGTACCTGAGGAATCAGCCTCGGCTAACTCCGTGCCAGCAGCCGCGGTAATACGGAGGAGGCAAGCGTTATCCGGAATTATTGGGCGTAAAGCGTCCGTAGGTGGTGGGGCAAGTCGGCGGTTAAAGACTGGGGCTTAACTCCAGAAAGGCCGTGGAAACTGCACCACTAGAGGGCAGTAGGGGTAGAGGGAATTCCCGGTGTAGCGGTGAAATGCGTAGAGATCGGGAAGAACACCAGTGGCGAAAGCGCTCTACTGGACTGCAACTGACACTCAGGGACGAAAGCTAGGGGAGCGAATGGGATTAGATACCCCAGTAGTCCTAGCCGTAAACGATGGATACTAGGTGTTGTCTGTATCGACCCAGACAGTGCCGCAGCTAACGCGATAAGTATCCCGCCTGGGGAGTACGCACGCAAGTGTGAAACTCAAAGGAATTGACGGGGGCCCGCACAAGCGGTGGAGTATGTGGTTTAATTCGATGCAACGCGAAAAACCTTACCAGGGCTTGACATGTCGCGAACCTCGCTGAAAGGTGAGGGTGCCTTCGGGAGCGCGAACACAGGTGGTGCATGGCTGTCGTCAGCTCGTGTCGTGAGATGTTGGGTTAAGTCCCGCAACGAGCGCAACCCTCGTTCTTAGTTGCCATCATTCAGTTGGGCACTCTAGGGAGACTGCCGGTGATAAACCGGAGGAAGGTGGGGATGACGTCAAGTCATCATGCCCCTTACGTCCTGGGCTACACACGTACTACAATGGGTGGGACAAAGGGCAGCGAACTCGCAAGAGCCAGCTAATCCCATAAACCCATCCTCAGTTCAGATTGCTCTCTGCAACTCGAGAGCATGAAGGAGGAATCGCTAGTAATCGCAGGTCAGCATACTGCGGTGAATACGTTCCCGGGCCTTGTACACACCGCCCGTCACACCATGGAAGTTGGCCATGCCCGAAGTCATTACTCTAACCCTTCGGGGAGGAGGATGCCGAAGGCAGGGCTGATGACTGGGGTGAAGTCGTAACAAGGTAGCCGTACCGGAAGGTGTGGCTGGATCACCTCCTTTTTAGGGAGACCTGAGAGATGAATTGAGTCCAAACGCACCAATCATAACTCTCATATCCCAGGTCGTTCGAGGTCAAACAAAAAGGCTTTCAAACTAACATCAGGTCGGGACATGGGCTATTAGCTCAGGTGGTTAGAGCGCACCCCTGATAAGGGTGAGGTCCCTGGTTCGAGTCCAGGATGGCCCACTCCCCGCCATCAGTCAGCGCCCAAGCGCTTTTCTGAAAGCGGCCAGCTTTTGGGGGTATAGCTCAGTTGGTAGAGCGCTGCCTTTGCAAGGCAGATGTCAGCGGTTCGAGTCCGCTTACCTCCAGAGAAGACAACCACTGTCAAGCAACTGCACTGGGAATGAACCAGACAGACTGCTGGACAGAATCTGTCCAGAATGAACCTAGAAAATTACATAGAAACCGAATCAAAGGTGTATCCATTTTCGAGAAATCGAGGATATGAATCAAGCCAATGTGGTCAAGCTACAAAGGGCTAATGGTGGATACCTAGGCACGCAGAGGCGAAGAAGGACGCGGCTACCGGCGAAACGCTTCGGGGAGCTGGAAACAAGCATTGATCCGAAGGTGTCCGAATGGGGCAACCCCTAGTACGGCTGACTGAATCTATAGGTCAGCACGAGCCAACCGGGCGAACTGAAACATCTTAGTAGCTCGAGGAAAAGAAATCAAACAGAGATTCCCTGAGTAGTGGTGAGCGAAAGGGGAAGAGCCTAAACCAATGGTTTTTACCGTTGGGGTCGTGGGACAGCCACAAGTGACTGTGAAGGTTAG
>NZ_CP159837.1:515000-680000 GCF_040564635.1 Planktothricoides raciborskii GIHE-MW2
CCACGAAACTACCGTTCGAGACCAAGCACAGTATGCCGAGGGAGATATCAACAACTATGCCCCAGAGCAGCGACAAACCCTAGCCGAGGCTGCCGCCGAAATTCAGCGGCTACTGGAGCAGTTGGACAAAACCTACCCTACCAATACAGTGGCGGGACAAATGCAGGCGGCGCAGGAAGCAATCAAACAAATCGATAGTAATATGCCCCTAGCAGACCGCATCCTCAGTGCCGTTAGGGTAGGAGGTACGGAAGCCCTAAAACAAACCCTAAACCACCCAGCGGCCACTTTCGTACTGGCCCTGCTGGATGACTGGCAAAAGACCAAGGGAAGCTAAGAGCAGATAAGCTGAAATAGGAGTCACGCCCAATGCCGGAGCAGCAAGAACCAAGCCGAGAAATAGAGGCTGGAAGAGACTATCGCGAAACTAGCGTTAGTGACAGTGCCTCTTATGCCGAACGAGACTTATTCAATGCGAATGTTGTTAATGTTTTTAACATCATTCCCGATGGAGCGAGCCGACAAAAAATTCTGAAACTTTTAAGCAATCCCATGACCCCGGTTTCTTCAAGCAGAGAGGAATTGGAGAAATTGATTGAGGGGTCACATCTAACATTTGATGAGGCTGAACGCAAGTTAATTCAAAAAATAATTGAAAGCAGCGAATTTGAATCCATCACAAATCGAATCAAAAGCTATCAGTTTCTAGCGCAATATTTAGGGGACAAGGAACACAGAGAATGGTTGGCAGAATTCATGGCTTATGGCTGTCGCCAGCAACTTATTGATATTGGTGCTTTGAAGAATTTACACGAAAATCGAGAGATTTTCGTAAAATGGTTGTGTTATTGTCTAAAATGGGTTCAGGCTTACTGTAGTAGGTTAAAACCAGGGCTGATTAACGACACAATTCGAGTTAAGTTGCAGAAGTATCCGCCAGAAATTTTCAATCAAGCATTTGCGGTACTAGAATTTTATATAACAGTTAACTCTATCAAGACAAATCAACCAGAATTAACCAGCAATAGTGGTGAATTATCCATTTTAAAACAATCCGCGAAACTTCTAAAAAAAGAAATCTATGGTGATTTTACTAATTAACCCGCTGAAAATCACCATATAGCAGTTACCATATTCAAGCAAGTAGCGTGAGAGGAGAGATTCACGGTATAATTAATTATTCTTGCTTCAATTTGTTGTAGGGAAATGATGAATTTGAACCATTCCAGATTTGGCAATGAAAAAAGATCATTTAGTTTTTGGTTCTGGAATTTCTGGATCATCTGGGTCAACTTCATATGAATAATTTTTTTGATATTTTTCAACTAGATCAATTAAAAATGTGAATGCTTCATGAATTTCAGAGTTTAGTCCGAACAATTCTCGCCATTCTTTTGACTGATCAATTATAGTTTGAAGTAAATCTTCGTCAAACATATTGGTATCCTTTGTTGTTTTTTTCGGTTATTTAAGGATTCGATGTCCCGGAAATTATTCAGGATATTATCTAGTAAAAGAAAATCAGAGTGCATTTATGATTGATTGGGATCCTTCTAATTGGTATAGTAATTTCACATAAGAGTGATAAATAAGCTAGATGTGCTAAAATCAAGAAAAATCCTGAAGGGGGAAACGAAAATGGCTTATAGTATCGACTTGAGAAAACGAGTAGTAGATTACATAGAGAATGGGGGAAGCATAAAACAAGCCTCGGTGCTGTTTCAAGTAGGGAGCGCAACTATTTATAGATGGTTACGTCGTCAAGACTTGACACCAAGTAAAAACCCGACGGCAAAAATTGGATTTGGCAGCGCTGGAAAAAGATGTTTAAGAAAATCCGTCAGCTAGATTGCTCGACAGAGCGAAAAAGTTCGGGGTGAGGCCAAGTACCATTCACTACGCTTTAAAAAAACTGAAGATTAGACGAAAGAAAAAAGAATTTCGCTATGGAGAAAGAAACCGAGAAGAACGCATGAAATATTACAGATTGTTGAGAGAGTTCATCAAAAAATTGGGCAGCGAAAACCTTGTGTTTATTGATGAATCAGGATTTGAAGCGGAGCCTAACTGTGTTTATGGCTGGGCAAAAAAAGGAAAAAAAGTCTGGGGTGAAAGAACCGGAAAAAGGGGGAAGAGAGTAAACTTAATTGCCGCCAGAAAAAAAGGGGGGAAAACCTTAATTGCCCCGATGCTTTTAACAGGAAGTACACAGGCTTCAGTTTTTGAGCAATGGTTATCTATATATTTATTGCCGGAACTTAATCAGCCTTCAATATTAATTATGGATCACGCCTCAATTCATCGAAAAAAAGTGATTAAATAAATAGTATAAGCGGCTGGACATCAAGTAGTTTTTCTCCCGAAATACTCCCCAGATTTAAATGACATAGAGCATGATTTTAGCGCTTTAAAGAAAGCTATAATGTACGCGCCTCCTGGTACATCTATCGATGAAATTATTCGGAATTATTGCGCCTCCTAGTTTATCAGTCTTATTTGAAATTACTATACTTGCCACAGTAACAACAGTACGGACCATGCTTTTCTAGCAATTGCTCTCTTTTCCGGCACCGTTCCTGCCATCGCATTTTTTTGGCCATATATGTAACATCTCCGGTCTTTGCAAGGGGTTGTTACATATACGTCAGGGGTTTGAAAAAAAATTACACAGATTCTCCCCAAATTTCTGCCAATTTTTCTAACAGACTCTCTGCCAAGTCCTCTAATTCGCCATCGCCATCGTCGATTTCTTCGCGATCGAACCCGCCACCGGCATCACTTCCGGCTAATACCTCTCCACCGGCAGACCGCCACTCGTATTCTTCACGAGTTCGGTAGATGCGCTCTAATTCGGCGACAATCTCTGAGAGCGATCGCATTTCCAACAAGCAGCGCACCTGCACTGCCACCGGATCGTCCCCTTCGAGAAAGGCGACCCCATCCTCTAAACGACCGATATAATCTAAAAACTCATCGAGCGATCGCAACTCGGCCACTTCCACCCGTTCCAATGGCTCCTCAGAAGGCGGCATAAATCCCAACAACGTTGCCTCCCGAAATGATTCCTCTATTCGCACCACCATATAACCAATGCGATCGAACCAAACCTCTGGCGGAATGGTGCAACTTTGTTCTCCCGGTAAAATAAAACGGCATTCTAAACGCCCCAAACCAGTCACCACTAAATCGGCTACATCGTCACACAGACGCATCACCGGATTCCAACTATCACCGGCACTTAATTCTGTGGGAATATCCATGAGTTCCAAGTAGTCATTGACCACCCATACCGCCAAAGTATTTAACCGGACTCGCTCCGTCTTTTCAGGACTCGGATGCTGTAAAGCAAACTGCTCTGCTGTGCGTCGCGCTGCCTGAGTCACCGGCATTCGCTGAGATTGTTCTTCTATATCTTGCGTGGCGTAAACCATAATTTATCCCTCCTTTTATAGATATCCCTGAGATTCGCCAAATTTACGCAAACGAGGTTGGCACTTGCGCTGATAAAACATACTCAGAGTCGAAACTTTTACCCCAAATTCTGCTGATAGTTCTTCCCACTTGGTTTCTGGGGGCAAGCGCCGCAGAATTAACAGTTGCGCCGTTATTTCTGGATGATTTTTAATGTGAGTCTGGCGCAACTCCCCATCGGCGTCTGTTTCCGCCCAAGTTCTCACCTCTTCTTCTATTGGCGGAATATCGGCAGGCGCTGCAAGAGTATCCACGGGGTCTATAGCTTCATCTGACCCCGAAATCTCACCAAAAGCCCTCGTCGCTTTTTCTTCAGCGGCTTCGATGCGGCAATCTTGCAGCCGTCGCTTCAGATATCCATTCAGCCAAGTTGTGACACTGCTGCGATCGGGGTTATACTTCTGCCCCGTATCCGCTTCACAAATATTTTTGGAGAAATACAGCCAGGTTTGTTGCTCCGCATCCTCATAATCAGGAATATTTTCCCGCCACAGCTTGCCGGAATTCTTAATTAACCGAATTATTTTGTTTAAACCTCGCCTGCGTTGGCGGCTTTTAGGCGGATGCTTGCAGGTTTCCTCCACCAGCAAGCGTAATTGCTCATCGAGTCCATGCATAAAGTGATTTACCCTGGGGCGAGATTGTCCATTTCCGGACAATTATTCCACAGGATCAAGCCGCAAAACCCTTGCTGGGACAAAGCCTCCCGTTTTCCATCTTTTGCCTTCACCGCCCACATCTATCTGTCAGGGCAATCTGGAAATTTTACACAAAACACCAGAAAAAAATTGGCCAATCCACCCGGCGAAATGGGGGACACCGGCTTTTTCAGGTAAAACTGATGGGGGATCTGAATTCCAGGGGTTATAACATAGATAATAGACAAGAGTGCCCATACTGATCTCGATCCCCCCAACTCCCCTTAAAAAGGGGCTTTTTGGAATTTTGCACTCTTGTCTAATTATAGCAGTTCGCGCAGGCGTTGCTACAAATAGTCAAATACTGCATCTCTCGCCTTATGGAGATTAAAATCATAATGGGGAAGCTCTTTTTTGATCGCGTTTTTGATTTTTTGCCACCAATGCTCAATGGGATTTAATTCAGGAGAATATTTTGGTAAAAATAGTAATTCACAACCCGCCTTCTCAATTAATTCTCTGACTTTATTTCATTGATGAAACCGGGCATTACCCATAATTATGACTTGACCTTTTTTGAGATTAGGTAATAAGACTTTTTCTAGCCAACTCTCAATTACCTGAGATGTACAATATCCTTGATACACCATTGGTGCAAAAAACTCTTTTTGACATAAAGCCCCAATTATGCTGATACGTTTCGATCACTTACCAGGCTTTTTGCTATAATATCTTGATCCTTTTTAATTCCAGCCATATTTATAAATTTCATTCCGCATTAATCCCGCTTTCATCCATGTAAATCAATTGTTCTGGTTCAGATGAGGCGATTTTTTCCAAAAATGCCTTTCTCTCTAATTCATCTCTTTCTTGATAACCATAAGTTTTTTTTCGAGTATATCCCAATTTTTTTAGTTTCCTACTAATTGTATTGTGACTGAGTCCTCCCCACATCTGATCTAATTCCTTTTGGCTTTTATCTTCATTGTTATCAATAAAATTTTTAAATTTGTCCCAGGCTGTAATTTTTGATGGGTGGGGCGGTGGCACTGACTGAATCGGTTGCGTTTACCCATTTAATTCCCACTGTTTTTTCCATCGATAGTCCAACGGCTAATCGATAACATTCGACTGACTTGACTGACTGAATAGCCTTATTCTAATAAATTTAAGGCTCTAATTCGTAAATATTGACTGACTATAAGCTTTTGCCATTTTTTTGCTTGATTCTGTTTCTTTATGTTACTGGATGTGATTGATTATACACTTGATATTCTGAAGGTTTGTATGTCACAAAACCATCGCGAACTGCTATATTGCTAAACTTCCAAGGTTTATTTGGGCACTTGGACGTAGCGCCCAAAGAACTTGTATGAATGGTACGGGTCGATAGGGAAATCACTTTCCCTACCTCCCATTCAGAACGGAGCGTGCCATTTTCACGGCACTCCGCTCCTGGCTGCACACGCTGTACCAGGCTCCTACTCCGGCGACTCGCGTCATCCGTTTTGGCACAACTTACCTTTCACCCTCTTTTTATCTCAAACCTACCCATAAAGGTGGCACTTAGCATATAAAGGGTTACTTTGTTGGGTTGAATTTGCAGCCGTCTCCCGTCTGCATATACTAGGAATTATCCTATCGGTTTCTGCATTTATTCCCCCTCCACGCTTTGCCGGTTTCTCCCCCAGCCTCTCGGAAAAAGCCGGGAGAAGAAAGCGTATATCTCAGCGACTGCTTCCCCCAAGGGATTCGCTATGCCCCCAGCCGTCAGATTTTGCAGATATCTTTATTCGAGACCCCTGGCAACGGGGCAGAGGAGATGAGGGGCAGAGGGGCAGAGGGGATGAGGAGGGGATGAGGAGGGGATGAGGAGCAGAGGAGATTAAGGGATGAGGGGCAGAGGAGCAGAGGAGCCCGCCGTCGGCAGAGGGGATAAGGGGATGAGGGGCAGAGGAGATGAGGAGAAAAATATCTCCCCTGCTCCCCCGCACCCCCGCACCCCCGCACCCCCGCTCCTCGGCAGTCGAAACAGCATCTCTGTTTGCGATTCAAAACCCGACAAAAGATTTAAATTATACCGATATAGAAGTAGAGGCAATTCAAAATTTCTTTAATCAACCTACGGTATTAAAACAAGAAGCGGCGAATAAAACCGCATTCAACCAAGCAGTTGCAGAATTAAAACAGACGGGTTTTGCCCATTTCTCTTGTCACGGCTATTTTAAGTTTGCCAATCCCCGGATTTCGGGACTGATTCTCGCAGATGCTAAACTGCCGGAAACCGCTGTTACGGAACCAGAAAAGCCCCGAATTCGATCGCGTCGCGGTGAGTTTAACCCCGATGAATGCTTGACTTTGCCGGAAATTTTTAATCTGCGGTTGCCGCAATGTCGTCTGGTTGCCCTGTCTGCCTGCGAAACCGGCATCACGGATATTAGCACTAAGACCGATGAATATATCAGTATCCTAGCGGGGTTTTTCTTTGCCGGTGCCCGCAATGTGTTGGGGACTTTATGGGCAGTGAATGACCTATCCACAGCGGTTTTTATGATTCGCTTTTATGAAACTCTTCTGGGAGAAAACCAGCCCCCGGTCGCTTTGGCTTTGAAGCAAACCCAGGAGTGGATGCGGTCAAAAACCGTGGCGGATTTGTTAAATTGGGTTAATGGCTGTGCGTTGATTAATCAGCAACAACGGCAGGAAATGAGTAATCATTTAACCGGATGGCATGAACTTACAGAAACTCCGTGGCGATCTCCTTATTATTGGGCAGGATTTTGCGCCGTTGGCCAGTAAATTATGCTACAGTAAAATATGCTTTAGCATCATTACAAATAGAAGAATAAAGCAACGACAATGGATTGCGATCGATATTGGTAGCCATGATGATTATGATATGTTTACAGCGGTTTTCTGCCCTTCCTTGTAAACCACACCCGTCGGGGATTAAAATCCCCGACTGTAGGGGTCAACGGCAGTTGACCCCTACAGTCGGTTAAAACCGACTAATCATGCTTGGTAGGGGTCAACGGCTGTTGACCCCTACAGAATTTTAGTCGGTTTTAACCGACTTGCGCTGTTAGCCAGGGAATTAATTCCCCGGCGGTTAATTGACAGGCGATTAATTCCCTGGCGGTTAATTGGCGGTTAATGTGGTTTATTAATTTAAAAACCTCTGTATGCCATAACAGTATTGATAAATTTGTCATCTAATTGTCATCCAAGGAAAATATGAAATCAGAGGAAATCATCGCCAATTTTTTGCAAGTTTGGGAAAATAAACCCAATTTGTTTCTAGTTTCGGACGTAGAGACAGATTTAGACCGTCTTAGCCAAAAAATTACCTCATTACCCGATCCAAGTAATGCCGAATTGGTTGCGAAAGAGATTCAATAGTGGTGCAAAAAAATCCCATTATTCGATATTTAGTCTATGTTTATAATAAAAAAAATAAGCCGAAAAAAACTTAGGTAAAAGGCGTAGATAATCTCCTGGATAATCCCTTTACGGAATTGTCGAAAGTGTTGCAGGAAATTGTTAAACAATCTCAGGATAATGGTTAATTCATGGGAATGCTCGACAGGAGAAATTATAGCAGTCGCCAGTCCAGTTAGGACACTAGACGCAAGCTAAGTGAAGAACATTTTCTATGGCATCTCGTAAGGTATCAAAATTTTTAAGTTGGTGTCGAATGCGACTTTTGAGCCAAGACCAACATTGTTCAATTTTATTGAAGTCCGGAGAATAGGGGGGCAGATACCAAACTTCACATCCAGCTTCCTCTACCATCTGCTCAATACGTCCCCCTTTATGAAAAGTTGCATGATCAATGATCAATTTCTGTCCCGGTTTCAAATTAGGGATCAGACAGGTTGAGAGCCACAGTTCAAATACGTTTCGATTACAGGCTCCTTCTACAGTAAAAGGAGCCAATAATTCTCCATTACGCAAAGCGGCAATCATATTGAAAAAGCCCTTGTCGTCGTCCTGACTTAAGAGCATAGAGTCGTTCTCCTTGTAGACTGTAGCCATAGCTGTAATCGTCGCGACTATCCATACCAGCTTCATCTGCATAAACAATATCGGATGGTTTGACTGATTCTAGCTTCTTGACAAACTCCGCCCGTTTTTCCAAAGGAACGCTCTCGGTATCCATAAGTTTTTTTTTGCGGGTGAAGCCGATTTTTTTGAGTCCCCTACTGATGGTTCTTTCACTAATTTCACCGTCCCATAATTCAGCCAGATGAGCTTGGGTTAATGAGCGCATTCTCTTCAACAAAAGCTCGAAACTTATCCCAGTCCGTTATGCTATGACTATGCCCCGGGGGTCTGTATGTCTTAGCATGGAAGTCTCCAGTTTCTTCTTTACCCTTGAGCCACAGATCGATCGTATTACGGCTAATTCCAAACAGTTTACTGGCTTCACTCTTCTTCATCCCGTTGATTTCAATGGCCTCTATGACCTTTTTCCGTAAGTCGTAGCTGTAAGAATTAGACATGGGTAGATTTATCTCGAATTTTGGCAACTTCTTTTATTCTACGTCCTAACTGGACTGGCGACTGCTATAAAACCAGAATTAAAACCAGAATTAAATTCACATTCTATTCTGTGTTTTCTGTGTCCTTTGTGTCTTTCTGGTAAAAATTTTTTGTCACCACAAAGACACAAAGAAGACGAAGGGAAACCATTTTTTATTCTTACTAATAGTAATTTTATATGAATCCTCAACCAAACTCCACAGCCGATCGCATTTTTGCTCCCAATGTCTATGTATTTGCTTATGCCCTAATTGATGGCAGCGAAAATCAGCCTCATACTCATTCCCTTTGGGAATATGGCGACGAGATTATTGGGAATTTTACCGATAAAAAAATTACAGATAACCTAGATTTTAGCCATGATTCAAAGAATAAGTCCAGTAGCGATCGCCTTTACTTAATTGCCGAAGATGCCCTATCTTTTACCAGTACCAGCGAAAAGTATCCCGGTATCGAAGGATTTGCCCAACCCCAAAAAATCAAAGATAGTTATGCCCTGTGGCTGAATATCGGCTATTCTGATGAAAATTAAGCTGCGGAACCTGTCCCGGTAGAGTCCCTAAAACAATTGAATCCAAATCATGTCTTAAGTCTGCCACAAGCTGAGGAATTTTCCGGGCAATTTGTCGGGCAAACTTTGCTAATTACCGCTTGGTTAACTACCAAAACCCAACAACGAGATCGGGACTATCTCCGCAGAGTTGCTGACCAATGTTGTCAAAGTCTCTTGGGAGAATATGCCCCGCAATGCGATCGCGAAGGGGAATTATTTGCTAGTCCGATTTTTGCCTACAGTAAACCGACTCAACGGGATAAATATCCTCATGTTTTAGTTTGGCTATTCCGGGATGAAAAAGCCGATCGCCAATATAATTACTATCAACAGGAATTAATTGCTTTATTCCTCTATCGCAGCAAAATTATTAAAGCCTTCCAGAATAGTCGTTTGGTTTATGACTGCCTAGATCGAGCATATCGCAATCTTGAAAATAGCTTAGATCGGTTGCAAACAGACCTGAATTGTCCGCACGATGTAGTCACGAATGACGACGATCTGGAAAAGTTTAAAACCCAGTTAAAAACTTTTGCCACCGAGTCTCTACCCTACACCCGATTTCTGCGAAAAATGGAGGATTTCCACAATACAATTGAGATAAATATTCACAATTATAATCAGATAATTGATCAAATTTGTGCTAACATAGAATATGATGGATAAAATCTATCTTTTTTGCGGGATTTTGGTCAAGAAACCGCCCCGCTATTTCTGCGCCAAATTAAAGCGGACTTAGGCTATTTTCAACATGGGACGGATTTGATTAATACCGCGATCGCCTCGATTCGGGGCATTGTGGAAATTGACCAGACAGAAGGCGATCGCCACCGGGAAAAAACCGAAAAAGAGGGTAGACAAGAACAAGAAAAAGATAACCAAAAACTCCAAGACCTGATTCAATCGGTGGGGGTGGGGATTGCGGCGGGTGCGATCGTGGCTTCCTCCTCTGGGTTAATCACCCAACCTTGGTATTTCCCCAACGGCAAAAAAGTCGAATTGTCTCTACTTCCCCATCCTTTTATGATTGCCTTGGTTTTGAGTTCTCTATGTGCTTTAGGAGCGTGGTAGATTGCCACAATAGTAATTAGTAATCGGCAGGAAAAGAGTTAGAAAACCACAGAAAAAAGGTGGCTTCAGGAAATAACTCATAGAAAAATTATAGGTATTTTATAGGTATTTTATAGGTTTGTTTAGCGATAATCATCAAATAAACAGCTTATATTTAATCTTTTCTTAGCAACTTATAACCCCATAAATAATACCAATTTCACAAATTATTGCTACAATTACGAAATCGTTCCCCGGCTGGAAAGAGCTTTCCCCTGCTGGAACCTGGGAAAGAGGGCTAAACGAGGGCTATTGTAGGGGCGCTAAGGAAAAGCGCCCCTAGATAATTGTGTTAATCTTAATTGAAACAACTATACTACTGGGGCTGAATAATGTTAAATTCCCAAAAAATTTAACACTTGTTGAATATAAGTGGGAAAGTCCTCCAACATTGGAAAATGAGCCGTGCCTGGAATTTCGACATACTGGACTAAATGGTTAAGTGCTGCTGCTTTGCGAGCCCCTGCCGCTGGAATGATTTGATCGTATTCTCCGGCTACCAATAAGACGGGTACTTTTAGGCGGGCAAACTCTTGTGGCATTACTTCCGTGGCTTTCTTACTAACTGAGGTAAAAATTGTCCCCAAGGCAGCCTCGTAATCTGCCATTAAATAATCTTCTAAAAATGCTCGACTCATCTGTCCAGAAACTGGACGATGCAGAAATCGGGCAATAAATAGCCGATGCATTAATGGAATTTGCTTGAGCCAACTAGGACGAAATTTGACTACTTGCGCCCCCCATTTATGAAAGGCGGTAAATGCTTTTTCGTCGTACTCAAAAATGCCGTTACAAGTTAGAATAGCTTTTTCTATTCGGTGAGGATAGCGGTTAAGAAATAGGGTGGCAATGGAAGCCCCCATCGAATGAGCATTGATGTAAATTGGCTGTGGCAATTCTAGGAGATCCAAAAGCTGATTTAAGTCTTCGGCATAGATTTCCAGTTCATAGTTTGAGTTGTTGTAAGAGGCTGTACTCGATACCGAGGAATCAGGTGATAACCGGGAACGGCCAAATCCTCGCATATCGTAGAGTAAACAATCAAAGCGATCGGCTAAAGCGGCGGCGGTACTTTGCCAATAACGTGCGGATCCTCCCCATCCGTGCAAAAACACCATGATCGGTTTTGAGGTGGAAGAGGAGGGCGATCGCACCCATTCATAATAATGATCGACCCCTTGAACTTTGATATAGGGCATTTTGACTCGTCCGGGCAAAGTTCTAAACTACGTGGTTAAATTGTTAAAAGGAATAGACCTCTGGCAAAATTGTAAAAAGCCCCCCTAGATCCCCCCTTAATCCCGCGATCCAAGGGGGATTAAGGGGGGACTTTTTAGGTTGGGAAAGCATTCTGATCTATTGTCCACAAAGGGGAATCTAGGCAGATTCTGGTTTCGGTAGGGATGAGGGATGGAGGAGCAGTTCTGCGGTTGAGCGTTTTTCCACCATTTCCCCAGTAATAGCACAACGGGTTACATCCTTGCGGGAAGGTAATTCATACATCACATCGAGCATCAATTCTTCCACAATGCCCCGCAAAGCGCGCGCCCCAGTCTTGCGCCGGTATGCTTCCCGTGCGATCGCCCGAATCGCATCGGGCTTAAACTCTAACTGCACATTATCCATGTGGAGTAGCTTTTGATACTGTTTCACCAGTGCATTCTTAGGCTGAGTCAAGATATTGGTCAGGGCTTCTTCATCCAGGGGGTCTAAAGTGGCTACCACCGGAATTCGACCAATAAACTCTGGAATCATACCAAACTTCACCAAGTCATCTGGCTCCACTTCTTTCATCATATCTGCGGTGCGTTGGTCTCTGGAATTATTATCGCCCGGTTGCACAAAGCCCATAGATTTTTTACCCATGCGACGTTCCACCACTTTTTCCAGACCGACAAACGCACCCCCGCAGATAAACAGAATATTGCTGGTATCGATCTGGATGCAATCTTGATAGGGGTGTTTGCGTCCACCTTGAGGGGGGACATTGGCGATCGTACCTTCTAACATTTTCAGCAATGCTTGCTGAACCCCTTCTCCAGATACATCTCTGGTAATTGATGGATTTTCGCTTTTGCGAGCCACTTTATCGATTTCATCGATATAGATAATGCCTCGCTGTGCTTCTTCCACATCTAGATCAGCAACCTGGAGCAATCGCAACAAGATATTTTCGACATCTTCTCCCACATACCCGGCTTCCGTCAGAGTCGTGGCATCGGCGACGGCAAAAGGAACATCGAGAATTTTGGCTAAAGTTTCCGCTAACAGAGTCTTGCCACACCCGGTTGGGCCAATTAGCAAAATATTAGACTTATGGAGTTCCACTATATCATCCGACGACATTTTCCCACTGGCCTTTGCTTGTAAAAAACTTAGGCGCTTGTAGTGGTTATAAACCGCCACGGACAATACTTTTTTTGCGGCATCTTGACCAATCACGTGATCGTCAAGATATTTTTTCAGTTCTCTGGGCTTAGGAATCTGACTCAATGAGAGATTTGTAGCGCGAGAGCGGCGTTTTTGTGACGGTTCCGATCGCGGAACCGGCTGGGGGGCTGCTGCGCTGGAGTCAAATAGCTCCTCATCCAAAATCTCATTACACAAGTCTACACATTCATCGCAAATATAGACTCCCGGACCGGCAATCAATTTGCGAACCTGCTCCTGAGACTTACCACAAAAGGAACATTTCAGATGGGAGTCGTACTTAGACATAGACGGCCTCTTACTTGCAGTGCGCGTGGATCCTCACCGTTTGGCAAGACCCAATGGAAAAATTATTTAGAAATTACCTGGTCAATCAGACCATAATTTTTTGCCTCTTCTGCGGACATGAAAAAATCACGTTCCGTATCGGCGGCGATCTTATCGAGAGGCTGATCGGTATGTTCAGCCAGTAATCGATTCAATGTATTTTTATGATATAAAATTTCTTTGGCTTGAATTTCAATATCCACAGCTTGTCCCTGGGCTCCGCCAAGAGGCTGATGAATCATAATTCGGGAACTGGGTAAAGACATTCTTTTGCCCTTGGTTCCAGCACTTAAAAGAAATGCGCCCATACTTGCGGCCAAACCATAACAAATCGTGACCACATCGGGTCGAATTTGTTGCATGGTGTCATAAATCGCCATGCCTGCGGTGACGGATCCGCCCGGAGAGTTGATATAAAGCTGAATGTCTTTTTCGGGATCTTCTGACTCTAAGAATAGCAGTTGAGCCACCAAGGAATCAGCGACGTTATCATCCACAGGTGTACCGAGAAAAACAATCCGTTCTCGTAATAAGCGAGAGTAGAGATCAAAAGCTCGCTCTCCCATACCCGATTGTTCTACCACCATAGGGATGACATTTCTCGCCGGTAAACCAGAATTGAGGGAATTTTGGCGATCGCTGCCAGAATTTTGCTCTGCTAGTCCGGCAGTTGCCATGACGATTTCTGGGTAGTTTGAGTGGATTTCCAAAGAGAATGAACTAGAAATTGGATGATGACTGGACTGAGATTGAAGCATAATTTTTTTAGAATTTGTCTGAAAACTATCGAAGTCTTAAAATCTCAGAGTAGCAAATTTCTGGGGTGACTATTGAGTTTTTCCCGGCATTTATTGATTGGATCTGCTCAGAGTGAACACAAAGCTGTTTTTATATTCTCACTGTTACAGACCGATCGCTGGATGGAGTCAGTCACACCAGTATTTTTTACAGGTGGATGCTCAAAGCTGATGAATCATAAATCAGTATATGTAATCAACCTCTAAGTTTGTTGGCAAAATAGAATAACGCTCAATAAATCCAGGCGATAGGATAACCCTGGTCAGAGATTAGTTGGCAATTATTTTTTGCCTCAAAGCGATCGCGATCGGGTCGGGGGATCTTAAAACCTTAGTCAGTGGATCAGATTAGACAGTTACTAGGTGGTCGGATCACCATAGAACATAACCCTGTTGTGAGTTTTGCTTCACTGGTTATGGGAAAACGGTTGAGCTTCTACTATCGAGATGCCACCATTGTTCCGATGTTCCGATTGTAAAACAAAAAACATCTTCTTGCCCGGACATCAGTCTTCTTGATATATATTATGCCCTAGATCCCCAAAGAATGAGGGGAATCAGGAGAAAATTACTCATTCTTGGATCAACTAGGGCAATAACCGAGTCAAGGCGATCGCTCACGGGGAACCGCAACGTTTAAGAGGGCGCTTCCGTCAGGCATCCCTAATGTTTGGCTCTGACCACAGGCTATTCTGTCGGTTCGGAGTTTTCTTCTGGGACGGACTCAGGGTTTAGGTCGGATTTAGGCTCAGAGTCTTCTAGGTCACTTTCATCAGCAACCGAAGCTAAAGTTCCTGGTGGGACTAGCTCAATTTTTCCATGTTCTGCCAGAAAATCGAGAGATTTTTCTTGGATCAGTTCAGCCTGAACCAATTCTTTCAATCTCTCCAGATCCACATCTGCGGACAATTGAGGTGTCAGTTCAGCGATACGCTTTTCCACCGCCTCTGGTGCGACTTCCAGAGATTCCATCTCAATGACTTTTTTCAGCCCTAAAACCAATTTCAGTTTTTCGATCGCCTCTGGACGAGAACGTTCCCGCAACTGGGGCAGATTGTCTTTCGTGTACAACTGTTTCACATCCATCCCATAACGTTCCAACTGGATGGCGGCTTGCATCAAAACATTATCGACTTCTTGGGAAATCATTGTTTCGGGCAGTTCAACTTCCACCTTTTCCAATAGTGCAGTCTTCAGGGCTGCATGGGTATTGGCTCTGGTTTGTGCTTCTGCTCTGGCTTGAAAATCTTTTTCCAGAGATTCTCTTAACTCCGCAAAAGTCTCAAATTCGCTCACCGCTTTGGCAAAATCATCATCCAGTGCGGGTAACTCTTTTTCTTTCAGTTCTTTGATGGTGATGGTAAATTTAGCGGCTTTTCCGGCTAACTCTGTATTGGCATATTCCGGTGGGAAATCTACAGAAATTTCCTTAGTTTCTCCCACATTCATCCCCACGATCCCTTCCACAAAGCCTTGAATAAATCGACCTGGGGTAATTTCTATTTGATAATTTTCTGCTTGACCCCCTGGGATTTCTGGGGATTGCCCTTCAGGGGGTGCCACCAACTCTCCGGCATAATCAACCACAGCAACATCACCGAATTGAACGGCGCGTCCTTCCAC
The DNA here is from genome assembly GCF_040564635.1 of Planktothricoides raciborskii GIHE-MW2. Lineage (NCBI taxonomy): Bacteria > Bacillati > Cyanobacteriota > Cyanophyceae > Oscillatoriales > Oscillatoriaceae > Planktothricoides > Planktothricoides raciborskii. The sequence goes on from NZ_CP159837.1 coordinate 530,492, forward strand.
TGGGATTAAAGTCGCTTCTGCCTGGCGTTTTTCTTCTAAAAACTGATCGACTTGTTCTGGATTATATGGGATTTCTTCAGCCTTCACCTCCAAGCCCTTGTAATCGCTCACTTTCACCTCTGGGGGTACATCGACGGATGCCGAAAAGGTGAGCGCTTGCCCGGGTTCAAACTGGTTAAGTAGCTTGTCAAAGCTGGAACGCAGTTGATAATTCCCGATCGCCTCAATTTGTTCTTGCTTGATGGCTTTTTCCAGACAATTTTGAATCAATTCTTCGACTGCCGCTGCTTTAATGCGGCTGGTGCCCAACCGTTGCAACAACACAGTACGGGGGACTTTTCCTTTCCGAAATCCCGGAATATTCGCAGAACGACTAAATTCCCGAATCACCTTTTCATAAGATTCTTGGGATAATTCCGGGGGAATTTCAATTTCCAGACCAATTTGACTGGAGGGAAGCTTTTCCTGGGTGACTTTCATCGGCTATACATTGGGACAATAAACATTCGGACAGAGATTAAAGATATTTCCCCACCCCTTGAATGACTTGTTTTTGGGGAGGGAAAATTTGCTCAAGGCACCTTGAGGGACAGTGCAAGGGGTCAGGACGGAGAAATTGTTAAGTTTAACAGCAAACAATTTAAATGTCTCTATACTTGAGGATCAATGGCCAAGCATTTTTGCTCGAATCGAGGCATCAGCAAAACCGAGGGGTTATTTCCTTCTCTGCTTGGGAAAGCGAGTTGGCAACCTGTTTGGTGATTCTTGGCTGATCGTTCTTACCCCTCATAGATGCCGGAGCGACATTGGGGCGAACCACACTTGCTCCGCCATCTATCTAGTCAAGAAAGGATGCCTGCAATTCTTGCACTGGCGCTCTATGGGTCAACAGACTGCTGTTGACGTGAGTTAGTCTTGACGCAATTATTGATCCTAGCGGATTTTGCACCAATCAGCTTATATATTAAGGATCTGTATAGAAATTCCCCCCACCATAATCGGTCAATTTGTCTCTGTAATCCTGAGCTTTGAGTGGTTTGGGCTACCGGATCTAACGGATTAATTTCCGGCTTGCGGGTGCTGCCTTTCCGGGAGGGCAGGGGCGATCGCCTGAATTGTGTCGTTCTATTGTGTGGTGCTTTGGGGGTTCAACGCCCAAGTATGTAAAAGAGATCCTGATCGGCACGGAATCGAATTGTTTGTGTGATAATGTAACCACATAAATAATGATCGACATCATCTAGGATTTTTCTCTAAAGTGAGGTACAACGCTTTGCTTTTGTCGAACGACCCTTAAGGCTTCGCCTTTAAATTTCCAGAGCAGATTGCCTAAACCCAGCCAATGTGTAATTTAACAGAGCAACAAAAATACAAAAGATTGTAATCCTATGATACCTAGTATATTGTGAACTTATGCTGATTTCTGTAAATACGCTACCATTGCCACAAATATCACAAATATAAAGAAAATATATCAATCAATGTCAATCAAGAGCGTATTAGGATGAAAATGATAGTCATTATATAATTCTCATCGCATCATGGGGATTTCCCGATATCTTATGAGATAAATTTATCAAAAAAAAAATTAAAATTAATTACTTTTAACAATCATCCGAACGAATAACTAGGAGGAAATAGACTTGTCCAAATCATATCGAGTCGCCATTTTAGGCGCTACAGGTGCAGTTGGCGCAGAGTTGCTAGAATTACTCGCCGAGCGGGAATTTCCGTTGGCGGATTTGAAACTTTTGGCTTCCCCTCGTTCAGCGGGCAAAACCCTGGCCTTTAAAGGAGAGGAGTTGCCCGTGGTGGCGGTGGCAGAAGATTCATTTAATCATGTGGATCTGGTATTAGCCTCAGCGGGAGGTTCCACTTCTAAAGTGTGGGCACCGAAAGCGGTGGAAGCGGGAGCCGTCGTGATTGATAACTCCAGTGCCTTTCGCATGGATCCCAATGTGCCTTTGGTGGTGCCAGAGGTGAACCCAGAGGCGGCGGCCATGCACCAAGGAATTATTGCCAACCCCAACTGCACGACGATTTTGATGACGGTAGCTATTTGGCCGTTGCATCAGGTGCAGCCAATTCAGCGGATCGTCGTGGCTACTTATCAATCCGCCAGTGGTGCTGGGGCGCGGGCAATGGAAGAGGTGAAAGCTCAGGCGATCGCCATTTTGCAAGGAGAAACCCCCAAAACCGAAGCATTTCCTTATCCTTTAGCCTTTAATTTATTCCCGCATAATTCTTCCCTCAACGATGTGGGATATTGTGAGGAAGAAATGAAAATGGTGAAAGAAACTCGCAAGATATTTAACGCTCCGGATCTCAAAGTCACGGCGACTTGTGTGCGAGTTCCTGTATTGCGGGCTCACTCAGAAGCGATTAACTTAGAATTTAAAGAACCTTTTAGTGTCACAAAGGTCAGAGAAATTTTGGCCAACTCTCCTGGGGTGAAGTTGGTGGAAGATTGGGAAGCGAATTATTTCCCTATGCCCATCGATGCCACCGGACAGGATCCGGTGTTGGTGGGTCGAATTCGTCAAGATATTTCTCATCCTTGTGGTTTAGAAATGTGGATCTGTGGCGATCAAATTCGTAAGGGGGCAGCTTTAAATGCGGTCCAAATTGCGGAGTTATTAGCCGCCAAAGATTTAATTAAACTTTAATTAAACCGACAGCCACTTTCGGGTGACTGCTTAATTTGAGAGGCCAAACGGATTAGTTTAACTGATTATAGGCAAGAGAAATTTGCCAAAATTTCCCTTGCTTTGATGAGTACGGCGAATCTATGACCATTATGCCATCAGCGCCAGTGATTGCCGATTCAATAAAGTGCCGATTCAACCATGAAGTGCTGATGGATGATGGCAGGCTCAATTAGATGACAAATAATAAGGAGTGCAAGAAGTCAGTGTGGTAAATTTTGGACGTGTTTTCACCGCGATGATTACGCCGTTTAAAGCCAACGGTGATGTGAATTATGATGTGGCTGAAAAATTAGCGGTTTATTTGGCAGAAAATGGCACCGATACGGTGTTGGTATGCGGCACCACAGGGGAGTCTCCGACTTTAACTCGGGCAGAAGAATTTGAATTATTTCGCGTGGTTAAAAATGCTGTAGCAGGAAAAGCTAAGGTTCTGGTGGGTACTGGGTCAAACTCCACTCGTGAGGCGATCTCGGCCACTGAAGAAGCGGCTAAACTGGGAATTGACGGGTCTTTGCAAGTGGTTCCTTATTACAATAAACCCCCACAAGAAGGACTCTATCAGCATTTTGCGGCGGTGGCGGCTGCTTGTCCCGAACTGCCCTTAATTCTGTACAACATTCCGGGAAGAACGGGTCAAAATATGACCCCAGAAACCGTGGCTCGTTTAGCAGAAATTCCTAATATTGTGGGGATTAAAGAAGCTAGTGGGAATTTGGATCAAGCAAGTCAAATTCGCCGCTTAACTTCCCCGGAATTTGCGATTTATTCAGGAGATGATTCTCTCACTTTGCCCCTGATGTCCATTGGGGGGAAAGGGGTTATTAGTGTAGCGGCTCATCTCGTGGGCAACCAATTACAAGAGATGGTGCAAGCTTTTGAAAAGGGTGAAGTTCAACGCGCTGCGGAAATTGATCGAACTCTATATCCATTGTTTAAAACGTTATTTTTGACGACGAATCCCATTCCGGTAAAAATGGCTTTAAAACTCCAAGGCTGGGATGTGGGTTCGACTCGTTTACCTTTGTGCGATCCGCCAGAGGAAATTACCCAAAAATTAGCCGCAGTGATGAAGGAACTGAATCTACTTTAGCTATGTTTTAGCTATGTTTTAGCTATGTTTTAGCTATGTTGTAGTTATGTTGTAGCTATGTTGTAGCTATGTTGTAGCTATGTTGTAGCTATGTTGTAGCTATGGACAATTCTGGACAATATTAACTGGACAATATTAAATAGCTGTCTAAAGTGTTTAGAAGATATGAAGTCTGACGGCTGAGGCTCAGGCTTCATGTTTCCTTATTGATACTTTTCTAATGAACATCTATTTACCTTTTTTCTGAAATTTCTGAAAAACCTAGAAACCTAATTAAAAATGAGTAAGAACAATAACTCAAGTGCCGCCCTAAAAATTATACCTTTAGGCGGACTTCATGAAATTGGCAAGAATACTTGCGTCTTTGAGTACAAAGATGAAATTATTTTGTTAGATGCCGGTTTAGCGTTTCCTACGGATGGGATGCACGGCGTTAACATTGTTTTACCCGATATGACTTATTTGCGAGAAAATCGCCATAAGATCAAGGGGATGATTGTGACTCACGGCCATGAGGATCATATTGGGGGGATTGCTTTTCATTTAAAGCAATTTGATATTCCGGTGATCTATGGGCCACGATTGGCGATGAGTTTGTTAGAAGGAAAATTAGAAGAAGCCGGGGTGAGCGATCGCACTGAGTTGCGATCTATTCGACCCCGGGATATTGTCCGCATTGGCAAATCTTTCTTAGTTGAATATATCCGCAATACCCACTCAATTGTGGATAGTTTTACGGTGGCGATTCATACCCCATTGGGCGTGGTGATTCATACGGGTGACTTTAAAATCGATCACACCCCCGTAGATGGTCAACCGTTTGATTTGCAAAAATTGGCGGAACATGGGGAAAAGGGTGTGCTTTGTTTAATTAGTGATTCAACTAACGCCGAAGTTCCGGGCTTTACTCCGTCGGAAAGTTCCGTTTATCCGAATTTAGACCGAATTTTTGCTCAAGCTGCGGGACGGTTATTAGTCACTACTTTTGCTTCCTCGGTACACCGATTGAATATTGTTTTGCAGTTAGCCCAGAAGCATGGTCGGACTGTCTCGGTGGTGGGGCGATCGATGTTAAATGTGATTGCCCATGCCCGGAATTTGGGATATATCAAATGTGAAGATAGTCTATTTCAACCTTTGCATGGGATTCGGAATTTACCGGATCATCAGGTGTTGATTTTAACCACCGGATCTCAAGGAGAACCGATGTCAGCCTTAAATCGCATCGCCAACGGCGAACACCGCAAAATCAAAATTCGTTCTGGGGATACGGTGGTCTTTTCGGCCAACCCCATTCCCGGTAATACGATCGCGGTGGTTAATACCATTGATAAACTGATGCAGCAAGGTGCGAACGTGATTTATGGCCGAGATAAAGGAATTCACGTTTCTGGTCACGGCTGTCAGGAAGACCAGAAGTTAATGATTGCCCTGACTCGTCCGAAATTTTTCTTGCCGGTGCATGGGGAATATCGGATGCTGGTTAAGCACGCACAAACTGCGCAAAGTATGGGGATTCCCCCAGAAAATATGGTGATTATCAACAATGGCGATGTGGTGGAACTGACGGAAGATTCTATTGGCATTGTTGATAAAGTCCCTTCGGGAATTGAACTGGTGGATTCTTCCCGTGTGGGTGTGGTCAAAGATAATGTGCTCAAGGAACGGCAACAGTTAGCGGAAGATGGTGTAGTGACTGTGGCAGCGGCGATCGGCTGGAATGGATCCTTGGTTGCTCAACCGGAGGTTCATTTGCGCGGGGTCGTTTCTTCCCTGGAACATTCTCATCTTCAGGTTTGGGTACAAGACAAGATTGAAGAACTTCTGAGCAGTCACTGGAGTGATTTTGCCGAATCTTTTGATGATGGCAATGTGGACGTTGACTGGGAAGGTCTGCGGGTTCAGGTGGAACGAGAACTGGTTCGCCAATTGCGTCGCAAATTCCAAAGTAATCCTTTGTTGGTGTTCTTGATGCAAACTCCCCAAGAACCTCCGGTGAAAACGACAACCGGACGGCGCCGTACCCGCAGTGCGGCGAAAGTGGCTTCTTAGTCTTTCTGACTAGCTTGCATTAGTAGCAAAAGTAGTAGGGTGGGCAAAAACATTTGCCCACCCTACATTGATTTTTATTGAAATGTTTTTCCCCACCCTACATTTATCTTTATTGACGATAGGCAATTCGCAGGCTTTGAACTAAGAGAAGAAATGATGTGGCGGCGATTAAACTGCCCCAAAACCAATAAGGTAATAAGAGTTGTTCGGCGATTTGACCTGTGTCAGAAAGCATATTTCGACCGCCAATGGTGACGCTATGAGTAAATAAGTAGTCAAGTTGATGGAAGGTACTGATACAGGCTTGTGTACCGAGGAATTGAATGGCAAATCCTTGTAACCATTTGGGGCTTTTCAGGGCAATGATAAGGATGGTGATTCCGAGTAAAGAAATGGCGATGATGCCAAATAGCGATCGCACCCATAAAAATACGGAAAGGAGAAGTATTCCCCCTAAAAATATCAGACTATAATGGGCGTGCCGAAATTTCCTACTAGCGATAATAAACAATGCTCCAGCAATGGGCGGCCCCATGAGTCCAGCGGCAGCAACTAAAGCCCGACCAATTGGGCCTAGAAATAATTTTCCGCTATGTTGAGCTAGTCCACTGCCGTTCTGGTAGAGGACTAATTTTTGAAAGTTCCCTCCGAGTATAATTGCGGCTAAACCATGCCCCATTTCGTGAAACCATGTGGCTAAAATTGTGAAGGGGTATAAAATATAATTCCCCCAGGGAAATTGCCATAATACGACTGTGGTGATCGCGGCAATAATTAACCAACTTAAGCCCATTTTTTCTACGGTATTTGGTGATATGCTTTTTCCAGAAACTGGGTCTGGGATATCCGAGAATTTTTTCATTGAAGATACCTAATCACTGTATTTCGTTTAATATCTTTATTTTAATCAATTATTCTAATCAATACCCAAAAAAACACGCCCTGATTTTTCTGGAGCAACACCACGACTAAACAGCGATTAAACAGGGACTAAACAGCGAGCGGTTCTAATATATGGATTATAATATAATCTTAGGACAACAAACAACCAACAGAAACCAATAGGGAACAACCCACCGGGAATGGTAAACAAACAACAAAGAACCAACAACCAATAACAAATCAACCCTAATTTTGAGTATTTTCACTGATTGTCGGTGCGGACTCTAGTTGTAAGGTACTGATTAGGGTTGGTTGGGTGGTATTTTGTGCCGCTCGCTGGTTGAAATTGCTTTGAGATGTAGAGTTGACTGATAAAAATAAATGTAAAGATAACGTGATGGTGGCGGCGAGTAATAGTTTTCTGAGCATATTTGTGATCCTTCCTGGTATAGTCAACAATGGGATTGCCTATATCTGTATAATCAAGGATTTTTGAGCCACCGTGGGCGATCGCTATCTCTGAAAATGGTGATATATTCAGAGAAGTTTTGTGACGGCGATCGCCGATGGTTTGAGTTGACAATGGATATGGGTGCCAAAATGCGCTAAAACATCAACTGGAGAATACTTAAACCCAGAGAAGTAATGGTCTGGAGGACATTGCTCCCGCCCTGTTTGGGGGGATTTTCCACCAATTCAATCTGAGCTAATAACTGTTGGCTGGTTTCAAAGGCTTGGACGTTATTTTGCGCGGCAAATAATTGGGAGGCGATTTCTGCATCTGCCCGGGCTGGTTGGGTTTTGCCCATTTGTAATTGCACAATGCTTCGAGCTAAATAAGCGGGGGCAAACTCCTCATTAAGTGCCAAAGCTTGGTTAAAAAAGTCAATGGCTTTGGGCAGGTTGTTTTGTTGGGCAGCAGTAACGCCCCAGTTATAAACATCTTCAACTTTTAAGAACGCTGCTGGGGTGCCAATCGCCCCCTGTAAGTTGGCCCCGTTTAACTGAGCATCGGTTAAATCCGCGTCTGCTAGGTAAGCCCCTCGGAGATCCGCGCCTCGGAGATCCGCGCCTTTAAAATTGGCGCCACTGAGATCGGCGCCGAAAAAAGAGGTGCCTCGGAGATCGGCGCCGCTAAAGTCCGCATAACTTAAGATGGCTCGACTGAGGTTGGCACGAGTTAAAATGGCTTGGCTGAGGTTGGCGTTGGGTAAGTTGGCCATGACCAAACCGGCCCCACTGAGATCGCAGCCAGGACATTGTTTGGTGGAAAGGAGTTGGCGGGTGTGCTGAAAGTTTTCGGCGGTGGCGACGGGAGCGAAACAAAGGGTACTGAGTACCGCTAGGGGGATGATATTTGTTATCTTCATAAGACCTGCCATCAGTATCAGCGATAGGTTGATTTAGTAGGGGTATATTTTCAAATTATAGTGATCGCAATAGCGATCACACTTCCAGGGCTAACCGATTTGCACCGATTTGCTAGAATTGGTGGCAATTTGCGTGTGCGGTAGCAATCCGCTTTTGGAAAATAACGGAAAATTTATTAGAGATTTATTGAATACTGGCTATGATTGGACAAACTTTGCGATCGCGCTACAAAATAATTCAGGAATTGCTATCGGCTGTTCGGCAGAAAGTTTATCTGGCTGAGGATACCTTGGCAGAACAGCCCCTACCGCCTAAGTATATCGTCAGGCAGTTTCTCGTGGAAACTATGCAAAAAGAAATCGGGCGGTTATTCCGGGAAGCGGTGGGAGAAATTTTTCAATTAGCGAACTATCACAGTCAAATTCCCGATATTATCGATTATTTTGAGGACGATCGCAGCTTGTATCTGGTGGAAGAGGCGATCGAGGGTCATCCTTTGAGTCAGGAGGTGACGGTTGGTCGGCAGTGGTCAGAAGCGGATACGATCGAACTGCTCAAAGAGATTTTGGAATTAGTGGCACTGCTACATCAGCAAAAAGTGATTCATTTGAATCTTTGTCCAGAGAATGTTTGGCGTCGCCAAAGTGATGGCAAACTGATTTTGACGAATTTTGGTAATATTGAGCGGGTCAGTACCCTGGTTTTAGATGAGTTTTGGCAAGCTACTAGCCGCGCACCTGTGGGCATTGCTGGTTATATGCCCAGCGAGCAATATCTGGGGGTGCCAAAATTGGCCAGCGATCTTTATGCGGTGGGTGCGATCGCGATTTTTGCCCTGACAGGGATACCGCCGTATCAATTGCCCAAAGACCCAGATACGTTAGAAATTGTTTGGCGCGATCGGACACAGGTACAGGTGAGTGAAGCCCTGGTCAAGTTTTTGAATAAATTGATCTGCTATGACTTTAATCGGCGCTATCTGAATGCAGAGGAAGCGTTAGAAGCGCTGATGATGACAGTGCCTCAAGCACAACCGAGGGTTTCCCCGTTGCCGGTGCAAGTGGATCAAGCTTATGGTTATCAAGACCGTTACGGCAAACTGGTGATTCAGCCAGAATTTAATCTAGCTTATGAATTTGTCGGCGGTTTGGCAGCGGTTAAAGTTGGGAAAAAATGGGGCTATATTAACGAGGAAGCCACTTTTGTGATTTCGCCAAAGTTCGATCAGGCTTCAACTTTTAGTGAAGGATTAGCCAGAGTTCAAATAGGTAGTAAATATGGCTATATTAATCGCTCTGGGGAGATGGCGATTTCACCACAATTTTCTCAAGCGATGAACTTCCATGAAGGGTTAGCGGCAGTGGCGATTAATGACCAATGGCATTATATTGATAAAACTGGCAATATTGTGATTTCTCCTCCGGGCGATCGCCAGGTAGTATCGGGCTGGGCTAGTCATTTTTCCGGGGGTCTGGCTCGCTTCAAGACCATATTTTTCGGGGGTGGGCATCGTTATGGGTTTATTGACAAAACTGGTCAAGTGGCAATTTCCCCAGAATTTGAGGAAGCCAGCCACTTTTCTCAGGGTTTAGCCCGGGTAAAAATCGGTTACAAATGGGGTTTTATTGACAAAAAAGGTCAAATTGCTATTGCTCTAGAATTTGATCAAGCCGATGATTTTTATGGGGGTTTCGCGGCAATTAACCAATTTAATAAGTGGGGATTAATTAACCAGATTGGTCAATTAATTATTGAGCCTAAGTATGATAAAATTGGTAAATTTTCTGAGCATTTATGTCCTGTGAAAATGGGCTATAAATGGGGTTATATTGATGTGAGCGATCGCTTTGTGATTCCCCCGCAATATGATTTGGCTTTTCCCTTTATCAATGGTTTGGCTTTAGTTAATTTATCCGGCAACCGTGGGTATATTGATAAGATGGGTAATTTTATCAAACGTTGATCGATCGTTAATCCATCAGCGTTTGGCGGATGGGGGTTGCGTTCCTGGTCATGCGGGGAGGGGTCAGCAGTCGTTGACCCCGACTGCCCTCGTCTCCGTAAATACTCGCAACAAAAGTAACAAAAAATTAAGCGATCGCCCATTGGCGATATTTTTTTTTACAATATAAGTAAATTTACAGACAAGTCCAGGAATTGTGAGACAAAGTAGAAACGATTTGCCGAATTCTGGAATCTGTCGTTTATTTTTCCATCAGTAAAACTCCTCAATTGCAGCACCAAAATTATGGATACCCAAAATCGCACAGCGCAGAAAGCCAAGCCTCCCACCCCTGGAAGAATTCCCCCACCGCCGCCCCCGAAAGCCCCGCCACCGGCGCCTGTGCCCGGTAAAGGGATTCCAGAACAAGGCCATCACTCTGGTTTAATTAGGCAAAAAGCCGCCCAATTAAAACAGCAAACCTCGGAAAAGTTAATTGAGCCGATGGTGAGAAGTGCTTATGAACAAAAAGTATCGGATATTCATATTCGTGTCGGCGAAGTGCCTAGGTTTCGGATTAACGGCGAAATGATTCGCGCCGATAATTTTCCGGTGGTGACTCCAGAACTGTTGGAAAAATATCTGCAAGAGATTCTCACTCCGGCACAGCGAAAAAAATTTGACGAAAACCAAGAAATAGATGCCGCCATTTATTATCCGGGTTTGGTCAGATGTCGGATTAATTGTTTTCAAACCCTCAATGGTGGGGCGATCGTCTTACGATTGATTACTTTGCATATTCCCTCAATCGACCAATTGAGATTACCGCCGGTTTTGAAGAAAATCATTAGTATTCACCAAGGTTTAATTCTGGTTACTGGGCCGACTGGTTCGGGGAAATCTACGACTTTGGCGGCGATGATGCGTTATTTAAACGAAACCATCTATAAGCACGTCATTACCATTGAAGATCCGATCGAATATGTTCACTCCTCTCACACCTGTTTGATTAGTCAACGAGAAGTGGGGATGCATACTCAAGATTTTCACGTAAGTTTACGGGCAGCTTTACGGGAAGATCCAGATGTGATTCTGATTGGGGAAATGCGCGATCGCATCACCGTTAATATTGCCCTACAAGCGGCGCAAACAGGTCACTTAGTCTTGGGCACTTTGCACACCCGCAGTGCGATTAATTCGGTGAACCGTTTATTAAACCTTTTTCCCCCTGAAGAAGAACACGCCATGCGGATTCAAATTGTGGAATCTTTAATGGCGGTAGTCTCTCAGGTTTTGGTGCCCACTGCTGACGGAGGACGCATCGCCGTTCACGATATTTTAATCAATACACCGGCCATGCAAGATTACTTAATGAAAGGGGAAGAAGAGAATGCTTTCTTATTAATGCAAAGCGATACCCATGAAGGAATGCAAACCATGAATCAGGCATTATATCGCACTCTGATGAAAGCACTGATTACCGAAGAACAGGCTAAGAAAGCATCGCCGGATCCGACAGAATTGGATCGTCTGATTCGTACCGGAGGCTTTGAAGCCCACAACTCTCCCCGTGATTTTGAAGGTAGATATGAAGCTAAATTTTAATTAGTTTGGTTATTCTTGGTGGTTGGTTATGGCTTATTCGTTGTTGGAGGTTGGCAGAGGAATAAAAAATTACGAATAACCTATTTTAGAGCAAGAATCTGGTTATATTCCCTGAATTATTCATAGCGATCTATCGCCCATATATTTCCTGAGAGTTTTACTCATTACAAAGACACAAATAACCCAGAGATGAAAATCCACTTTTTCTTTGTGTTATTCGTGTCTTTGTGGTCAATAATCAATTTTGCTTTTATCGAGTGGCGTAGGTTTTCATCGGTTCTTTGATAAACCGGATATAGAGATGTTTGAAGGTCGATCTCACCACACGGGGTAAACCAAAGTCAATGGGGATTAAATTATCCGGGAGTTTCCAATCGGTAATTTTTAAAGTATCAGGATGTTCTAAGGGAAAATGAATGTCCGCTAATTCGGGACATAATCCTAGTCGTTGAGATGCGGTAATGGTGGGGATTATGTTTGGGTCAACATTGACGATTTCAATTAAGGCGCGATCGCAGGCAAATACATCGGGAGAAGCGGCTAAAACCCCTAATTCCCTGGGTTCGCCGCCACTTGGCCCATTTCCTTCATGGCCAATAATTGCGTCCACAATGGTTAAATCAGGGGCGATCACCCGCGCTGTTTCCACTAACATAAGGCCGAAATGGTTGGCATCTTTTCCTGCTTCCATGTGCCACCAAGCTTTCATTTTTCCCGGTACACAACCAAACAGATTCTTGACTCCCATTGTCATGGTTAATTGAGCATGGGATTTGATTTTAGGTAAATTAATCACCACGTCCGCTTCCATTGCCTGTTTTGATAAGCGTAAATGGTTAAATTCTTCGCTGACTGTTTGATAGCGTTTGCCGTTAAATTCCACAATGGGAATATTTAACTCTTCCAGTAAAGGTAAATAACCATTTGCTTCAGCCACTCCCTTAGCGCTGCCAAAAGCTGGACTATCTCCCATAAACGGTTTTCCCCCCACCGCTTGCACCATTTTGGCCACACAATAGACCATTTCCCCACGGGTGACACATTCTTTGGTGGGTCGAGCTCCGGTGAGTAAATTGGGCTTTAATAAGACGCGATCGCCTGGTTTCACAAAAGCACCCATGCCCCCCAATGGTTCGAGCAAGGTTTCTAGAGAAGCTGGCAAGGTTTCTATTTGATAGGAATTGGCTCGAATTAAACTGACTGTGGACATAAGTAATCGTTTGGATAAGTTTATTTAGGGGTTTCTCTGCAATTAATTTCCCCAAGGTGGGGAGATAAGTCTTAATTCTAACACGGGATTTTTGGATTCGGCCAAATTCTAATTTTCCGTCTAATTTAATCTCATTTAAAGTCTAATTACCCGATAAAGATATGGGATCGTGATAATTTGGACTATATCCTGGTAAAACTTTTACCGTTTTTTGGGCGATTCTTAAAGTCAGAGACAGACGCACTTTGCCACTGGTGTTATAAACAGAACGATGCACCAAATTATCCGTAAATACAATAAAATTACCGGGTTTTAATACCACGGGTATTGCTTTTTCTTTAACGGCATTAGGAACATTAAAAAAATGATTGCCGCTAAATGGATCGGTGACTTGAATTTTACATTGATCTAATTCTATTTTGGGAATATATTCAAAGCCATTCCTTTCGGTGACATCGGTTAATGCAATATAAATATTAATGCTTTTTCCTTCCCCGGACAGTAAATTTGGATAAATATCTCGATGCCAAAATGGGATGAGTTGACGGGAGGGATAATTAACCCATAACTCCGAACGCCATAGGTGAAAATTTTCGCCGAGATATTTTTTCAATACCGCCAGTAAGTTGTCGTCTTTACACAAGTCCAATATTGGCGGACTGTCTAAGTGTCTTTCCATGTAAAATTGCCGCTTATAACATTGGACTAACAGCAACATTAGGGAGCCAAATTGTAAGCGTAACAGCGATTTTAATCCTTGAATTAGTAAAAGTTTGACAGGCGGTTTGGGCAAGACTTTTTTCAGAATATGCTGAGAAATCTGCGCTATTTGCTCTTGAGTTAAATTGAGGGCATAAGGCCCCCAAATTTCATCGGTGCCATCATAATAAATTTGCTTGGGTTCTTCCTTGGGTTTTTGCTTGGGTTCTTGCTTGGTTTCAACCGTTGGCATCCCGCCAGTCCAGGATAAACTTTTTTCCCATAGTTCTTGACATAAATTATGGTTTTGGGCTAAGGGTGGCCAAGGTATTTCGGCGCCGTTTTGATCGAAAAATTTCCCGGTAATGGATGCAAATTCTGGAGAGGTGGCACAGAGTAAGCTACTATAAGCACCTTTTTCTGGACTAATTCCCACACCTAAGTATTTACTCAATTGATGACCAATGGTAATATTGGATTGGACATATCCCGGATGCACCGCATTGACGTTAATGTTGGTGAATTTTTGCGCGATTTGTTGGGTTAAGAGTAATAAACAAAGTTTAGACTGATTATATAATTCGATAAAATTAAATGGGGTTGGTTTAACAAATAAATCCCATTGGATTCGAGTCGGTTTTAAGGCTAAATCTGAGGATACCATGACCAGCCGACTAGGGGCGGATTGTTGTAATTTTTCCAATAGTAAGTAAGTTAGCAAAAAGTGCCCTAAGTAGTTGGTTCCCCAAATTACCTCAAATCCTTCTTCCGTGACGCCTCTGCCGTTGAATATTCCGGCATTGTTGACTAAAATATTTAAGGGTAAGTTTTTGTCTAAAAAGAGTTGAACACAGTGACGGACTGATTCTAGTGAGGCTAGATTTAACGGTAAGTATTCGATGTTTGGGTTGTCGGTTTTTTCCCGGATATAGGCGATCGCTTTTGCGGCTTTTTTTGCAGAACGACAAGCAATGAAGACATGATGGCCTAGTTGGGCTAATCCCACCGCTGTCATTAAGCCAACCCCTGAATTTCCCCCGGTAATAATAGATACTTGCATAAGTTAATTTTTCTGATTCTGTGACTTTATGAGTGGATGAATGATTTGATGTTCCCTTGATGTTCTCTCAGCGATCGCGCTACCACTCCCGAAATTGCGGCCAATAATAGCCAACCGAGAATGTTAATCCGGGAGTCAAAGAGAGGGACATCTAATACATGAAATAAGATACAGCCGATAAAGGTGATGAGGTAACTAAAGAAAATTAATCGATCTTGGAAAAAGGGAATTACTTTACTTTCGCTGTCCGAATCGATCGACCAATTACGCAATAATAATATGCCTTGGGCTACGACCCAAGCAACTATACCAGATAATAATAAGGTGGCGGGAATGCCGGTTTCCGCAGACAGCATTAAGAATAAGTTGTGGGGATGTCCCATATAGACTTGGGTTTGGGCTTCGTAGAGTGGGGGAAAACTGCGTAATCCCCAGCCCGTTAAGGGCTTTTCTAAGGTCATGTTTCCGGCAAATTTCCATTGAGTGATGCGTAAAGTCCCTATGTGGCGATCGGGAAACAGGTCGTCGTTGATTCTAGCCCAAAAGTAAGCGGGGACGATCGCCCTTAACCATCCCTGGATTGGGTTTGGGCCAAAGGCTGCACCCAGTATGGCGGTGACAACGGCGGCGACCACGCCTAGGATCCAGCGCCAGCCTTGGTACAGGGCAAAGGCAATTAGGGCAAGGAGGGCGATCGCCCAACCATTGCGCGAGTTAGTCAAAATCAGGGCAATGCCATTTCCCAATATTGCCAGGGTTAAAAATAGCCAGCGCATCCACATTTGACTCGCGTCTTCTGTGGAGTTCAAGTTCACCACTCTGACAATTCGGGGATCGCGGGGATCTCTGACCATTTCTTGTTGGGTAGGTATTTGCTGCCGCTGTTTGAGGGCTTGGGTTTCTTCAATCCAGAGTCCGAGTCCTAAAATAAACGGAATTAAAAAGTAACTGGCTAAAACATTGGCATAAGCAAATACGGAAGCCATGCGACCGGGGGGCGTCCCCATTGGTGCGATCGGCCAATCAATAATTAGCCCTAATTTTACCGGGCCAGTCCAGCCCCAAAATAGCTGACCAAAGCCAATTATTACTACGGGAATTGAGCCAATTAACAAAATCCAGGCCATGCGTCGCAATTGTTGCGGGGTTTGAATTAGTACGGTGAAGGCAGCAAAAAAGGCAAAGAAAGGTAAAAAATTAAATAAGCCTAGCAATGCGGCGATTTTATCTGCCGCTAAAGTCGCACTGATGACTAGGAGTGCGGCTAAGAGTGCGAAGCCTTGATTAATTTTGCTTTGGTGGATTTGTTGGGGGTAGTTTTTCCAAGTTCCCCCTAGGGCGAATAATAGAGAAATCCCCGCGAGTAAAGGACTCATGGGTAATAAAAGTAACCCGAATTGGGCTATGTTCCACCATCGTTGCAAACGGGGGTCAGGATGTGGTTGTAATAGTTTCATGCAACAAGACTGTCCGTATAAAAAAAAGCGATTCTACCGCCGCAGACATCGCACTATCCTAATATTTTTTTTACCTCATTGAGTACCTCAGCTAAAAAAGGAGCATCTGATTTAATTACATTATCCTCACTGCCATCATGTTTATGATGAGGAAAGGTAGGAAGATTTAATTTGCGATGGTGTTCCGTATTGTCATAGCGAAAAATTAGGTCGTTCTGTGAATTCATATATTGATAACTATACATTTTTCTATCGATGGATATTTCCGTATAGACAAATTCTCGGAAATACAAGAAAGAATTATCTGGAAAATCAATGTTTCCTCGAATGAAACCTTCATACATTCCTCTTCGACCGCAGTCTAGATTAAATATTTTGACGATTGCCGATGATGCAAGTAACATCTGAACTTGCTGAAAATAATCTTCAATTAACAAAATCAATTTCCTCTATCGACTCTTTGGTTTGTTGTAAATGGGTCAGCATTCGATATTCTCCGATCCATTCATCAAAGTCAAAACTATGGGGTAATTCATCATTGTTAAACCGGGTGATAAATTCCTCGGTGGATAATTGATATTTGGTTTCAAATTCCTGAAGCCGTTTTTGGGTAGCTTTTATTCCGGCGTTTACACTTTGTAGTCTTTCTGATAAAGCACTTTGAATAATTCGTTTGAGTGATTCTGGATTTTTTGCTCTTAGTTTGAGTTCAGCCATGATTTTTTTCTCCTGATGCTGTGAATTTGACTATTTTTTACTGGGGGATTAGTTACTGATTTTTGATTTTATCAGGCGATCGCTTGCTAATTTGGCAATAATAGCAAGCAAAATTTAATTCAGTAACCTGTTACGACGCGGCATATATGGGCTATGTATTTAGCAATTTATTCAACGATGAATCGAATGGGTCAACCCAGGAATTTCTACATTGTCATCGACTCTCGCAAACTCATTAAAAAGTTCAAAAAATAAATCTAGGGCTTGACGCTCGTACTGTGAGAAAAATAAAATTATTTTGTCCCAAGATTGGCTAGATGTAATCTTAAATTTTTCTTGAATCCAAGGGTCAAAATTGGCAAAGTGTTTCTCTTGCTCCGTTTCGACTTCTCCAAGTTGATGCCGCGCCAAAAAATAACCTGCTAAGAAACTTTGTAAGTGGGTAATTGATGGTTGTCCCAGATACATGGCAGGCCGTTTTTGAATCTTGCGGATGATATCGTATAAATCTAGCATAAACTATACTATTTTACCAAATATGACACATTATTGTAATGGTTGTTTTCTTTATTCATGCAACCAGAATCAGTCTGTATTTTAATTAGGCTTTTACCCAAAGAAGCGATCGCATCTGTCCAGAAAGCGATCGCCTTCATTCCATCACCATCAACGGATTATTTAAGCCAGTTCCCAACATTCAGTCCGGGTCAGGCGAATTTGGGCTAAAGCAAAAATAGTGGGGATAATTCGCCCATAATTAGTGGCGATCGCCCGCCAACCTAAATCCGCTAAAAACCAAGTCCATAAAGCGGGGCCTAAAAACGCAAACACACTCCGAACTGCCCCATAACGTCCAGCAGTTAAGGCCATTCCTCGGCGAGCCATGTGTAAAGTTACATAATTTTGCAACTGAGTTGCGGCGATGGTTCCGCCGCGAACTAGGGCTTGTTTGGCAATTTGATATTTGGCAAATTGAATGGCAAATTGACGGGCAATTTGTTGCAAAAGCATGGGCTTAATTAAAGAATTTACCGCCAAGGCGCAACCGCCTTTAACGAATATGCCCAACGGATCTTTTTGTACTGCTAAAGGCAATGGTTGAGAAAAGTTACTACTGGCAAGCGATCGCTGAATTCTGAGGGTTAAAGACTTTTGTTCGCTTTCCGGTAACTGTTTCCATGCCCGTCCCATTAAATGTAGGAAAACTTCCGCTTCTAAATCCGTGGTCGAAAGTTTTTCGGAATAAGAAATGTTTAAATAGTTACAAACTTGAATTAAAGCTTGGCGATAACTAAAATGATGGGTTTGGCCCCTAATCACCGTAAAGCCATCCGCCGCCAAAAATCTAAATCGCTGCTCGATCGCATCCAACCAAACTGCGCGATCGCGGCTTTGAATGTCCAGGGGGTTTGGGGTTTGCACATAATCCAGGGGATTAAACTTGGGGCGGAATAGAATATCGGTCAATTGTTGTAACTCTTCTTCTGTCGCCAACTCTAGCACTGTTCTTAGTTCATCCAACTTTAGCCACCTCCCTTGATTTTTCTACCTAAATTTAATCCAATTAATCTAGGCAGGTTATTATATATGATTATTTTACGACGGGCATTTTTGGTTAAATTTTAGCAAATTTTTCGCAAATTTACCGCTCGCATTGAGCATAACGGCTCAACAGAGTCAGATAATTGCCTCGGATCGCCCTTTGATGATCATCGATGAATTCACAATAAATTAACATATTGATTGTTACTAAAAACATCCAGGATATCTAGGAAAACTTTCATGTTTGATGTCGCAGTGATTGGCGCGGGAATGGCGGGTTTAACCTGTGCCCAGCAGTTACAACAACTCGGATATCAGGTGGTGGTTCTAGAAAAATCTCGTGGGGTCGGTGGTCGAGTGGCGACTCGCCGATTACCAGAGACTCGCGCCGATCATGGGGCGCGGTTTCTCAAGCCAAACACTGATTTATTACATCAATTGGTGATGGTGTTATCAAGTCATCACATTGTGCAGCCTTGGACCGATCGCTTGTACCAATTTAATCCCGACAATGGGGAATTGGTCGCCGATGCTAATTGGTGTCCTTATTATATCGCCCCAGAAGGGATGAATGCTGTGGGGAAATTTCTGGGGACGGGCTTGAATATTTGCTTCAGCGGACGAGTAGAAAAGATTTATCCCGATAGAAATAATCTCATCTGGCAAATTACCCTGGAAGCGACATCAGAGTTAGAGTCAACGGAAGTAGTTGCGCGAACTCTGGTGATGGCCATTCCTGCGCCCCAAGCTTTGACGCTTTTGGAACCAGAAGCCACGGGAGTTTCTTCGGCAGTGCTTGACAAAGTGCGATCGGTGGAATTTGACCCTTGTATCGCGGTCATGGCTGGCTATCCCGCCGCCAGACAAAAAGATTTAGCCCAACAAAATCCGGTTTGGCGGGGTTTATTCTTTCCGCCAAATGACCCCCTCGCTTGGATCGCTTGGGATAGCAGCAAACGCAAGGGGGCAAAACAACCTGTATTTGTCCTGCATAGTAGCGCCGAATTTGCCGAAAATTATTTAGAGGCGACGGATTTACAACCGGCAGGCGATCGAATTTTAGACCGGGCGGCGGAATGCACAATTCCCTGGTTAAATGCCCCGGAATGGGTGCAGATTCACCGTTGGCGTTATGCTTTTTGTCGCCGTCCTTTACCGGAAGAAATCTTAATTGCCGATAGTCCGTTACCGTTAGTTTGTGCCGGTGATTGGTGTGGGGGAAATCAAATCGAAGGGGCGTTACGTTCTGGTTTTGAAGCTGCCCGGTGGATCAATGGACAATTGCAGGAACTTCCTCTGCCACCTTTGGCTAGTTTTTGGCATAGAATTGCCGGATAATTGGCGCGATTCGGCTAAAAAGAGGAGGCTAATGAGAGAGGAGAGAGAAAAGAGGAAATTAGAT
This sequence comes from Planktothricoides raciborskii GIHE-MW2, assembly GCF_040564635.1. NCBI lineage: Bacteria > Bacillati > Cyanobacteriota > Cyanophyceae > Oscillatoriales > Oscillatoriaceae > Planktothricoides > Planktothricoides raciborskii. Next base: position 550,229 of record NZ_CP159837.1, read on the forward strand.
ATAAAGATAACCAAGAAACCCGATTTCTCTCCTCAAAAATTATATCCCTTTATTTCTGCTATCTAATTTCTCGGTGTTCTCTGTGTCTCTGTGGTAAATTTTATGAGAATGAAATAATAACTTGATTTTTTATTCAATACATGATAAACTATTGTTATAATAATCGGACAAGCACTCAAGAAAATATGTCTAGCATTAATACCGGAATTGAATGGACCGATCGCACCTGGAACCCCACCACGGGATGTACTAAAATTAGTCCAGGTTGCACCCATTGTTATGCGGAAGCCCTGACAAAAAGGTTTCATACAAATTTCCCTAATGGGTTTAATGTAACTCTCTATCCAGAGCGGTTAACCGAACCCTTAAAGTGGCGCAAACCTAGTCGAATATTTGTTAATTCTATGAGCGATTTGTTTCACGAAGATATTCCTCTATATTTTATTAAAGAGGTGTTTCAAGTCATAGAAAAAACACCTTGGCATATTTATCAAATCTTAACTAAAAGACATCAGCGCTTACTAGAACTAGCCCCAGAGTTAACCTGGCATGAAAATATCTGGATGGGAGTATCTGTAGAGAATCAGAATTATGTGCAACGGGTGGATTATTTGCGACAAGTCCCGGCTAATGTGCGCTTTCTTTCCTGCGAACCACTCTTAGGGCCATTAGATTTAGATTTAACGGATATTCATTGGGTGATTGTGGGGGGTGAGTCGGGCAATAAACACCGACCAATGGAATCAGAATGGGTGGAAAATATCCGCGATCGATGTCAGGAAGCTGGGGTGGCATTTTTCTTTAAGCAGTGGGGCGGTAGAACTCCAAAAGCGAATGGCAGATTATTAGATGATAAAATTTGGGACGAAATGCCCGAAGCTTGGAAAAAACACCGTCAGCGTTGGAAAAACGTCCCGGTTAAATCTAGGCAAGTTGAGGGCAACAAATCCCTTACTTCGGTGGGAAGGTAACTTTGACATCATCGGCAAATGTAGTCTGACCTTTATTTTTTCGGCGTTTACTAGCTGGTGGGTCTACAGTTATTTTACCTTGAGATTCTAATTTTTTTAGAGCTTCTTTATAATTTGTCTTGATGTAGCGTTTGCCAACATGATGTTGCTCATAAACTTCAAGCATGGTCATAGTTTTACCGGCAAATTTATCAAGCAACATATCTTCCAATTCGTCAAGGGGTTTTGACAACTCAAAAAGTAAAGGGTGATATTGCGTAGCTGGATTATATTCAAAAGACGGAACACCTTGTTCGGTGCTAGAGCTTTCTTTTGCCATAATCTCTTTCATTATTTCGTAGCCACGGACGTGCTTAGATACAAATATTAGGTGATGGCTAGTTCTATTTCCCGTCTTGTTTTTGAAGCAAAATGGTAAAACGTATTGACCTCCTATTTTTTGCAAGGATTCCGACAGTTCTTCTACAACCATTAACTCCCGCTCTTGGGGTTTTTTGTCTTCTAGATATTGTCGAAGTGTATTTGCTTTTTCTTCACCAAATAGAGCGTTCATGTGTTCTTTAACAGCTTGATTATTCAAGCCCATATTAATTCGGTTATAGTTAAAGAAAAATATGCAATCGCAACCCCAATCTTTAATCACCGATCCAATTAATCCAAGTGATAAGCCTTTGTAACCCCAAGGATCGATGAAAAAAAGTGTGGGAACTAAGCGAATCTGTTGCAAGTTTTGAACAATTTCTTCTCCTACTTCTTTGTTTAATACTCTGGGTTTATGCGTTAAGGTATTGATGCCATCTAGTGAGGCGATCGCTTCCTGAAGAGATTGGGTGTTATTAGAATCAATATCATTAAAGATGGTGATAAGCATTTGTCGCATATCGGGTTCGACGATCGCCCGTTCCAAAATCCGTAATGGTGTAGACTGAGAACCATCTTTGTAGCGTCCCGGCCCAGAAAATAAATCAACGTATGCAATGTTGTTATTTCTTTTCTTTGCCGAAGGGATAATTACTTTTGCCCAAGCCCAAAAATATTTAGCCACAATTTCAGCTTTCACTAAAGACTGCTCTCTGGACTCGTTAAAAAAATCACTATTGCTCATAATTGGGTTTAAACATTCAGATGAGAATAATTAGATTATAGCTGAATCAATTGGAAATCGGCAAGATTTTGCATCTTTTTCTACTCTCTTTGTGTTCTCTGTGCCTCTGTGGTGAAAAATTACACTCCGAAATGCCAAGAAACCGGGTTTCTTTTTTGCCTCCCACAGTTATCTGTGATTTCCCGAAAAGAAACCCGGTTTCTGTATTTGGATGCTGACGGGGTTTTTCCTCTTCTTCAACCCATGCTTGTTTAAGATTTTATGCTTTAATCATCATCCAGCATGATGTCGTCATCATCATCATCATATTTGCCATCATTCTCAATCAGTTCGGCAATTTCTTCCTCAGAGTCCAGCAGATTTTCATCATTATCACTGGTTCTATCCATCAATCGACCGCTTCTTTCCAACCAATCTAAAATAGAAGTTTCATATTGTAAAGGAATCACATCAGCGATTTGATAACGCGGTGTTTGAGTCAGGGAAGGGTTGACTACAGGTTTGTCTTTTCGGTCATTCTCTGTTTCTAGATATTGTGGTGATTGTTGCGGAATAGAATAAGTCTGTGTTGGTTGAGGTTGACGATTAACAGTTGCTTCAGGTTGTTCAGGTTCCGAATCGATCGCCTCAGTTTCCATAGAATCTTCTGGTTTAGTTTCCGAATCGATCGCCTCAGTTTCCGTTTCCGGTTCATCTGGGGATTCTGATTCTGCTGATTCTTCTGATAGAAAATCTTCTGATTCAGATTCCGAATCGATCGCCTCAGTTTCCGTTTCCGGTTCATCCGGGGATTCTGATTCTGCTGATTCTTCTGATAGAAAATCTTCTGATTCTGGTTCCGAATCGATCGCCTCAGTTTCCGTTTCCGGTTCATCCGGGGATTCTGATTTTGCTGATTCTTCTGATAGAAAATCTTCTGATTCTGGTTCCGAATCGATCGCCTCAGTTTCCGTTTCCGGTTCATCCGGGGATTCTGATTTTGCTGATTCTAAAGAATCTTCTGATTCAGTTTCCGAATCGATCGCCTCAGTTTCCGCTTCCGGTTCATCCGGGGATTCTGATTCTACTGATTCTTCTGATAGAAAATCTTCTGATTCTGGTTCCGAATCGATCGCCTCAGTTTCAGTTTCCGGTTCATCCGGGGATTCTGATTCTGCTGATTCTTCTGATAGAAAATCTTCTGATTCAGATTCCGAATCGATCGCCTCAGTTTCCGTTTCCGGTTCATCCGGGGATTCTGATTCTGCTGATTCTTCTGATAGAAAATCTTCTGATTCTGGTTCCGAATCGATCGCCTCAGTTTCCGTTTCCGGTTCATCCGGGGATTCTGATTCTGCTGATTCTTCTGATAGAAAATCTTCTGATTCTAGTTCCGAATCTTCTAAAGACAGTAATTCATCGCGATCGCCGATATAATCTTGACGATTTCCTGAAAAAGCATCGATTAATCGTGTGAATAGCGATCTGCTGTTTTCTTCCGATCTAAAATAATCATCCACGGGTAAAAATTCAGCATCAGGTTGTGGTGTTTCAGCCTCCGGTTCTGTTGAGGTTTCTTCCTCTTCTTCCAATAGAGATTCTGCCTCATCATCCCATATATCAGAATCGTAGGATGGTTGAGGTTCAACATTAGTGGAAGACTTGGGTCTACTAATAGTAGGCTTCGGTCTGCCATGTTCGTCAAAACACTCCTCTCTCGCAGTTCCGGGAAAAGCCTTCTCCTCCATAAAACGCTCTAACATATCCGGGTCGTCTTGAAATACTGTCATCCACACAGAAAAAAATCCTTTATCCTTTGCTTGAACAACAATATCTTGACGCATTTCTTCGTCATCTAATTTTTGCAAAAGTTTTAGAGACCGATGCGCCTTGTTCCAAGCTTCTGTGCGATGTTCATATCTTTCATCTGCGGGTCTAGGTTCATCTGGACCGCCCGGATAGCGATTTAGACCAGTTAACTCCAAAGTTATTTGCGCTTTTTCTTTTTGAGACTGACTAAGATTAGAATTAACCTCGATAATTACAACTTCTTCTCCATTTTTTTGTTGGTGAAATTGATAATCAAAAATCCATGCTGTATTATCGATATCAGGCCAATAAACATCATCTAATTCTATGTCTTTATCTGATTTAGCATTATTGCAAGGACTACAGGCAAGCAGAAAGTTGTCCCAATCCCCTCTTAATGAATAATACTTCTCCAAGCTTTTTGGTAACTTATGTTCTACATGAGAAGTAGAGATATCTAATTTGGTTTCGCAATAAGAACAATAAGGACCTAATCTACAAATCAGATCTTTCTTTGCCTCTTTGTAAGTATTATCCTCTATTTTGCGATCGGATGTAAACACTTTAGAATCATTCGTCTTAGGATCTTTTGGCCAATCACCTTTATTAACTGGTCTCATTTGGCTACCTCCTGACCAGATAGGGCTGCTCTCCGGTTCATTCTGAGAAAAGCATGATAAGCAGCATCGTCACTGTATCGCATTTTTAATTGCGTTTCTAATTCATTTAGTTGATCTTCAATTTCTCTTAGATATCCTGAGTCAAATGTTTTAGCATTTTTCGCATCTTCTATTAACCGCAAGTATTTTTCAGCATCTGCTTTCATCCGTAAAAATCGCTGACCCTTATGTGGTACGTCTATACCCATCACCAGATCCGCAATATCCTCAATACTTCTGTTATAATAAAGAGGATTTTTTTCATTATCCAAGTTAATCAGGTCTCCTAACCGGAGAGACTGGATAATAAATGGTGAATGAGTAGTGGCGATAAACTGAATATTTGGGAAGGTACGATGTAATGCTTCCACCACACCGCGCTGCCAACTAGGATGCAGGTGTAAATCAATTTCATCAATTAATACAATGCCCGGTGTTTCTTTAGCCGCATCCTTGCCTAAGTGAGGATTCAACATGGCCGCCCGATAAGCCATATCCGCAACCATTGCTAACATATTCCGCACCCCATCACTGAGAAGTCGTAGTGGCAGGAAACGCCCATCTGTTGCCTCAGCCAATACTTCACTTTTCACCGAATCATAAGTAATGGTCTGCCAGTCTTCATCTTCCATACACTTGGCAACAGCACTGGTCACGACTTCTAAAGCATCACTCCGCGTTGATTTTAAGGCTTTTTCTTCTTCCTTTCTCAGCCAATCAATTAACCAGGTTATATTTGAGTCAGGATGGAAACAATTTTCATAGCCTTTAGTTCGGGATTCTTTTACGGAATTATTCTCATCTTGATTTTCCTTTGTTTGATTTTGGTTGGGAATCCAGAGACGATCTGTTCCATAATAAACGATGAGAGGTAAAAGGCTATTTTGACCATTAGAGATCATTTTATTGAGATTTTGAGATAAAGTCTTTATGGTTTTATCTGTCCTAGGCTTATTCCCTGTATCAGCCAAAGATTGCGTCCAGGTAATTTCTTGTTCTGCAAAAATTCCTTCACAGCTTACTGAAGCCGGATATTGAGGCTGAATGTCAATGTTTCTACCTTTTTTATATGATTTGAGACGCACGTCGCGATCTTTTAAGGAACGCAACGAATCTGGTTCACTAACCTCTGATAGTAAACCACTAATCCCAACAGCGATCGCATCCAGAATCGCTGTCTTCCCTTTACCGTTAGCCCCAATAATTAAAGTATAGGGGGCTGAAAGTTCAAACTCCTCGTTTTCAAAGCATTTAAAGTTCTCAAGTATGATTCGGTTAATTTTCATAGTTTTCTCCAATCCTTAAACAAGGCTAAATTTGACCTTTGATGACTGCTAGAGACTATAATGATTTCAGGTTGACAATTTGCTGGCGTTCTATTTCCTCGCTAATCAGCGATGATTGGGTTGTCCCAATAAATTGTATCATGGGAAATATCTGCCGAAGCTTGTTCATTATATTTTTTTCCAATTCTGAATCTAGATGCAATTCTAAGTCATCAATTAATACCACTTCAGGGGTTTGCTCGATCGCTTGTTTACCTAACAGGTTTCATTTTGTAGCCTCCGTATCAAAACCGTCTACGAGTTTTTTCCGTTGAAGAAATGCTTCATAAGCAGGATTGTCGCTATATGGAATATATTCCTCCGCAGTAGCCTTCATTTTTGGATCGCGATCGCTTTGTTGCGGTACTTCAATACCCATCACATTTTTAACAATATCTGTAATGGATTGATTGTCATACTTATCATAATCGATTGTTTCTTGAGCATCTAAACTAATTAATTTTCCTAATTCACGACGGAGAGACTGGATAATAAATGGTGAATGAGTAGTAGCGATAAACTGAATATTTGGGAAGGTACGATGTAATGCTTCCACCACACCGCGCTGCCAACTAGGATGCAGGTGTAAATCAATTTCATCAATTAATACAATGCCCGGTGTTTCTTTAGCCGCATTCTTGCCTAAGTGAGGATTCAACATGGCCGCCCGATAAGCCATATCCGCAACCATTGCGAACATATTCCGCACCCCATCACTCAGGAGTCGCAGGGGCAGTAAACGCCCATCTTTTGCCTCAGCCAAAACCTCATTTTTCATCGAATCATAAGTAATCGTCTGCCAGTCTTCATCTTCCATACAGTCAGCAAGAGCACTGGTCACGACTTCTAGTGCATCACTCCGCGCTGATTTTAAGGCTTTTTCTTCTTTCTTTCTCAGCCAATCAGTTAACCAGGTTATATTTAAGTCAGTATCGAAACAATTCTCATAGCCTTTAGTTCGGGATTCTTTTACGGAATTATTCTCATCTTGATTTTCCTTTGTTTGATTTTGGTTGGGAATCCAGAGACGATCTGTTCCATAATAAATGATGAGAGGTAAAAGGTCAGTTTGACCATTAAACGCGATTTCCTTCAGCTTTTTAGATAAATCTTCTATTGTCTTATCTATCTTAACCTTAAGATTGCTGCGGACTAAAGATTGCGTCCAGGTAATTTCTTGTTCTGCAAAAATTCCTTCACAGCTTACTGAAGCCGGATATTGAGGCTGAATGTCAATGTTTCTACCTTTTTTATATGATGCGAGACGCACGTCATTATCTTTTAAGAAAAGCAAAGAACCTGATTCACTAACCTCTGATAGTAAAGCACTAATCCCAACAGCGATCGCATCCAAAATCGCTGTCTTCCCTTTACCATTATTCCCAATAATTAAAGTATAAGGCGATGAGAGTTCAAACTCCTCGTTTTCAAAGCATCTAAAGTTCTCAAGTATGATTCGGTTAATTTTCATAGTTTTCTCCAATCCTTAAACAAGGCTAAATTTGACCTTTGATGACTGCTAGAGACTATAATGATTTAAGGTTGACAATTTGCTGGGGTTCTATGGTAATCAGCGGTGATTGGGTTGTCCCAATAAATTGTATCATGGGAAATATCTGCCGAAGCTTGTTCATTATATTTTTTTCCAATTCTGAATCTAGATGCAATTCTAAGTCATCGATTAATACCACTCCAGGGGTTTGTTTGGTTGCTTGTTCGTATAACTGAGGATTTAGGACAGCGCAGCGATAAGCAATATCCGCGACCATTCCTAATAAATTATATAAATTGCGATTTTGCTTATCCAAATCACAAAAATTTATTTCTTGATTTTCTAGTTTTAAAAGTAATTCCTCTTGCCGTAGATCGTAAACAACATCTTTTATATTTTCCGAACAGTCGGCGATCGCTTCTTTCACTGCCATAAAGACCTCCCAGGGTTGTCCCTCTTGTCTGGCTATTAATTCCATGATTTTGAACCATTCCCAGAGTTGTTTATAATTTTTTGTCGGATTAAACCAATTCAAATTACCTAAAATAACTGACTTTGGCTTATTCGCTTCAATAGCTTTCAATTTTTTGCTCGGCCATCGCTTTGCACTATAATAAGCAACTATTGGTAGAATAATATCTTCTCCCTTGCGAATTCCTTGCTGAAGTTGCTGGGCAATTTTTTCTATTTCTTTAGCATGAACCGAAGTAGTTCTGCCGTTTTCCTTTTCTATAGTTCGCTTCCAACTAATTCCTTGTCCATTCACTATCCCTTGACATGAAATTACTACCGGACACTTCCGCACATCTTCTTTATGAATATTACGATATGGAATATCGCTAAACCCTAAAAACAGGGAACCAGCAGCGATCGCCAATGCTTCCATTAGGCTAGTTTTGCCACTGCCTTTATTTCCCACAATTAAACAGGGGTCAGTTAAATCGCAGGTAAAATGATCGAATCCTCGGAAATTCTGAATTTCAATTCGCTGAATTTTCATGGTCATTCACTGTTTATGAATAATTGGATTATAGCCCATTATATCTTGTAGGGGCAAAGCATTCGCGCCCAAACCTATCGGTTAAGCGTTAGGACTAATCCGCGAATGCTTTGCCCAATGTTCTCAATGTTTATGATTCCTCAATCAAATCATGGCCATAGCCACCGCCCCCAGGAGTTTCAATAATAAACATATCTCCCGGATACATTTCTACTGCCCCGGTACTGTCTAATTGTTCCACAGTTCCATCGCGACGTTGGACATAATTTTTACCCAAAGCCCCGTCACTGCCACCATTTAACCCAAAGGGAGAAATAAGCCGATGATTCGATAAAATACCGGCGGTCATTTGTTCTTGGAAACGCAGGCAACGAATCACCCCATTGCCCCCGCGATATTGTCCTTTACCGCCACTATTTTCCCGAATGGCAAAACTTTCTAATATGACGGGAAAACGCCATTCTAAAACTTCTGGATCGGTTAACCGAGAGTTGGTCATGTGCGTATGCACTGCATCAGTTCCATTGAAGGTTTGCCCAGCCCCAGAACCGCCACAAATGGTTTCATAATATTGATATTTTTTATTACCAAAAGTGAAGTTATTCATGGTTCCTTGGGATGCGGCCATCACTCCTAATGCCCCATATAAAGCATCCACGATCGCCTGGGATGTCTCGACATTTCCGGCAACTACCGCAGCGGGATATTGGGGGTTTAGCATACAGCCTTCGGGAATGATAATTTCTAATGGTTTCATGCAACCAGCATTGAGGGGTATATTGTCATCAACTAGGGTACGAAATACATAGAGAACCGCCGCTTTACATACCGCAGCCGGGGCGTTAAAATTGCTATTTTGTTGGGGAGATGTGCCGGTAAAGTCGATTTTGGCGCTGCGGGTGGTTTTGTCTAAAGTGACTTTTACCTGGATGGTTCCTCCTGCATCCATAAGATAGGTAAATTCCCCATCTTTGAGAACGTTAATCACTCGGCGAACCGATTCTTCGGCATTGTTCTGCACATATCCCATATAGGCTTGGACGGTTTCTAAGCCGAAATGGTTGACCATGTTTTCTATTTCTTGAATCCCCCGTTTGTTGGCGGCAATTTGCGCTTGCAAGTCGGCGATATTTTGGGCTGGGTTGCGGGCAGGATAGGGGCTGGAGTTGAGTTTTTCCAGTAGTTCGTTTTCTTGGAATTTACCGCGAGAAACTAACTGGAAATTGTCAAATAATATGCCTTCTTGTTCTACGGAGGTACTGTTAGGAGGCATGGAACCGGGAGTAATTCCGCCAATGTCTGCATGGTGTCCACGAGAGGCAAGGTAGAAGATGGGCGCACCGGATGGGGCAGCGGATTTTTGGGATGATTCGGTTAGAAATACAGGGGTGATGACGGTGATGTCAGGTAAATGGGTGCCGCCATTGTAGGGGTTATTGGAAATATAAACATCCCCCGGTTGTAGGGTGTTGTTTTTGTCTTTGATTAGGGCTTGAACGCTTTCACTCATTGACCCAAGATGGACGGGAATATGAGGGGCGTTGGCTACTAATTGTCCGTTTTGATCGAATATGGCACAAGAAAAGTCGAGGCGTTCTTTGATGTTGACGGAGGAGGCGGTGTTTTGCAAGGTGATGCCCATTTGTTCCGCGATCGCCCGAAATAAGTTGTTGAAAATTTCCAACATTACCGGGTCTGGTTTGGCGGTGATATGGGTTGTTTTTGGGGAAACGGGAGAGGAGGAAATTGCTGTTTGTTTGGTGAGAATTAAATGATTTTTCTCGGTGATTTTGGCCTGCCAATTGGGCGCGATCGCATTCGTTCCCGTTGCTTCAATAATAATCCCAGGGCCGGTAATTATATCTCCCGGTTGTAAATTATCCCGCTGAAAAACGGGAGTTTCTTGCCAGCGATCGCCTACATACATTTGTACCGTGGCAATGGGTGAGGGAGGTTCGGGACTGTGACGATAAATTATGGGGTCTTCGGGACTATCCATAATTTGCACCACTTCCACAGAAACAGCCTCAACAATTAGGGCTTTTTCTGGTTGAATAAAGCCATAACGTTGCTGGTGCGCGGCTGCAAATTCGGCTTGCATAGTGGCCACATTTTCGGTAAAATCTACAATCAAGGATGAATCCGTTCCCTGATATTTTAGCTGGACTTTGGGGAAAACTTGGCAATCTTGATTTTCTGTTAAATCACTGATATCGTTATTGGCGATTTCTTGTTTACCTTTTGCAGCTAATTCAGTGAATATTTGCTGCAATTTTGATAATAATTCTGGGGATAATGGGGCTTCAATTGCCCGTTGCTGAATCACGCGAACATCCGCTAATCCCATGCCGAAAGCCGATAAAACTCCAGCATAAGGATGGATAAATACTTGTTTCATGCCTAAAGTTTCGGCAATTTGGCAAGCGTGTTGTCCCCCGGCGCCGCCAAAACAACAGAGGGTATATTCAGAAACGTCATAACCCCGTTGTAAGGATATTTTTTTGATGGCATTGGCCATATTTTCCACCGCGATCGCTAAAAATCCGGCGGCTACTTGTTCCGGGGTGGAATTGCTACCAGTTTTCGCGTTAATTTCTGTAGTTAATTGATGAAATTTTTGCCGGACAATTTCCCCATCTAAAGGTAAATCACCATTTTTGCCAAATACTTTAGGGAAAAATTGCGGCTGAATTTTGCCTAACATGACATTACAATCGGTGACAGTTAATGGCCCATTTTGGCGATAACAAGCAGGTCCAGGATTTGCCCCGGCTGACTCTGGCCCAACCCGATATCGTGACCCATCAAAAAATAAAATTGAACCCCCACCGGCAGCGACGGTATTAATTGACATCATGGGAGTTCGGAGGCGAACCCCAGCAATTTCTGTTTCAAATTCTCGTTCGTATTCGCCGTTATAATGGGCTACGTCTGTGGATGTTCCCCCCATGTCAAAGGTGATAATTTTATCAAAACCGGCCATTTTACTGGTTTGAACTGCCCCAACAATGCCCCCCGCAGGCCCAGATAATATGCTATCTTTGCCTTGAAATTTTTGGGCATCTGTTAACCCACCATTTGATTGCATAAACATTAATGTTGGGGCGGAATGTTTCGATTGGTTGTCGGAAAGTTGTCCGGCAACGCGATCGACATAGCGGCGTAAAATAGGAGAAAGATAGGCATCGACTACGGTAGTATCTCCCCGGCTAACTAATTTCATTAAGGGGCTAACTTGGTGGGAAACGGAAATTTGATTAAAGCCAATTTTGCGGGCAATTTCGGCAATTTGCTGTTCGTGTTTCGGATAGCGATAGCCATGCATTAATGCGATCGCGCAAGAACGAATGCCGCTGTGATATGCTTGCTGCAATTGGGCAATTAATGGCGCTTCATTTACGGGTTGCAATTCTTCCCCGTGGGCATTGTAGCGTTCGGCGACTTCGATCGCTTGTTCATAAAGCATTTCTGGCAGAACAATTTCCCGCGCAAAAATATCCGGGCGATTTTGATAACCAATTCGCAAGGCATCTCGAAATCCTTTAGTAATGACTAAAACCGTGCGATCGCCTTTCCGTTCTAATAGGGCATTTGTTGCCACGGTAGTGCCCATTTTTACTGCGGAAATCAATTCCCCAGGGATGGGTTCATCTGTGGGAATGCCCAAAATTTCTCGAATTCCCTGACAAGGGGCGTCACTATAGCGATCGGGATTTTCCGATAACACTTTATGAATCACTAATTGTCCGTCGGGACGTTTGGCAACAATATCGGTAAATGTGCCGCCGCGATCGATCCAGAATTCCCAGGGATTTTGATTGGTAGAAATATTACTCATCATTTTTTGTCCTTAGAGAGAATATGTCAAAAATACTAGCAAATTTTACAAATAATGGTAGTCACGGGTTTAAACTCATGGCTACCAGAACGATCCAGAAAATAAAACCAAAAACCGGATTTCTGAATTAAACCTCTGTTTTGATCCAGGCATTGATGGCAAAAACCCGGTTTCTTTTCAGGGACGATTCCGCTTCGATCGGATCGCTGCGCGAATCGCTTACTCAATAACTCCTTCCTGCTGCAATATTGCTTCTAATTGCGGAATCAAAGGAGGTAAATAATTTTGGATGGTATGCCAAACAATATCTAGTTCAACTTGGAAGTATTCATGTGCAATCACGTTACGCATATCCCCCATTAAGCGCCAGGGAATCTGAGAATAGTAGGTCTTGAGTTCGGTGTCAATATTGATAGCCGCTTCACCAATGATCATGAAGTCATAGAGACAAGCATTGGCAATGGTATCATTAGCTTCAAATTCGGAAAAGTTTACCTCTGCTGTGCGCTTTTCTATTCGCTTAATTGCAGCTAAAATATCACGAATTCTATCGATGGATTCTCTAGAAGGCACAAATCGCCTCCTTTAAAACGCGATCGCGCAAGTATGGCTTCAGCGAGTCTGGACTTCCCATATCCACCGAACAACCTAAAACATCTTCTAAATACAAACGGACTCGACTCACGTCAAACAATCCAATGGGGCGATCGTCAAATTCCACTAAAAAATCCACATCACTATCCGGTTTTGCTTCATCTCTAGCCACGGAACCAAATAAGGCTAAAGATTTAACTCCCATTGCCTGTAATTCGCCTTGATGTTTGGCAACGATCGCCAATACTTCGTCTCGCTTCATAAGAGTTAAAAGGATAATTCACAGTTTTTGCTGAATCGTCTAAATTATATCGCATCGAAAACAGCGATCGCCGACTTGTCACATAGATATTGGTTGCTTTGGCGATCGCCAACTAATCGGGATTTTCCGATAACACTTTATGAATCACTAATTTTCCGTCGGGACGTTTGGCAACAATATCGGTAAATGTGCCGCCGCGATCGATCCAAAATTCCCAGCCATTTTGCTTTGTCATATCACTTACTCCAATTTTATTGTCAATAAAATTATAATATGATATCATTAAATCAAATGATTTTTCTAGTGGCTTTGGTTTTTGGGTTATGGAGCAATTTATATTTTTCCAGTTTTGATTACAGACACTTTCATCAAAAATATTGATTTACTATGTTCACTTACAAAGGTTACACAGGTCAAGTTGAAGTCGATGCCGAAGCAGATATTCTATTTGGCACAGTCCTGGATATTAATGATGTCATCACATTTCAGGGTAAAACCGTTGAAGAAGCTCGTCAAGAATTCCAAAATTCGGTTGATGACTATCTAGAATTTTGCCAAAAGTTAGGACGAGAACCCGGACGACCGTTTTCTGGAAAGTTGCCCTATCGCACGAGTCCAGAAACCCACCGGAAAATTTTTATTGCGGCTAAAAAAGCTGGCAAAAGTATTAATGCTTGGATGGATGAGGTGTTAAGTGAGATGGCCGATCGCACGCTCAAAACCTAAATTAATTGGCACCAGAACACCCAGAAACCGGGTTTCTTGAGAAAATCTCTGTTTCCATAAATTATCATAGAAACCCGGTTTCTTTTTCAGGGGCGATCGCTTACTCATTAACTGCGTCATCTGGCAATCATATGGTATGATTTATTATCATGGCAGCAGGAAATAATCTAAGCTTAAAAGCTATCACCTATCAGCTATCAGCTAACTGCTTACGGCTGACTATAAGCTTATGGGCTGACGATTTAACTACCATTACCTGTAGGCTTTATTTTTGGTAGCGATCGCCAAAACTTCATGTCGCTTTATATATATCGCTTTATAATATTTCAAACCATAATAATTCACAGTTTTTTCTGATTTTTCTGAATCGTCTAAATTGGCTCGCTGGATTGCACAATAACAGTGGTCTGTACTGAAACCCATTTGTTATGTTATGTTGATGATTTTAAGTAAAGCCTATAGAATCAATCTTGCTATGTTTTTGACCAAGCAAATCAATGAATCAGTCAATTACAGATTAGCATATTATTATATAATAAAAAGATAAAATTAGCTTATTATCACAAACAAAAAAAACAGTAATTTAAAATATTTAATATTATTAAATATTTTAAATTACATCAAACTAATTTTTATCCAAACAATATACGTTTGTAATTTTTTTTGAATATTTTTTTTATTTTTTGTGAAATCGATCTTTTTTTTGCGACTGAGATTAGAATACAACTCAGGATAGTTGGCTCAGTTTTAAGGAAGTTTCTCTATGATGCGAACCTCGCAATTTTTACGAGATTGGTTGATTCCAAAGAAAAATAATAAAAAGCAATGGTTTTTACTAATGCTACTAAGTACCACGGTGGCGATCATAATCGCCTTTTGGGATGTCTGGGTAAACTCCCAACTGGCGACTCTTGGGTGGCAAGCATGGGTGAGTATGGCAGTGACTCTAGTGGCCCTACTGTTGAATGGGTTTACCTCATTACCGGCAGAAATTGTCTTTCTTGGGGCTTTATCGGTGTTATTACTCAGCGGGATTTTGGATACAAAAAGTGCCCTAGCTGGATTTAGCAACGAGGGGATGGTTACAGTTGGCGTCCTCTATATGGTCGTCACTGGACTTCAGCAAACTGGAGCCTTGGGCTGGATTTCTCAGCGGGTGCTGGGGTTGCCCAAAGGAGAAAAAGCGGCGCTACTGCGCTTAATGCCACCCATTATCGGGTTGAGCGCTTTTCTGAATAATACTCCTGTGGTGGCGATGTTTATCCCAGTGGTGAAAGATTGGTGCCGCAAAATCAGCATCAGCCCATCTAAATTAATGATTCCAGTGAGTTATGCCGCGATTTTCGGCGGTATCTGCACTTTGATTGGCACCAGCACCAACCTGGTGGTGAATGGATTATTGATTGCCAACACCGATCATCCAGGCTTAGGGATGTTTGATATTACTGGGGTGGGGCTGCCCTGTGCGGTGGCAGGAACCGCATTTCTTTATTTGACTCAAGGGTGGCTATTACCCATCCGTAAACCTGTGCTGGGCAACACTGATGAACTGCGTCAGTACACGATAGAAATGGTGGTATCACCACAGAGTCCCCTGGCCGGAAAAAACGTTGAAGATGCAGGACTCCGCCATCTACCGGGATTGTACCTGGCAGAAATTGTCCGGGGGAATCAAGTATTACCGGCAGTCAGTCCCAAGGAAGTGTTGCGCGAAAATGACCAACTGGTATTTGTTGGGATCGTCGAGTCGGTGCTTGATTTGCATCAGATGCGTGGACTGCAACCGGCAACGGATCAAGTGTTTAAGCTGAATAGTCCCCGGACTGAACGGTGCATGATTGAGGCGGTGGTTTCTAATACTTGTCCATTGGTGAATAAAACCATTCGTGAAGGACAGTTCAGAAGTCGCTATAATGCGGTAGTTTTGGCAGTGGCCAGAAATGGTAAAAGATTGTTAGGCAAAATTGGGGATATTGTTCTCGAACCAGGAGATAATTTGTTATTAGAAGCTCATCCGATGTTTTTGGAAAAACAGCGAGCTTCCAAAGATTTTTATTTAGTGAGTAGTATTCCTGATTCTGAACCGTTGCGCCATGAGAAAGCTCCTTGGGCGATCGCGATTTTAGCAGTAATGGTTATCGTTGCTGGCTTTAATTGGGTAAGTATGTTGAATGTATCAATTGGTGCGGCAATCGCGATGTTGGTGACAGGTTGCTGTTCACCCAATCGTTCATTACAGAGTATTGAATGGTCGGTATTGCTGGTAATTGGCGCTGCTTTGGGAATTGGTGACGCCCTGGAGAATACGGGTGCAGCACAGGCGATCGCCTCTACTTGTATTAGCATCGCTGGGGATAATCCTTGGGTAGTATTAGCGGTCGTTTATACCCTCACAGTCGTAATTACAGAAATTATTACTAACAATGCTGCTGCCGCGATTATGTTTCCGATTTCTATCTCCATTGCTCAAAACTTAGGCGTTGATTTCATGCCGTTTGTCATTTCAGTTATGATTGGGGCTTCTGCGGGTTTTGCTACCCCGGTTGGTTATCAAACTAATATGATGGTTTACGGGCCTGGAGGATATAAGTTTACTGATTTTCTGCTGATTGGCTTGCCTATGGATGTCTTACTTGGCATCGTTACGGTGGCGATCGCACCATTAATTTACCCTTTTTAGTTGTTAGTTGTTAGTGCGATTCGTTCAGGCGGAAAGTCTAGGGATAAAACCCAAAACCTGCGTCTGGTGTAGGTTCTGACCTACATAACTCTGGGGGTGTACAGGATAGTCCTGTAGACAAAGATTCCCGGAGGGTTTTTCCTCCGAGGTCATAGACACCTCACCCCACGGTAAAGATTCACTATCTTTACTCGTGAAGCGGGTAGGAAAGCTGATCATCCCTAAGCAGATGGGAAAAATCAGCAAGTCAAGCGCTCATGGGCAGCGAGAGCGAATTCCCGGCTTGAACCCTCTCCAAACAAAAGTAGCGAAACTGCTTGTTACGCTGCGTCCAAAATGGCATAGGGAAAGGTGACGAATTTAACAGGTCAGTCACAAAGGAATCCCAGAAATACCTAGGGGGACAGGGAAGACCCTAAAAGCGCATTCAACCACCACTAGGGAACGAAGTAAACCCATATTTCTCTTACCAGTAATGGTAAGTAGCGATAGTGTGTAAGCGGATGAAATATTGGGAATGGGATGTGGCAAGAAAGCTCTTTTCCGCCGGTTTTGCCAGTGGATATGCAGACGTGCCACGGCTGTGAAGTTAGCGATTATTAGTAAGTCCAAAGGACGCACAAAACCAGTCGCTTACGACATGGTGTGATTTTAAAGGGACAAAGGATGAACGCTATGCCAAACGGGAACGTTTAACGACTTCCCCATTAGGATGCTATTGGTTTAGCAAGCGCAGCTAGGAGCGGAGTGCCGCGAAAGTGGCACGCTCCGTTCTGAATGGGAGGTGGGAGTTGTGAAGCTCCCATCGACCCCTACCGTTGTTAGTTGTTGGTTATTTGTTGTTGGGCAGGGATTCTTTGGGTAGGGATTCTTTGATTGGGGAAAGTGAAAAGGAGAACGGGTAACAGTTATCAGGGAACGGGGAATATTGCCTGTTGCTTGTTCCCCGTTCCCTGTTCCCTGTTCCCTGTTCGTTATTGGTTATTTATTATTGGCTGTTTGCCCGAAATAAGTAATAACCAATAACCGGCAATAAATATTAAATCATTCGCTGGAATTCTGCCAGACTATTGACGGTTTTAATTGCGTCCTTCAGTTCCGTCAAGCGTTCCACATTTTTAATTTGAGAAACTGCGGGCATCAGTTCTAATGCGGTTTCCCCAAATTTTAATTCTAATCCCAGGGCGATCGCGGATAAAAGTCCTTCTTCTCGTCCTTGTTGAACTCCTTGATTCAAAATTTCTTGATACCAGGGAGATTTTTGTAATACTGCCATATCCCACCTCATTATTTGTTGCACAACGCTACTTTCTAAAACAAAGGTAGCAAAAAACGCCAAAAGAGTTTCCAGGTCGCTGAGTTTTTCGTCATTACGTAACAATCGCAAAGCTCGTTGTACGGTTGATTTTTCTCCACCTCCTTTTAAAACGGGAACAAAGGGCAAAAGTGCGGTCAGCGATCGCTCAAAAACTATTTCCGCATTCACTTCCCACAGGTTAATTACTCGATAGTCTTGACGCGCTTGTAAACCGGCAAATTCGGAAAAGTAACCCTGGGGAATATTGGCATAACTACTTTGAAGAATATTTACCAATACTGGATATACAGGTAGTTGATACTTTTCTTCTGCCAAGGCAACATAAGCTCTGATTCGCCGGGGCATTTTTCCTGTGTAATATAATTGTAACTCATTTACTAGCAAGAATTCCCCACATTCGGGGCTATAAGCGCGGACTAATACGTCTCCTTCTCGGCTAATCCATTGGAAATCCGAGTTCACAATTTCTCGGACTTGTACATCAGCAAATGACGTGAGCCATTTCACCCATTTTTCTGGTTCTAGGCTAATTAATCTTTTACTCCCAATATCGGCTGTTTTAGTCATATTTTTATTTAGGGAATAATTTAGGTTTTTCCTAATAAAATAATAACATTTTTTTGAAAATTTTAATTTTTATAATTTAATTCATTATTCATTATTCATTGATATTGAAAAAAATGATAATAATATATTTTTATGTCAATCAAAACAACTGATGATTAACTGTAAACCAGGAAAAGTAAAAAACAAGCGATCCCCTAAATCAGAAATATGATAAATTTCTAAGCTTCCAGAGAACCGATCGCTTTTTGTACATCAAATATGAAAACCCTAGATATTGATATATTGAACCCAGGCAAAAAAAAGGACAAGGCAATGACTTGTCCTGCTTGAATGAGAAAATAAAAATTTAACTTTCAACATTTAACTTATATTCAATTCTGACCTGTTCCACCTGATGATGTTCGCTTTCAATGAATGTATGACGGCTAATTTCTGATAAGCCAAATTTCTGAAACTGGGCTAATTCTGTTTCTGATAATGGCCAAGGCGGGCCATCGGGTTGGGCATCAAAGTCACGAATTCTAGTAATCACTAATAAAGTGCCACCAGGAGCGACTAAAGGCGTGATCGCATTAATAACTTTTTCGCGAATATTCAAGGGCAATGCTTGGATATTGCGACATTCAAATACGAAATCAAATTTCCCCTGCCAATCGGGATTTAAAGCCAATAAATCCGCTACCACATAGTTAACTGGGGAATTAGGAAATCGTTCCTTTGCCCAGGCGATCGCTGTGGGGGAAATATCAAAAGCCGTCACCTGAAACCCCAGGTCTGCCAAAGTTTCTGCATCATCTCCTAAGCCACAACCAATCACTAATGCCGACTTTCCTTGACCCTGAATAATTTGGTCATTCAGCCAATCTTGTAAATAAGGATGAGCGGTTAACTTAGCCCAAGGAACTTGACTGGCATCCTTATTTGCTTGGGAATATAACACATCAAACCAAGCGGAATGCTCGGATTTCTGTAACGCTTCAGTGGCGAGTAACTTAACTTTTTGTTGCAGGGTTTTTGGTTGTTCTTCAAACATATTTTTACTCAAAAAATATCTGTGTCCTCTGTGTCTGAAGTGGGGAAAATGAACCACCTCAGACACAAAGAGCACAGAAGACTAACAGGAGGATAGCTGATTTAATGTAAGAAGTGACGCATTCCGGTAAAGACCATGACGATGCCCAATTCATCAGCAGCATCAATAGAGTCTTGGTCGCGGAGACTGCCACCGGGTTGGACGATCGCCTCAATTCCCGCAGCCACTGCGGTCCGTACCGAATCATCAAAGGGGAAAAAGGCATCACTAGAGAGCACCGCACCTTTGGCTTTTTCTCCCGCTTGTTCCAGGGCAATTTTCGCCGCCCCGACCCGGTTCATTTGACCGGCGCCCACTCCCAAGGTAGTGCGATCGCGAGTCACGACAATAGCATTAGATTTAACGTGCTTCACCACCTTCCAAGCAAACAGCAACTCTTGCAACTGATCCTCGGTAGGTTGCTTTTTCGTCACCACTTGCCACTCGCTGGGATTTTCCACCGCATCATCGGTATTTTGCACCAGAAAACCACCCGCGATCGCCTTAATCACTTGCTTTGGACCACTGATTAAATCCGGCAAAGTCAGCACTCGTAACTTAGATTTCTTCTGGAGCAATTCTTCCGCTTCCGGCTCACAACTTGGGGCAACAATACATTCTAAAAATAGCTTTTTCATCTCCGTTGCCGTCGCTGCATCCAGAGGCCGGTTCACCGCCACAATGCCACCAAAAGCGGAAATCGGATCCGCAGCTAAAGCTTTTTCGTAAGCTTCAACCAAGGTATTACCAAACGCCACGCCGCAGGGATTAGTATGCTTCAAAATGGCCGCAGCCGGAGGATATTCCGGATCGATAAACTCACAAATAATCCGTCGGGCGGCTTCCAAATCCACCAAATTGTTATAACTAAGTTCTTTCCCTTGCAGTTGTTTTGCTGCTGCCCATCCCGTAGGCGTTAATCCGACTTGATACCATGCCGCCGTTTGATGGGGGTTTTCCCCATAACGCAATGCCTGTTTTTGTTGACCGGCCATGCCAAACCGAGGGGGCAGAGGGTTATCTTCCAAAGAAGCAACCAATGGTTGATTAACCAGGTAAGTTGCGATCGCCTGGTCATAAGTTGCCGTATGCCAGAACGCTTTTTGGGCACAGACTTGGCGGAAAGCTAGAGAGACTTCTCCCTGATTTTTCCGCATTTCCTGTAAATACCCCTCATATTGGTCTGGTTCGCAAAGTACCGTCAAATGAGCGTGATTTTTGGCCGCAGCCCGCAACAGGGTTGGCCCCCCAATATCAATATTTTCAATGGCATCGGCATAAGATACATCCGGTTTGGCGATCGTTTGCTCAAACGGATAAAGATTTACCACCACCAAATCAATCGGGCGAATATCGTTATTCTGTAAATCGGCGATATCTTCTGGCAAATCGCGTCTCGCCAAAATTCCCCCGTGAATCCGGGGATGCAACGTTTTCACCCGACCCCCCAAAATTTCTGGAGACCCGGTATAGTCTGCCACTTTGGTCACGGGTAAACCGGCATCTTTTAAGGCTTTTGCGGTTCCGCCACTGCTGATCAAGTCAAATTCAAAGTCTTGAACTAATTGACGGGCAAACTCGATTAAGCCAGTTTTATCTGATGTACTCAGCAGTGCTAGACGCGCCATGACTTATCCTCGTAAAAATCTATCGGCTAGTTTACGTTACTTAGAATAAAACGAACTCTGATATTGTCTCGGAAATGTAAGATTTGCTTTGGTTTTTATGCTTTGGTTTTTATCTTTACTGTTATTGGTTATTGGTTACTCGTTATGGGATTGCCATCCTTCAAATAACTAATAACCAATAACTAACAACCAACACCCAACAACTAATAACCAATAACCAATAACATTTTAACTAATCCCGCTCAATTCGATAACCAAAATCTGTCAAAAAATGCCGAGATTGTCGCCACTTTGGTTGGACTTTGACAAACATCTCCAGATAAACTTTGCCATTAATTAATTTTTGCATTTGTTCCCGGGCAGCGATGCCCACTTCTTTGAGCATAGCTCCTTTTCTGCCAATCAGAATTCCTTTTTGGGAATCTCGCTCTACATAAATGGTGGCTAAAACACGAGTAATTTCGGGAGATTCTTCCACTTGGTCAATTCCCACCGCCACCGAATGAGGAATCTCTTCACGAGTGAGATGCAAAATTTGCTCGCGAATTAATTCACCCATAATAAATCGTTCCGGCTGATCTGTCACCAAATCAGGGGGGTAATAATAGGGACCATTGGGCAGCTTTTCTTTAAGCAAGGATAATAAATCATCAAGACCATTACCAGTCACCGCCGAAAACTTCACCATTGCCCATTTATTCAACTTAGCCATTTCTTGATAAGTCCGATCTAACAGGGCAATTTTCTGAGGGTCTTCTGGTTGCTGGTCTTGTTTATTTAATCCGAGGATGACTGGAGTTTTGGTTTGACTGAGAAACTCCGCAATAAAGCGATCGCCTCCTCCACATTCCACGGAAGAATCCACCACAAACAGCACAATATCCACCGACTTAATGGCATTTTGGGCATTTTTTACCAAAACTTTCCCCAACTCATGATGCGGCTTATGAATTCCCGGCGTATCCACAAAAATTATTTGGAATTCTGGGGTGGTTAAAATCCCCCGCAAACGGTTGCGGGTCGTCTGGGCGATCGGAGAAGTAATCGCAATTTTTTGCCCCACAAGATAGTTCATAATCGTTGACTTGCCCACATTAGGTCTGCCAATGATCGCGATAAAACCAGACTTAAAATCAACGGGAGCCGTAGGGATTAGGTTCATCTCATCAGAATACATATCACATATCTTTCCATTTTATTTTTATTTTAAGATAATATACTTATTTATCAAAAAAAATTTCCCACGGACAATCGCCACCCTACAGTAATTCTTGATTTCTGCAAGACTATCGAGGCTATCTCGTTTTTCACTGTTTTCTATGATATCAGAAATTTATGAGATTTTATTCAAAAAAAACCTCCGTAAAAATACGGAAGTTTTAGCCCTAAAAATGGTTAATTATTCCTAAATATTCGGTATAATTACTTATTTTTCATTATACGAAACCAGGTTACTTGATGCAATTTTAAGTACGCCTAGCGGAGAACAGCGGGGTTCTAAATCCTGTTCGGTATCTGGAGTCCCTCTCCCCTATCAGCTTGAACATCAAGTCCGCTAATTCCCTGCCGATCCACAAATCGATTAGCTCCCAAATCCGGTTAACGAATCCCGGATAACGGGCTGGATAAATTTGTGATTTGTGTTCCTGTCATCTATTTCTGAACCGCCCATTACTACGGCCCATCGCTACCGCCCATCACTAATATTTAATCACCAATAATCAATAAACAATAACTGATAAGTAATAATTAACAAGCCATAGGTTGATTTTTCTGTCAATAATCCAGGAAAATCATCGGCAAAATCCGCTTAGGCAATCAACATCAATGGCAGCAAACCGAGAAATAATAGAATCGGTGTAGTAAAAACGGATTTGCTGCTAGACATAAGAGAAATTTCATGGCAGCCAGTATAAAGGGTGAGGATTGTATAGTTGGTGGCAAAGATTCCCAGAATGGCGATCGCCATCCCATTTTGGATTAACCCCCCCCATAACACCCATAAACCCAAGGGCAATAAACTGGCAGTGGAGATAAATAAATCCCCAGAAAAACTGCCATTCCCTTGAAAAATTATCCGCATTAAACCACTAGCCCCGGTTAAACTCAAAACCGGGAAGAAGCCGATAATGATTAAAGTCGATATCGGTAAATTGGTGAACGGGAAAATCTTCTGCCAAACCGTAGCCATGCCCAATACCATGCCCAATACAAAGCATAGATTAAAGATGAGAGCAAAGCCAATCCCCACGGCGATCGCTTGTCGATTTCCCAACTTAATAAACGCCGGAAATAACCCCTCAATGGGATTGAAAGCAAAAGCCCGCCAAGTTTTGAGGATTTGCAAAAGTAACCTGAATGGGGGTGGGGTTTTGTCAATGATGGTTAAAGTTTTTTGCAGATTTTCTAAGGCATTTAAGGTCTGCCGATAGTGAAAGCGATCGCCTTGGGTCAAAAATTCTTTAGCCGCTTGCTTCAAGTTTACTTTTGCCGCTTTCTTTTCGGCAATTTCCTGGTAAACTAAGCCCCGATGATAATAAGCTGCTGCATAATGAGGATTCATCGCGATCGCTTGGTTTAAATCTTCCAACGCTCCGGTAATATTCGCCAATTTAAACCGAGTTAATCCGCGATAATAATAAATTTCGGGTATTTGATCATTGCGGTGTAACGCTTCCGTATAATCAGCGAATGCCTCACGGTGATTGCTCAGTTGGGATTGGGCAAACCCGCGTTGATAATAAGCCTCGACTAATTCTGGATTTAATTTTAAGGCTTCCGTATAATCCGCGATCGCCTCTTGATAATTTAATTTCTGGCTTTTTTTTAAGCCTTGTTGATAAAAATTTACAGCTTGCTTATCTTTTAAATTAACTTCAACGTCTGGTTCAGAGACTTTGCTGGTAAACTCTACTTCGTTTAAGGATGCTTGGGCTAACTCTTGGTCATACTTTTCCCGCTCCAAGGGATTCCTCAAAATATCATAAATTCGGGTAATTTCCTTAAAAAAATCTCCGGTTTCGTCAGAGGGATTTACATCAGGATGATATTGGACAGCCAGCCGCCGATAAGCTTTTTTAATTTCTTCGAGAGTGGCAGTCTTGCTAACTCCCAAAATTTGATAATAATTTTGTTTTTTAAACATATCATATGAGGTTCCGTGATTTCGATCAACAATGAAAAATAGAGATTCAGTGATCCGTTTTTAAGTAATTAAAAACCGGATTTTAACCCTAATTATTTTAAAAAAACTTGCTTTTTTTGGGTAAAAAAACCGGTTTTTCAACTCTACTATTGTGGGCGAATATTGTGGGCGACTATTGCGGGCGAATATTGCGGGCGAATATTGTGGGCGACTATTGCGGGCGACTATTGCGGGCGATCGCTTCTAATCCCCAGTAACATATTGCTGACCCAGCAATAGATAAAAGACATCTGTATTCTCCATAGTGCCAGAAACTTGATCGCTATTAGGACCCCAACCATAAATCCCCACATTCGCTCCTGTGTGATCGTGACTAGACCAAGAAACCTGGGGAAATTGACCTTGACCATTATTTTTTAACACTTTTAACCCGCCAGTTTCGTGGTCAGCGGTGACAATAATCAGCGTATCCGGGTTATTTTCTGCCCATTTGAACACTTCCGCCACCGTCTCGGCGAACTGCAAAGTTTCCATCACATTTCGTTGCAGGTGATTCTCATGCCCCGCATGATCGATCCGTCCCCCTTCGATCATCAGAAATAAACCATCCGGGTCATTATCCAAAATATTCAAGGCGGTTTTGGCCATCTCTCGCAAATGGGGTAAATCACCAACTCCGTCAGACTCATAAGGCAAATGACCTTGGCCAAATTGTCCAGAAACCCGCGTCACCGTTTCCGTGTCTAAAGCCTGCATCTGTTGCCGGTTTATCACCACCGTATAACCCGCAGACTTGGCGGCTTTCGGGGACATCCCCGCACCCCCGCCGCCAAAGAGTACCTCTGGACGGGTGGTATTGAGATATTGTTGGGCGATTTCCGCTTGTTGACTGCGACCTTGTTGATGAGCAGCAAAAGCCGCTGGAGTGGCATGAGTCATTTCCGTAGTCGTGACTAACCCAGCGCTTTTCCCCGCTGCTTGGTATTTTTCTAGCACTGTTTTCAGGGGTTGACCATCCCCAGGAATGGCCATGCTAATCACCCCATTGTTCACTTTTACCCCAGTAGCGATCGCTGTACCGCCCGCTGCCGAATCGGTAATTGAGTTATTTGCCGAGTAAGTCGTCACTTCTCCTTGATGGGGAAATTGCTCAAACGAAAGCTTCCCTGGGGTGCCATGAGCGTACATTCCCGCTGCTTTCACTTGTTCTGGCCCCATGCCATCACCGATCAACAGAATCACGTTTTTTGGTGCCTGCTTGCCTTCATGGGTTGTCCATACTCTGCTCTGTGCTATGGTTGAGCCAGTGGAAGAGGCTGCAACACAAGATGCACAAGCTACGCAGAAGGACGTAAAAAGGGCAACCCGATAACGTCGATCTCTTTGTAAGGATTTCATCATTATTTATTATGATAGGTTATATATGTTCTAGCAAATTTTGGAGACTAAAATCATCTTCTATCATAAACTTTTGTAGAATAGCGTTTAATATTTTCTTAGGGTTGTTGGATTACGTCGTATGAAAGTGTTTGCTTTGCGGTTAAAACCGAATGAAGATTTAAAAAAAAGTTTAACCGATTTTGTGAACAAAACTCATCTGAAATCCGGTTTTATTTTGACAGCAGTGGGAAGTTTTCAGCAGGTGACAATTCGGTTTGCCGGTCATCCTTATGGTCAAGCTTTTAAAAGTCTATTTGAGATTATATCTTTGGTGGGAACTTTGTCACCCAATGGGCTGCATCTTCATCTAGCTGTTGCTGATGCCAGTGGGAAAATTATTGGCGGTCATCTGATGAATGGTTGCATTATTTACACCACTGCTGAAATTATCATTGGCAGCAGTGAAGACTTGAAATTTATCAGAAGTTTCGATCAAGAAACAGGCTACAATGAATTAGAAGTAATTGATAGAAATGGCTTGTAATCTCAATTTTTATACTGTTGACACCGTTTCTCATTAAAACTGCCTAGGGGCGCAAGCATTGCGCCCCTAATAAATATAGCGGGTTTTATTGGATGAAATACTTTTTCTGGATTCCCGCCTGCGCGGGAATGATAGTTTTTTTTACTTCATAACTCTGAAAATTGCTATAATTGTATTAACTTTAATTGGAATAAATATAATTTTACCAATAATTTTAAAAATTGGTATAACGTAAAAAGGAGTTCAATATTTCAAGATTTAATTATTTTATGACTTCAGAAACAATCCCAAATAACTATTTACAAATCCATTTCCACAGGGGATGAGATTCCCCTTGTTGCCGAATGCGTAAAACCTGTTTTTCCAGACGATTTCTTTCAGCGGGAGGCATACCAAACAGGATATTGCGACTTTGCCAAACTAATACCGATGTGGTCATGCCAATGCACAAAAATAATCCCATCGTCGGTAAAGGAGAATAGTACAAACTGAGGGTATAGCGTAAACTTGCCCAGGTAAATTTTGCCAACATTAGCCCAATATCCGATCGCAAAGCCCATAAACTAGGCAGCCCCACAAACAACCAAATCACGCTCACTAAAGCCCAACGTCCATAAACTGTCAGACGATGCAACTTTTCTACCTGGGTGGCAAAGGTTGAGTCTTGGGCGGCTTGTAGATTGGTTGTTTCTAATTCATTTGGATCGGCGGGTGGCATGAGCTTTTTTTGAGAACAAAAGAAGTAGGGGCGGTGGGTTACGGCCTGAGAATACGATTCACTCGCAGTAGCGCGGCGCGATCCGCTTGCGGAGGGTGAGGGAATCGCCACCTTGAGCATCTCTAGGCACCTGGGTTCTGGATTCCCCTTTCTCTCGCTAGGAAGAAAGGGGAGTCAATTCCTCCGAAAATATCGAGTTTTTTTAGACTTAAAAATCAGACTCATTGGAGTCAAGGGACGAGTCGGAGGTTGATAAGCCTTCGGCAGATGCGGTCATGGGTTGATGCGAACGCGCATCCGCGCCGCTTCGCGAACGCGCATCCGCGCCGCTTCGCGAACGCGTCTCGCGCCACCAAGCCAGCATGGTACTGGCAACAAAAATACTAGAATAAGCACCAGCAATAAACCCAATAATCAGTGCCAGGGCAAAATATTTCAGGGTTTCACCCCCAAACCAGAAAATCGCCAACAATGGCAAAGTTGTGGTTAAGCTAGTGTTAATCGATCGCGTCAAAGTTTGATTCACCGCATCGTTGACACTTTTATTGATATCTTGCTGCGGTTTTTCTTTTAAAATTTCCCGGATGCGATCGTAAATCACCACCGTATCATTCACCGAAAAACCGATAATCGTCAACAGCGCCACAATAAATAGACTATCGACTTCGACACCAGCGACTAAGCCCAAAAGCGAGAACCCCCCGACCGTGACCAAAACATCATGGATCAGAGCAACGATCGCAAAAAAGGCATAATCGAACTGAAAGCGAATACTTAGATAGACAATAATCCCAAACAAGGACAATAGGAGGGCCAAAATTCCAGAGGCAAACAGTTGTTTTCCAATGGTCGGGCCAACGGTATCAATCTGAGTTTTCTGGGGATCAAATTTTCCCAAAGCTTGGCTTAAGGCCGCTTCTAACTCGGTGCGTTGATCCACATTCAAATCAGATGTTCTAATCGATATGGCGCGTTTTTGTTCGCCGAGAATTTGAATGCTGCTATTGGCTAATCCTTGAGCATCCATGACTTGTCGCACTGTGCCGAGTTCAATGGGGCGATCGCAAGAACCCGGTTGACGACAGTCGAGTTCTAGCTGCAACCGCGTCCCACCGACAAAATCCAAACTAGGGCGCAAAGGGGCCCCAATTTGTTGCCACGAAATCAGCATTGAAAGCAAACCAATAATGATGGCGGTTCCGGAAATGAACCACCACAAGGTTCGCCGTTTAATCACATTTAATTTCATCACTGCATCTCGGCTTCATATTTTGTTACAGAGGACAAGTTCGGGCAGAACAATTCTGGTTTGCGTAATTCATTAAAGGTAATGGCCGTAAACATCAGGGTACGACTGCAAGTAATGGCCGTAAACATACTCACCGCCACCCCGATCGCGAGAGTCAACGCAAAACCTTTCACCAAACCTGCCCCTAACCAAAATAGTGCCCCGCAGGCAATCAGGGTGGTCACATTGCTATCCAAAATACTAGAAAAAGCGCGGTAGAATCCAGACTCTACCGAACGATACAAGCTTTTACCGGCTCGCAATTCTTCTCTAGTCCGCTCAAAAATCAGCACATTCGCATCCACCGCCATGCCAATACTGAGGATAAATCCCGCAATTCCCGGTAAGGTCAGGGTGACTTCGAGTAAAGCAAAACTGGCCAAAGTCAGCAGGGCATAAATCATCAAAGCGATATCGGCAATTAACCCAGGCAGGCGATAATAAACCACCATAAAAACCAAGACCAACAACAAGCCAACCACACCAGCATAAATACTGCTTTGGATACTATCTCGACCCAGGGTTGCGCCCACGGTCCGGTTTTCGACAATTTCCACCGGCACGGGTAAAGCCCCACCGCGCAACTGCACCGCTAGGTCATTGGCCGTTTCCACGGTAAAATTACCGCTAATTTCCGCTGCCCCCCCGGAAATCCCGGTTTCTGCGTATTGGGCATCAACCACGGGGGCACTCAGGAGGCGATCGTCTAGGAAAATGCCCAGGCGCCTACCTGTTCCCGCGATATTTTTGGTCAGTTCCGCAAACAGCTTGCCACCTTCCGCATCAAACCGAATGCCAACACCCCAACTACCCGACTGATTCGTTGGTTGTGGATCGGCATTTTTCAGGTTTTTCCCGGTTAGACCTGTGCGTTGAAACAGTTGATCGATTAACTCATCAACCTGTGCTTGCTTTTCTTTAACTTTTGCTTCTAAGAGTTGCTTTTCCTCCTCCGAAGCACTCTGACTCGCTACAACCTGGTCTAGCAATAATTGCTGTAACTCTTGCTGTCTGACCTCAAGTTGAGCGTTGACTTCAGGATTGCGAGTTTCCTCACGAAAGTCTAGCTGGGCAGTACCACCGAGTACCCGTTCCGCTTGGGCGGGATCGCTGACTCCAGGCAACTGCACCAAGATTTGATCCGTGCCGATAGTTTGCACGAGGGGTTCGGAAACACCCAAAGCATCTACCCGGTTTCTCACGACACTGAGAACCGCTTCGGTTTCTCTGACGGTAATTTCGGGGATATCTTCGGAAGGTCGCAACTGGATAGTTAGCTGGGCACCCCCTTGGAGATCCAATCCCAACCGGATGGGATCTTGTACCAGCACCGTCACAGCAGCGATGACCAGAACCAAAATTAACAGTAATAAAGAACGCTGCTTTTGCATAGTTTTACCTGCATTGTTTTACCTGGATTAAACCTGCAAACCAACCATTTTTCTAACAGCTTCAACAATTTGCGGGGGTTGCACGATGGTCAGTCTTTCCAGAGTGCCATTATAAGGAGTCGGCACGTCCACAGAGGACAACCGCACCACTGGGGCATCTAACTCATCAAAAAAGTGATCGTTAATGGATGCAATTAATTCGGCGGCAATGCCTCCAGTTTTCATGCACTCTTCCACAATAATCACCCGATGGGTTTTGCGGATCGAGTTGCCAATGGTTTCCATGTCCAAAGGCTTCAAAGAAATTAGATCGATAACTTCTGGTTGTATTCCTTCTTTAATCAGCGTTGGCACCGCTTGCATGACATGATGACGCATCCGAGAGTAGGTCAAAATTGTCACATCAGCCCCTTTATGAACCATTTCTGCTTTATCCAGAGGTAGCAGATATTCTTCCGTTGGCAGCTTTTCTTTTAGGTTGTAAAGCAGCACGTGCTCAAAGAATAGGACGGGGTTATCATCACGGATGGCACTTTTCAGTAACCCTTTGCCATTGTAAGGGGTCGAACAAGCCACAATTTTTAGACCGGGCACCGCTTGGAAATACGCCTCAAGACGCTGGGAATGTTCTGCCCCCAACTGTCTGCCGACTCCACCTGGGCCACGAATCACCATCGGAATTTTATAGTTTCCACCGGAAGTGTAGCGTAACATCCCCGCGTTGTTGGCAATTTGGTTAAATGCCAGCAGTAAAAAGCCCATGTTCATGCCTTCTACTATGGGACGCAACCCTGTGAGGGCGGATCCTACTGCCATCCCTGTAAAACTATTTTCCGCGATCGGCGTGTCCAGCACTCGCAGATCGCCATATTTTTTGTAGAGGTCTTTCGTCACTTTGTAGGAGCCACCGTAGTGACCCACATCTTCACCGAGAACATACACTGAGGGGTCACGAGCCATTTCTTCATCAATAGCTTCCCGAAGTGCGTTAAAAAAGAGCGTTTCTGCCATTGTCAAAGCTTATATGGGTCAAACAACAATATTACCCTGAGATAATTCAGATTTGGGAAGGAAGTAGAAATTATTTTTGTTTTATTTGTTATTTGTTATTTGTTGTTTGTTATTTGTTGGGTAGGGATTCTTTGGTTGTTGGTTGTTGGGTAGGGATTCTTTGGTTGTTGATTGTTGGTTGTTGGTTGTTTGTTGTTCTCCTCTGCTCCTCTGCTCCCCCGCTCCCCGGTCGGTGAGCGAAGCCTGTCCTGATCGCAGCCGAAGGGCCGAACCGCCGCTCCCTACACCCCACACCCTACACTCCAAATAACTAGGGGATTGACTTGACGCCAATCCCCTTGTAAAGCGATTATGTGAAAATTCTGATTAGTCAAATTTCACTTATGTGAAAGGAACTTCAACTATTTTTAATAAGATACTAAATAGCTGTTATCTTTTAGCTGTTAGATTACAGCTTAGTTGAAGTAGCTGGCCTCGGCTTCCAGTAGACGAATTAATTGTTGATCGCCTTTGCTCCGGGCAATTTCTAGCCGGTGCTGTAAGTTTTTTTGGATGTTCTCACGATGCACGGCGGCGGTTTGTTTGACAATTTTGTGACGTTCTTTGTTCATGGTGGACTTTTTTTTTACTAAATTTCAAGTATGGCTTACATTTCTCTAACATAGCATGATTCTGCGGAAAGTGTAGCAAAATTTACTAAAATTTAAATAAATCTGAAAATGGGCAATGCCAAATCTCTTTTGAGCAACCAATTGCTAATATGCAATATTTATCTTTAATCACCCTTTTAACGGATTTTGGTCAGAGTGATGTTTATGTTGGGGTGATGAAGGGGGCGATCGCCAACATTAATCCCCACATTCAGGTGATTGACCTAACTCACGATATCCCTCCGCAAGATGTGGCAGCGGGTCGGTTTTGTCTGATGAGTGCTTATCCTTATTTTCCCAAAGGGACTGTCCATGTGGCGGTGGTGGATCCAGGGGTGGGCAGTCGGCGACGAGCGATCGCCCTTCAATTAGATCGCGGCTTTCTGGTTGGGCCAGATAACGGGTTATTCAGTGGGCTGAGTATTTCGACGGTTTTAGCGGCGGTGGAATTGACTAACCCAGAATATTGGCGCACCCCTGAACCGAGTGCAACGTTTCACGGTCGAGATATTTTTGCCCCAGTGGGCGCTCATTTAGCCTCTGGGGTGCCGATCGCCCACCTGGGAAAAACTATCGATCCAGCCACTCTCGTGCAATTAGCGATCGCCCCTTATACTCACACCCCCGAAGAAATTATCGGCTGTATTCAATATTGCGATCGCTTTGGCAACCTAGTCACAAATATTCCCGGTGAGTTAATCCCAGGAAAAAATTGGACTGTTTCTATCAATGATGTCACCATGAAATCCGGTAATACCTATAGTGATGTTCCCCCTGGAAGTGCGATCGCCTTAGTGGGCAGTCATGGCTGGGTGGAAATTGCCGTAAATGGTGGCAGTGCGGCCATCAAACTTAACTTAAAAGTCGGCGCAACCGTGAAAATAATTTATAGTTATTTAAATTAAGATTAATACAATAGACAAGAATGCTTTCCCAAGCTAAAAAGCCGATGGCGGATCCACCGCCATCGGTTGGTGGGATCGATCCTTATGAAAGCCAGAATTGTCTAATAATCAAATAATCAAAAACAAATAACTAATCCTGGTAATTTTCAAACCAAGTCACATAAGTATCAATTAACTCATAATTAGCGGTGATAGGTTCAGCCTCTTCTAGCTGGCATAAAGGCAGAGTAAAAACTTTTTTATCGCTTAATCGTTCCACTTCTGCCATAATTCCTTGAGATTCAGAAACTTCTTTAACTAGATCGATGAGTTGAAAACGATCCATATAGGAAGCATTAATTTTGCGCTGTTTTTCATGTTGTTTGGGGGTGCCAGGGCCAAAAATATAATATTCTTCCCACTCAAATTCTTGATTTCCGGTCAGAATACAAGGGGTTTGAATTGATTTATTTAAATAAGCTAAATATTTTTGTAGATTTAACCAATTTACTTTAATTTTTTGAGAAGATAAAATAGAAATTATCTTCGGTTCTAATTCGGCAAAATCTACATCTTCATATTCATAGTCGTCGTAGTCTTCTCCATCCCAAGTTTCGTCTTCCTCTATAACCATTCTAAAATCTTCAAGTTTCTGGAGAAAATTCTGTAGTTGATGTTCGATCATCTCAGGCGAAATTCTCTCGGAAATTCGACTGCCAAAGAGTCCCTCATCAAGTTTAATTAAACAAGGAAGGTCTGGTTGAGAGAGACTTTTTTTATCCGGTTGATTAGATTTGGACATCGATCATTCCTCGGTGCTGACTGTGATAAGACATAAGTGGGATCTGCTTTTCAGGATCCTCGTAGTTCTAGAGATGAGATAAAACGATGACGAACCATAACAAGTTCCTGGCTGAACCTGAAATTTACCAAGGACAGTTTGGTGAATTTACGATTACACCAGGCGATCGCCTGGGGGTGAAAATCTACCGCAGTGGCTTGATGGTGGCAGCAGTTTGTTTTGCCATTAGTACCACATTGGTGGTATGGCCTTACACCACAGAGGGCTTTACGAATCTACTGACCCCTCTTTATGCTTGCTTTTGCCTAGGTTTAGGGGTGAGTTTGGTGATGATCCATATCTACCTTGCCATCCTACACCGTCTGTTGCAAGTATTTTGGTTGATCGGTGCCGGGACAGCGGTGTGGATCTGTTTAACCAGTAGTGACCCCTTGGCGATCGCAGTTTACAACGATCCGATCGCATTATTCGGCATTGGACCGACCTTTGCCGCGTTGACCGGGATCTATTTTAAAGAAGCCTTTTGTTTTAATCGCCTAGAAACCAAAATACTAACCCCTTTAGTCCCAGTGTTAATCTTAGGACATTTGCTTGGTTGGCTATCACCCTACTCAGAAAAACTCATGGTGGTAATTTGGGCGATCCTCTTTCTGGTTTTTGCCATCCGCAAATTGTTTCAAAACATTCCTGATGATATTGGGGATAAAAGTGTGTTTGCTTATTTGAAAAATAAGCCTTCGGTGCAAGCTTAAGGGTTGCCAGAGTCCCATCAAAAATCGAAATCGTTTCCACATCACCCGGACGGGACGGACTCATAACCTGTACATCCACTAGGGGCAACGGATGAATTGCCCCTAGATTTATGGTTAAATTTGACTCGGAAGAGAAACCCGGTTTCTGAGGCCATGAAGATCACCAAAGAAACCGGGTTTTTGCCCTTGCGATCGCGCTAATGAGAGGCTATTTTATTTTCGGATAACTGGAGAAACCGGGTTTCTGGTGAGTATCCCACCGTTAACCTTGATATTAGACAATTCTGGCAAAATTATAAAAAGCTGATGGCGGTGGATCCTCATATATCCGCAACGCGTTGCGCGAAGGGTTGGGGAGATCGACTTCGGCATGAAAGCCAGAATTGTCTAATAAACAAATATAAAATAAAAATTGTTATTGACTAAATCGAGAATTTCATGTCACTTTTGCCGCAAAAAATATCCTTGCTATGTCCCACCAGGCAAAGACCCAGCCAAGCCCTACGCTTAATTTTAACGGTATTAGAAACAGCCCAAATTCCCCAAAGAGTCGAAGTTTTGTTTTACCTAGATGCGGATGACCCCACCAGAGAAGACTATGTAAAACAATTTCAGAATCAAGCTTTGGCTTTAAAAACATTAAGCCGTTGTTTATTTGTAGTTGGCGATCCGATTGGGATTTCTAAGGGTTGGAATGAATTAGCCCAACAGTCTCAAGGAGATTTATTAATTATGGCGGCGGACGATCAAATTTATAATACCCCTGGCTGGGATACTCGCTTGGACCAAGAAGTACAAAAATATCGCGATCGCATTTTTTGTATGTGGTTTAACGAGGGACATTGGGGGGCCAAACTTTGTACATTTCCCATTGTCAGCCGTCAATGGTATTCAACCCTCGGCTACTTTACCACGGGAATGTTTGAATGTTTATATGATGACTTATGGATTACAGATTTAGCCAAACGAGTCAATCGCCTGCATTACATCCCCGATATTTTAACGGAACATTTCCACTGGAGTTATGGCAAATCCGCAATAGATCCCACCTATCAACGCAAACAAGTAGACCCCCAAGGACAATTAAAACCGGCGGTTAAACGGGACATGGACTTATTTTTAAGAACCGGACATTATCGGGAAGCGGATGCCCGAAAATTAGCCGCCGTCATGGAAGGGAAAGTGGAACTTAATGATGGTTTAGCATTAATACAAAAACCCAGTATTTTGCCGGGGATTTAGTCACTGGATCAACCGGAATAAACCAACACAAAAAGAAACGACACCTGAAAAATCAGATGTCGTTTCTGTTAATTCTGTTGATTTATTGTAGGGGCGTAATGTTTACGCCCTAGCCTTATCTTAAAGGATTCATCCATTAGAATTACTGGGCAGATTTCTTGGCGTTACGCTTCTTCTGGAAGTAACCACCAAATCCCAGGGCTAAACCAGAACCCAACAAGGTCAGAGGTTCAGGAACTTCTTTTTGGTACACACTCAGGTGAGACAGTCCGGGTTGCTGTCCGCCTTTGTTCAGCAGACCCAGGGTAGACCAATTAATTGTGGAAATGTCATCGGTTTCAAACAGGAGATAACCATCGGCAGCCTTGACAGAGAAAGCACCTGCACCACTCAACCCAGTTAACCATGTACCAGTTAGGCTACCCTCACCACCTGAAGAGAAGGTGCCAAGCCCTTCATCGGATTTGCCCGCGAGAGTCCAAGCGGGACCAAGGATAGAATCCAGGTTCGTGATACCTGTACCTTGAGCACCTGTATCGTTGCCGTCGTAAGTACCAATCAAAGTAGCAGCAGAAGCACCGAGAGCGGACATGGACAGGATACCAGCGGTTAATACAGAGGTGCCGATCGCCGTTGCAAATAAGTTTTTCATAGTTCTTGCTCTCCAATTTAACTTGTTTTTCTTTGCGTTTCTGAGGAAACGTTTCTACTAATCCGTTCCCCGGTGAAATAAGTCCTGGTTTTTATACTTAGAAGCTCAATATCTATCTCAGGCTTCTACAGAATTTGAAGAGAGAATGGAACTATGATGTGTAGTCAATTGCATTCGGCTCATCAAGGAATAGATTCTCTCTTCCTATCGCTCCTCTATAATACCGTAGTTTTGCGGATATAGTATAAAGTTTTGATGAAGAATTCCTAGAATTTACTTAAAGATTCTGTAAAGCTACTCCCTAACCAGGGGGAGCGGGGATGCGGAGGAAGAGAGGGTGTAGGGTGTAGGGTGTAGGGTGTAGGGGCAAGAGAGGGTGTAGGGTTTAGGGTGTAGGGTTTAGGGTGTAGGGAATAGTGAGTAGTGAATAGTGAATAGTGAATAGTGGTATTTCATTTGTACGGGCGTCCTTGCGAAGCATAATCCGTCAGGCCTTATGGCCATTCGCCCGTACGACTTTTACTTGTACGGGCGAATGGCCATTCGCCCGTACGACTTTCCCCAACCAACAACAACCAACCAACAATCAACAACCAACAATCAACAATCAACAACCAACCAACAACAACCAACCAACCAACAATCAACAATCAACAATCAACAACCAACAACAAACAACAAACAACAAACAACAACCAACCAACAATCAACAACCAACAATCAACAATCAACAATCAACAACCAAATAAAAAGCCACACCTGAATCATCAGATGTGGCTTTATGAATTTGTTTAAGAACGTAGTGTTATCTTAAAGGATTCATCCATTAGAATTACTTAGCAGATTTCTTAGCATTCCGCTTCTTCTGGAACATTCCACCAAATCCCAGGGCTAAACCAGAACCCAACAAGGTCAGAGGTTCGGGAACTTCTTTTTGAAGACCACCAGTGTAGAGGGTCAAGTGAGACAGACCAGGAGTATTGCCACCATTGTTGATCAGACCCAAGGTTGTCCACTGTTTAGTAGCTTGTGCTGCACTGTCAAAGTAGAACAGGTTGTAAGCGTCGGAGGCTTTCACTCCCAGGGCAAACGGTCCAGTGATTCCTGAGAAATTAAATGTTCCAGAAGTAGTGCCGCCAGTCAGGGTAAGTATTCCGCTCTCATTCGTCTTGTTGTCAGCGTCCCATTTATCTGCTTTTGTCCAGGTGCCACCCCATTCAGTCGCCAATGTCTTCAATGTATTTTCCAGACCGACGCCATCATCGTTACCAGATAATTGACCCAGACAGCCACTAGCACCAAAAGTGGCGATCGCATCTACACACTGTCCAAGAACTGCTGCGCCATCGGGTTTGCCACCACCAACATCAGCAGGCTTCCCAGCGAAAGCTGGTGTAGCGACTGCGCTGAGAACGATACCAGTGGAAACGAGAGTGCCGGTGAGTAAAGTGGTAAATTTCATAGTTTTAGATGTCTCCTTTGTGAGTGAGTTTCGTTTTATTGTTGAGTTCCCTGACGGATAAATCCAGATGGTAAGAATTCTGGTTTTTTCTAGTAATTTGTTAAGAAGTTGAGAGTTAACTCAGACTTCTTAGAAGAGAGGTGAAATAATTATCTTCGTCAGTTGCTTTCGGCTCACTCAGGAACCTGTCCTCTCTTCATGTTTTTAATATAACCTGTTTTTTTGGGATTGTCTGTAAAGTTACCATAAAGATTTTTGGTGGGTTTTTTGGTGTTTTTTAAAGAACGGCTAAAATTTTTTTGATAGTGAATAAAAAATGTTGACAATCTGCAAAACTTTTGATATAAATAGAAGTTTTTGATAATTTTTTCCGTATTTATACCCACATTCCGCACATCTTCATATATCGTTACATATCTTAACTCTATTCAGGATGTTTTTACGAAAAACTGCCATTACAGGAATACTTAATAATAAAACTTCTTAATAGCTAATTTTTATGAGAAAATTTATTACAATTATTCATATTATGGGCAATGAATCCTGATAACTAGAATGCTTACAGGATAAAGATTACAAGCGATATATTAGTAAAAATAATTCATTAAATGTTAAGAAGTGCGGAATGTGGATTTATACGGATATGCTGGCCGATGGATCCCGTTTTTGGTGCTCCCGCGATCGCCTTAAAAATGTAGGTAGGGGTAGGTAGGGGTAGGGTGGGCAAGATTTTGCCCACCCTACATGAATTGCAAGGAACTAAGATGACGGAGATAGCTTCGATCACTGTAGGCGCTGAAGGGATAGCCGATATGAAACCGAGCATAGAATCTGATGGGACTGGGATGAAGGGATGGCAGTCTCGACTATTTAATCGATCCATTTTATTTAAATCTGTATTATGGGCGGGGGTTATGCTCTCCTCTCATTTGAGTATGGCCCCAGTTTGGGCAGCAGAACGTTTGACCGTGCGGATCGGGCCAATTGAACGGTCGATCCAGGTGTCACATTTGGAAAAATTTGTGGAAACCGGCAAACTTTCCGACGATCTAGAACTGTTTGAACCATTGCTGGGTGAGACTTTGCGAGAAGCTTTGGGCAGTCGCTTGGACATTGACCCGAATATTGCGGATACGATTTTTGATGACCTGTTGGCGACTCCTGCTGGCGATCGCCTCTTGAAAGCTTTGATGCTGGCTTTGCCGGAAAATACCGTTGAGGAAATTAAAGCAGCGTTGAAACTAGCAATTGAAAGTGTCAATGGCTTAAGTCTGATCGGCATTTTCAAGGCATTTCCCGCTGAAAATATTACCGTAGATTTAACCGGGGCGATCGCTGTAGCCACTCGCTTAAATACTCCTTATTGGGAAACCCAAATTTTGAGTTCTTTGCTGAAAAAAGAACTCACCGTAGAAACCTCGGATATTTTGCCTAATTTCGATCCAGCGGCGGTGGGTAGCTTTAGCCCACAACAGCAAACTCTGAGTTTTGTCGATCGCGATCGCCAACGTGCGATCGCCGTGGATATTTACTGGGGAACCCAAACCTTATTATTAGAGAGAAACCGCCCACCAGCCAACGACTACCCCTTAGTAGTCATGTCTCACGGCTTTGGCAGCGATCGCACCTTCTTAACTTACTTAGCCCGTCACTTAGCCAGTCATGGCATCACCGTAGTCAGCTTAGAACACCCAGGCAGTAACCGGGAATGGTTAACGAATTTACCGACCACCATTAACCCCAGTCAACTTTTGCCTGCCAATGAACTAATCGATCGCCCCTTAGACGTAACTTTTCTCTTAAACGAATTAGAAAAATTAAACCAAAATCAACGGGGAGCAAATTCTGCCCAACCGTTGCCAGCTTTTAATACTAATAAAGTAGTCGCGATCGGACATTCTTTGGGCGGCTATACCGTATTAGCCCTAGCTGGGGCAGAAATCAACTTTGAAGACTTACAGAAATATTGCCAACGTCGGCAGGTGGTCGGTAGAGCCCCAGCGGACTGGCTACAATGTGCGCCCGTGGCCGAGAAGTTGCCCAAAGGCCCGAAAAAAAGAAACTTAGGCGATCGGCGGGTTGTCGGTGCGATCGGGCTTAACCCGGTAATTGGGCAGATTTTTGGGGAAAAAGGACTGAAAGAAGTCAACACCCCCACCTTACTCTTAGCAGGCACCAACGATCCTTGGACACCGGCAGTCACCCATCAATTGCGACCCTTTTTAGACTTGCCCCAACCCAAATATCTGGTGACGGCGATCGATGGAACCCACTACAGCGCCACGGATCCAGACAGCCCCAACCCGATCAAAAACGACAGTATCTTTGAAAACGAAATCAGCGAAACTGAAAGCGCATCCGAACGGCAGCTAGTCCGGGGAATTACCCTTGCCTTTATCCAGCAGCAGACCTCCGAAGCCAAAACCTACAAACCCTTTCTCAGCGCCACTTATGCCCAATCACTCTCTACCGACGGCTTGCCCTTGCGCTTAAACACGGAAATACCCTCTCGGTTAGCACTTTGGCTGAAAAATCGGGAAGAAGTGATTGGGAATATTCCTTAGTACACAGAAACCGGGTAATTCAAGGTTGAAACAACATTTAAAGCATTCAGCCCCACCGATTTTATACGGAGTCGGCAATCAAGCATTGTTGAACAGCGGCGGGTTAGCGATCGTTAGTTCTCGTGAGGTGGATCCAACTGGGCTGGATTACACCCAGAAAGTAGCGCAAATTTCCGCTCATCAAGGCATTCAGTTGGTTTCCGGGGGAGCCAAAGGGGTCGATCGCGCGGCGATGTTGGCAGCGGTGGAAACTGGGGGCACGACGGTGGGAATGTTGGCTCATCCCTTGAGCAAAGAAGCGGTCTCTTCGGCTTATCGTTCAGCAATTCAAGACGGACGATTGACTCTGGTTTCTGCTTACGACCCAAATGCGGGCTTCAATGTTGGCAATGCTATGGGACATGACATGACACCATCATCGTCAGATCAGAGTTTGATCAGATAGTGCCACCCCACTGCTTCAGGTCAACTGACAGATGATTTGGATTCTGTCCAAGGGCGATCGCCCCCCTCCGATCCTTGGCTTTTCTGAAAGTCTGGGATTTTTTTAACCCCCAACAGGGGGCGGGGCGATCGGGCAAAAAAAGGTCAGGATAAATACACAGTGTCATCTTTTCCCCTTCCTCCCAGCTTCACAAAAATCGCTGCTTTTATGAACCTTGTGTGAAGTTAGGAGCCTTCTGGCATTTTGGCAACATGAGTCATTTTTGTCCGATGATCTGGATCAGGACGGACAAATCGCCTGTGTATATAGTT
Organism: Planktothricoides raciborskii GIHE-MW2; assembly: GCF_040564635.1. NCBI lineage: Bacteria > Bacillati > Cyanobacteriota > Cyanophyceae > Oscillatoriales > Oscillatoriaceae > Planktothricoides > Planktothricoides raciborskii. Next base: position 590,495 of record NZ_CP159837.1, read on the forward strand.
CTGTAGAACAGCTAGAACCCTTCTACATTGGGAACTCGATGCCAAAATTCAGCCAAGTCTTGTCAGGGTAAATACAGATGAGAATCTTTTCAGCTTTACACAAGCTTCATAAAACTCGCTACTTTTATGAAGCTTGTGTAAAGTTAGGATCATTCTGCCATTTTGGCAACATGAGTCATTTTACTCAGGTTAGATTGGTTTTGTCATGTAGAGTTTATGGTGCAAAGCTATGTACTCAAGCACAAAATTAGCTCTTTCTAGCGTCATTATTGGAAGTCTTTTAGCTTCGATAATTCAACCGGCACAAGCAGCAGGTATTTCGTTCACGCCCACTGGGACCCAGTTAGATGGTGATGCAATTTTAGATATAGAAACAACGGTTGGAGCGCGTCAACCATTTACTGTAAATATTGATCAAGCAGGTTTAGCCGTTGGAGATACATTTGAATTTCAGGTGGGTTGGGATTCAAATGAATTAGACAACAAAGCAATGGGGTTTCAGTCTTCTGATCTTTCTGTGACTCTTTGGAATAGTAAAGAACAGGGTCAATACCAATTCATAAATTATAAATATGTAGCCAATGGCTCACCAAACCAAAAGATAGAATTTGATTTTCAAGTTGCTCCAGGATTGAGTAATAACGGGCAACGAGATTTCTGGGTTAGTTTATTAGATGGCAATCTAATAAATTCTAACTTATTTACATCTACCTATCAAGAGGTAGAAGTTCAGCCTGTACCAGAACCAATAACAGGTGTGATTCTAGGTGGTTTAGCTGCTGGTGCTGTAATGATGAATCGCAAAAAAAATAAGACGGCTTAATGATTAACTACGTTATTCAGCTAATCATTGACCAGTACATCGAGGTATTGCTCCCTCCCCCCAAGAAACCGAGTTTCTGTTGCGGTTTTCTGAGAGAATTTTTGCATCCTGAAAAGAAACCCGGTTTCTGTTCTCAATATTCAGAACGATATGCCTCAACTTCCGCCTGAATTTCCTCTTCTGAAATGGGAGCCAATTCATTGAACTTCGACAGTTTATCTGCGGTAGCAAAAAAACGTTTAATTCGCTCGTCTTGTGAGATGAATTCTTGAGATTTATCGGGGGATTTCCGGTTGATGACGATGATATCGTCATTCCACGCCATCCATAACTCTGGGGTATTTTTCAGGCTTTCTCTAAGTTCATCCGGTAATAATAATCTCCCATCCTCTAAAATATCGATCTTTTGTAATTGCATGATATTCTTTCCTCCTAATTGAAACGTCAGACGGTCTGCTGTCGGGAGCGATCGCGATCGAAAAAAGCAACTTAACAAATATGATAGTTTTAGCCTAGCACTGTAAGGTGCGTTACGCTCCACTTCGTTGCGCTAACACACCCTACCGTCTATCCCCTAACTGGCATTTTCTGGTAAAGCCTCTTGCATTTTGCTGAACCAATCAATCAAATAGTCTAATTGTTGATCGATCGCGAAAATGCCCAAGCCGCGCACCGTCACTTTCCCCGGACTATAAACAAATCGAGCATGGACTGTTTTTGGTAAATTCTCTTTTAACAAGTTCCAAGCGGGTTCTAGCATAGGCGTTTCTAACACGACGTGCTGTTTGCCTTCGGGAATAATCCGAGAAAAGCCAATTCTTTTGGCTAATTGTTTCAACTCAACCACGCGGAAAAGTTGCTGGGCGCTGGGAGGAATAGGGCCATAGCGATCGCTCCATTCAGCGGCAATTAAACTCAGTTGTTTTTTAGATTCGGCGGAAGTTAATGCCCGATAAGCGCTAATTTTTTGCTCCAAATCTTGAATATAATCTGCCGGAATAAACGCCATCACGGGTAATTTAATTTCCGTATCTTCCACTTGGGGAATTTCTTGACCGCGAATTTCCCGAATCGCTTCTTCCAACATTTCCATATATAAGTCAAAGCCAATCACATTCACTTGCCCTGACTGTTCTGCCCCTAATAAATTGCCGACGCCGCGAATTTCCATATCGCGCATGGCCAATTGATAACCTGACCCTAACTGGGTAAATTCTTGAATCGCCCGCAAGCGTTTTGTCGCTGCTTCTGTGAGGGAACCAATGCCAGATTCTGGATAAAACATCCAGGCATGGGCTTGAATTCCAGAGCGTCCCACCCGACCCCGAAGTTGATATAATTGAGCCAGCCCAAAGCGGTGGGCATCTTCAATTAAGATGGTATTCACGCGGGTTATATCTAATCCCGATTCGATGATAGTCGTACAGACTAAAATATCCGCTTCACCGGCACTGAAACTGAGCATAATTGATTCTAATTCTTCCGCTTCCATTTGCCCATGAGCGATCGCAATTTTGGCACTGGGAACCATCTGCTTTAACCTTGCCCCAACTTCTTCAATTCCTTCAATTCTGGGGACTACATAAAATATCTGTCCCCCTCGGTCTAATTCTTGACGAATCGCCGATCGCACACTTTCTGCATTATAAGGAGATAAATGAGTTTGAATTGGTCTGCGCGACGGGGGTGGCGTCATAATTAAGCTCATTTCTCGAATTCCTGATAAAGACATATATAATGTCCGGGGAATGGGAGTAGCGCTTAAAGTCAACACATCCACTTCAGTTTTTAGGGACTTTATTTTTTCTTTTTGGTTCACCCCAAAGCGCTGTTCTTCATCAATCACTAACAGTCCTAAATCCCGAAACTTCACGGATTTACTTAGAAGTTGCTGGGTGCCGACGATCACATCTAATTGACCCGTTTTTAAGCGTTCGAGAATATCCCTTTTTTCGGCATCGCTGCGAAACCGATTGAGTAATCCTACATAAATCGGATAGGGGGCAAATCGTTCTTTTAAGGTATGATAATGTTGTTGAGTTAAAATCGTCGTAGGGGCTAACATTACCACTTGTTTACCCGCAGTCACCGCTTTAAAAATAGCGCGAATTGCTACCTCGGTTTTGCCAAAGCCCACATCGCCACAAACTAGCCGATCCATTGGGCGATCGCTTTCTAAATCGCGCTTCACATCTTGAATTGCTTTTAACTGATCGGGGGTAGGTTGATAGGCAAAAGAATCCTCTAACTCTCCTTGCCACGGCATATCGGGGGGATAAGCAAAACCTTTTTGCTCGGATCTTTTCGCATAAAGCTGTAATAAATCAACCGCCAGTTTTTTAATAGACTTACGGACTTTATTTCTGGTATTTTCCCAAGCTTTACCCGTGAGTTTATTTAACTGCGGTTCCTTATTTTCGGTGGTTCTAAACCGAGACAGGGATCCCATTTGATCCACCGGAACTCGCAACAAACCATCGGCATATTTTACCACTAAATATTCCCGGTTTTCCAGGGTTTCTAATTTGAGAAATTTACCGATGCCATGATTGCGGTGAACCACATAATCTCCCGGACGAAGTTTATTCGGATCTACTTGCTTAGAAGTGGCTTGTCTGCGTTTGCGAACATAAGTCGAAGTAGCCAGAGTATGTTGCCCATAAAATTCTCGGTCAGTGATGACCACTAAGCGAAAAGTGGGCAAGATAAATCCGGCCATTTCCGCTAATCCGCTATATTTTAGGCCAACCGGAATCCGCTGAGTGTCGATTAGTTTTTCAATTGCTCGATAATCACAAGGATTAGGAATAAATTGTCCCGGACAATCATGTTCTTGGAGTAAAGAAACGGAACGAGACGGCTGGGCAGAAACCAGAAAAACGGCAAATTGTCGGCTAATTTCATCCCGTACCATTCCCGCTAGTTTAGCAAATTGGTGGGGTAACACCGGCACCGGACGACTGGCTAAGTTGATGGCAGGAATTTCCGCATTTTTTAGGTCTTTTTCTAGTTCTGAAAGGTAGAGGATATTCCGCCGTTGCGTATCCGCTAGGGATTCGCTAAAATATCGATGAATTTTGGGTATTTTGCTGGTTATTTGGCTGGCTAATTCGCTGGGTAATTGGCCGATATTTTTTAAGGCTTGATTTTGAATTTGCCAATGTTCTTCTACATGATCTAACCAGCGATCGCTGTGGGCGGCACATTGTTCCGGTTCATCCAAGGCAACCAGGGTATTTTCTGGCAGATAATCTAGTAAAGAAGCGGGTTGGGGAAAGGCTAATCCTAAAAGCGAACGCCCCCTAGGAAGTTGATTTAAAGTTTTGAGGGTTTTGACATTTTCTAGGTCTGGTTCCCAGGTGGTGACAGGAAAATCTGGGGGTAAATTTCCGAGGATAATGGTACTAAAAGAAGTGGGGGTCAAAATTAGTTGGTCAATTTTATCTAAAGACCGTTGACTAGAGGGGTCAAATTCCCGCATTTTTTCTAATTCATCCCCAAACCACTCTAGTCTCACTGGCAACTCCGCTGCCACGGGAAAAATATCCACAATATCTCCCCGTCTACTCCATTGTCCTTCGGTTTCTACTAAAGTCACCCGGTCATATCCGAGTTTGACCAAAGTTTCATCCACGGTTTTTGATGACCAACTCATGCCTATCTGAAATGTTAGGCAATATTCAGCAAACTTTTCCACTGGGGGCAAGTGAGTTTGCAGCGATCGCTCAGTGCTGACAATGGCGATTTTTTTTGTCTGATTAGCATCCAGAGAATGCTTAACTTTCAACAAATCCGACAACACTTGCATTTGTCCCCAAGTCAACTCCTCGGACTCAAAAGACTCATAAGGAGAAGCTTCAGAAGTGGGATAAAAATGCACCGCATCCCAACCCATTGCTTCCAGTTGGGTTGCCCAGCGCCCCGCTTCTTCCAAAGTAGCGGTAATTAAGAATAAATGTTGTTGCTGCTGTTGGGCTAAGGCTGAGGCTACCAAACCCTTGGGCAACCGACCGACTCCATTTAACTGAAGTTGGTGATGCCGTTGCAGTTTCGCCAGCAGTTCACTGGTGAGAGGCGATCGGGCGATCGCCCGAATAATCGAAGAAAATTGCATAATTCTCGGAAATCTGAAATTTGACTAAAGGTCTTTGTTTATTCTGCATCTCTGCGGTCAAAATTTACACCCAAAATTTAAACCACAGAGACACAGAGAACACCGAGAGAGTTTAAATGACCTGAGTTCGATGTTAAAAGGCTCAAAGTGATTAATACTAAGATTATTCTCAATAAATAGTGCTTATTGAGAATAATGATTCATGCTAAATAGTTCTCAAAACATTAATTTTTTGAAATGTATTTACTATTAAGTAATATTGATGTTTAATTGACAATTAAGCTAAAAAAAACGGTTTTCAATTTCATTGTCATCGAATACATTTAGTAAATTTTAGATCATCAACGGTGATCGAGTTTGTTTTTAGACCATTTTCAAGTTCATATTAGGCTGCAAACAGCATAAATTTTGAACATTTTCACAAAAATATATTCAGTTATCCCGATCGTAGGAGGAGGGTAAATGTCAATAATCGGATTTTCTATCTAGTGAACATAATTTGTCAACACATACAAGCATAGCGTAATGTATTTAATAACTTATTTCCCCATTTTTCCGGAATAGAAAATAGTTGTAAAATTAGTTTACGGGGCGACAAAATAAGCTACAAGACAGACTCCATAAGCCTCATAGCTCTTAGACATTGTTGATACTACTTAGCTTTATTGCGATTTAATTTCATTAATTAGGTGATTAAATCCATACAAACATCCTTGAAATTGACCCAAGACCATATAATCCGATATACAAACTACTATGTCTCCGTTCCGTTCTACCATTTTCTTTAGTCCGATCAATATATTTATGTATTACCTTTGATTTGTTGACCCTGAATTGTCGCCAAAAAGTAAGCAGTAACTATGAGTAAAAATAAATAAATCGTTAATTAGATTATTTTTCTATAAATCATATAATTTTTTTTGAATTGTTAAACATTTATTCAAAATAAAATTTTTGTTTATAGGCAGAAATAGCCAATTATAACCCCTCAAAATTTGTTAAGATAAACCATCCTTCTTTCGGTGCTACCCCGTTGATTTTACGTTTCCATTTACATACAAGCAAGGTTAAAGCTTATAAAAACGCGATTTTTTCTGGCATTAACACCTTTAATAAAAATAATAATATTGGGGCTAATTACAGATTATTTAATTACTAAAAAAAAATATATAGATTTTAAAATTATACAAATTCGTTATTTTTTTATCAAAAGTACACGACCAAGGATTCAAGGTAATTAGCGAGTTTGACAGAACAAAATTCTCTATCACCTAATACACATATTTTTTTCAATTTTCAAAAAGTGGCATTACTTGAGACTTTTTGTTGCTCATCTATGTTACTTCTACCTAATTTAGGCAATAATTTAAAATGGATTGGAAATGCTATTTTATCCCAAATGATACTCAGCATAAATAAATTTATCCGACTCCAATTAGTTCTAGCAATGGCTAGATAGATGATTTTTTATTTTGTAAATTATCTTGCTTAATATATATTGATAAGCATTTTGTAATGATAAAAAATTTTTTTTAATTTGGTAATGAGAAAAATATTTGTATTCTTTTTATTGTAATCTCAAATTTAATTGGTAACGGTATCCCATTAGCTAACCTTTCTAAATTCACATTTTTAATTGACTGTAAGATGTTCACCAAAATTTGGAAAAACAGGTATTATGCTAGACTCAATTGACTTTTTAAGTGCTTTTGATAGAATAAAGGTATCATTTTGATTAAATAGGTCTTATTAAAAATACTTGACCGACTTTTTTTTACCATAAATCGTTGTTGACACTGTCTTGCTTTCAGCCTTATTTGTCGCACCGTCAGTAAAATTAGATAATCGATGAGACTGGCATAAGAGGATGTTTTAAAAGTCAAAGTTAGTAAATTAGGACTTACGGCACAAATAGGTAGCGGGCGTAGCCCATGCCCAGCCACGCGACAATTCAAATCAAACCAAGCACATAGGAAAGGAATACTTGGCTTGGTCGTTTGAGTTGCTGAATTAAATAATTAGACAACAAATTATGCTTGATTTGATAATTTGTCCAGTTTGATAGGCTAAATTCTTTAATCTAATCCAAACCAATATTGCACAAGCAATATGATTTTTTTGAAGCCTAGCTTTACGACATTGACAAGAGTCAATGCCAGTTATTTGTTTAATCATTAACATTCAACAGTTGTGAAACTTGCATATCGACCACCGGCAAGAATGAGATCGTTATGAGTGCCAGTTTCTACGACTTTACCTTTCTCTAAAACAACGATTAAATCAGCATTCTGGATTGTAGACAGTCGATGGGCAATAATTAAGCTAGTACGCTTCTCTAACATGGTCGCTACAGATTGTTGAATCATGCGCTCTGACTCGGTATCAAGAGCCGAAGTTGCTTCATCAAGAATTACAAACTCAGGGTTTTTGAGTAGAACTCTAGCAATAGCAATACGCTGTTTTTGTCCCCCAGATAGTTTGACTCCTCGCTCACCAATAATTGAATTGTATCCATTGGGTAATTCCATAATAAAGTCATGAGCATAGGCTGCTTTGGCAGCAGCTTCAATTTCCTCATCGCTTGCGTCTAGTTTACCGTAAGCAATGTTATCTCGCACCGTACCATAAAGAAGTAAATTTTCTTGGGAAACAATTCCAATATGCTCTCGTAGAGACTTCAAAGAGATATCTCGTAAATCATAATCATCAATTAAAACTCGACCTTTTTGAGGATCGTAAAAACGAGCTGCAAGTTTAGCGATCGTACTTTTTCCTGCGCCTGAAGATCCCACTAAAGCCACTTTCATCCCAGGTTGAATATCTAAGTTTAGGCTATGGATAATCGTTTGATTGGCTTCATAGCCAAATTCAATTCCTTCAAATTTCAGGCGTCCTCGTACTAATTTGAGATTAATGGCATCCTCTTTTTCCTTAATCTCTGGTTCTAAAGCTAACACTTCAAAAATTCGTTCTGCTCCCACCATTGCTTTTTGGATGATATCGATCAATCCATTAAAACGTTCAAAAGGCTTGGTTATTATATTAACATACATTAAAAATGTTGTTAATTCTCCTATTGTTAACCTTCCCAGCATGACTTCCCAAGATCCGAAAACTAACACCAGGATACTAGAAAGATTATTCAAGATGTTCAAAATTGGTGAGACTAATGACCAGCGACGAATAGCTCGGAGATTACTATCCATATAGTTATGGCTACACTCAGCAAAACGGTCTATTTCATACTTCTCATTTCCAAAGGATTTGATCGCTTGAATAGTAGAAATAGTATCTTGCAGAATATTACTAACTTCCGCCGCTTGAGTTTCGAGTTCTCGGTAAGCAACTTCTAGCTTGTTTTTACTTAGCCGCATGATATAGACAATTAATGGCCATGTAACAATCACTAAAATTGCTAGTTGCCAATCCATAGTTAGCATATAAACTATTAATACTAAAATGGAAGCAATGTCTATGACCAGTTCAGCCAGATGTGAGGAGAATAAATTTCCAACCGCATCAACATCTCGCACTAAGTAACTCATCAAATTCCCAGTTCGATTGTGGACAAAAAAGCCCGTGGATAAATTTTGAATATGATTGTATAAGTCTGTGCGAATGCTATTGATTACTTTTTGGGCAAAAAAATTAATCAAATACACGCGCAATGAATTAAAAAGTCCAAACAAGACGTAAAAACATAGAATACCTACGGCTAGTAAAGGTAATAATTGAAATTGTTTCTGCGGAATGAGAACATCAATGGCATAGCGACTTACTTGGGGAATCAAAAACTTGAGAAATGCAAAAATAAATGCACTCATAATAGCCATCATAAACGGGGTTTTATGCCTAATACCATATTCAAATAGCTGCTGATATGAAGTTTTGCGTTCCACTAAATTTAGACTGTCTGTCTGACGATTATTCATCAAAGTAATAGGGGTAACTTGCATACAAAACCTTGAGAAACTGGATGAACTTACACTTGACCAATATTATATGGTATGAAGTAGTGTTTCAGGCGAGATTGCCTCTCCTATTAATCAACTTGAGTAGAAGGGCGCTACTGTTAGCATTACTACAGCATATGTCAATAATATATCACAATCAAACCCACATTCCGCACTTCAACTTGACGAAAACCCTTGGGCAGTTAAAGGTATCAAAAAATGGTTGTGGGTGATGACCAATCCTCAATTCTGTTTGTTCCATGCTGGTGATACTCGCTCTCGTGCCGATTTAGAAAGCATTTTAGGCAATAAGTATCGTGGTGTTATCAGCAGGGCGTGCAATAACTTTTAACCGCAAGAACAATGGAAAAAATTCTTGCCCACGCCCAACAACTAATCTATACCCTTTGGTAGGTTTAAAGTTTCCAGTTTCTGTCTCCTGGTATTACCTCAAGCGAGATAATGGCAGGCTCTAAAAACGGTTTATTCTTTCTACCAAGCCTCTCAAAGCCAGCACTATCAATTACCCTATTCCCTTTTGCCTTTTATAACAACAATTTTCAAGGCCTATCTACTGAATTATATGAATTTTTGTCTTGACTGATGACTTCTTGAAAAAAAGGATCTAAATCAGAAGTTAAGATCGAGTATAAATTTTTTAAATTTAAAAACCTCGTCATTTGGTGGTGAGAAGGATAGGTAGTATTTTTAAATTCTTGGAATCTGGCTAGTGCAAATTGCCAAATCCTATTAGCACGAATATCCCAAGTAAAATTCTGTACATCTTGAAAAGCTCGTTCAGCAATAGTAGTTGCTAAATGTGAATTTTCAAACAAATCAACTATCGCTTTTTGGAAAGAAATAGGATTGTCTGGATCTGCCAAGACTGCATTTTCTCTATCTCGCAATACGGTCATAATATTTGGTAAAGCGGAAGCAACGATGGGTTTACCAACCGCCATATACTCAAAAAGTTTGAGCGGACTTGTAACTTCAGCTAAATTCCAAGATTGGCTAGTGGGCAAAATCAGAATATCTGCTGCATATAGGTATGGGACTAATTCAGATTGAGGTAAGTGACCGATAAGGGACACATTTAATAAGCCTTCTTTTTGAAGATTCTTTTTAACTCGATTAACATCAGTTGACCATCCTCCAAGTAATAAAAATTGGCAGTCTGGCATGAGACGAGCTAGGTTTAAAATTGTGGGAATTCCTTTAGAGTCATACAAATGACCGGAGTAAAGGATGATTTTTGCTTCTGTTGCCAGAGAGAGATTCTGCCGAGCCAAATTTTTGTCTAGAACAGGCAGAAAACTGTTTAAGTCTACACCACTGTGAGCCATCAATAACTTGTCAGTATCTAAACCAAGCTGAATATAGTTTTCTGCTAATTGGGATGAGATAGTCACAACACCAATTAAGTTTCGATCTTTCAATAATTTGGCTCGCAAAGAATCTTTTTCGATCGGTTCGTGGCATTCCCAAATAACGGGTTTACCGATTTTAAGCAGTAATTCCACAATTTCAGATGTGCGAGTATAAACTAACGAATCTTCTTTAAAAAGACTATAGATAACAGCCAGCTTATAATACAGTACATTTCTATAGTTTTGAGGAAGCAGCAACTGGGATTGGAGGTGTACTGGTAAGCGGACTAACTTATAGCATTCTTTGAGTCCGTACCAGTCCTGGAACTCAGCATCCATTCCTTGACCCATTGACAAAAGATCGCCGCTGGTGACTAATTCAAAATCTTTGATTTTTCGTGAAAAAGCTTGCGCCATTTTCGCAATTTGTACTGTGTGAGCCCATTGTGAAGGTAAGTTTCCTGGAGATAAATAGATGAGTGATTTTGAAAAAGCCATTCGTTAAGTATTTTGGATTTTTGTTAATTTAGGATTGTTTTGCTGGGAGGAAGGTATGAGCGCAGATATCCAAGAGCTTGGTGAGTAGCATCGGGCATAAACTTCTCTGCGGCTTGACGGAAAATATTCCACTTGGAGGTGACAGAATGATAAGAGTGAACGATCCTAATGTCTTTTTCCTCTAACATTGTAGCATCGATTTGGTTTAACTCAAGAGGCCAAGAATCGGTGAGCAAATCAAGTGGATAATTATATTGACGTGGAAGATGAACAATCTCTGTTTTCGTTTTTTGGATAGCTCTGCACAAAGCCAGTTGGTCTTGCTGCTGAAAAACTCTCCATTCTTGTTTCCATGTGTCAAAGAGAGTTTGAGTCTGGAGACCTTTTTTCCAAAGGATCACGCCTCCATTATATTGAATAGAATCAGGAAAGCAGATTTTTAGGGTATAGTCAATCTCTTGTTGTGCAATATGTTTGCATTGAGAAACTTGAGGGAATCTATCTGGTGAAATGAGGATATCTCCCAACTCTAACAAACTCCAAATTTTGTCAATCGGTTTGACTGGAAGAACATCTGCATCTAAATACAAGGTTTCATCAAACAAGCTTAAATCATTTAAACTAATTTTCAGCCATCTTGAAACTATGGCATTCTCAAGTCTCTCTTCTTCAGAAACAGCAATGGATTTGATAAAAATATTAATTTTGGCTAACTGCGCTTGCAGTTGAGGACAGTCTAGATTGGATAAGATGACTATCTCTACGTCAGGGGATACCTGATGCAGCGCACAAGCACTAATAACCGCTAATTCTAAATAAGACCAAGCGTCAATCGCGCAATAGATGACACCTCGTCTGGGTTTGGTGATGTTCATAAATTAGTTTTAGTGATAGTTGAATTGATTCAACAATAATTACCTGTAATATTTTTAGCTTTGAAGATAACGGGGTTGATACAATGCTAAACCAAGGACATCTAGGATTCTGATCGACCAGTAAATCGCAGCAGCAAATAAAATGCTATGTTCTGGAATTGTTCCGGAGATGGAAACTCGAAGAATACCGATGAATAATAGAATTAAAAGGACAATATGCCATCGACAATAGCGAAGATAGGATTGATGTTGAGCAGTCTTTCGAGTGACTATATATTTAGGTTTTTTATCTTTCCCATTCACAATGGCAACCCAAATCATTTTCAGATTAGCAAACAGCAAAGCAAATTCCAAAGTTTTGTGCTTCCAAGCAAAAACCACGTTTCCTTTGAGGACAGATAACTCAAAAAGAGCGATAAATGCGATCGCCATAAAGGTAATTGGCGGTACACTCAAAAACATTGGTTCTCCAACTATTAAAGAAATGGCAATGGTCACATTGAAGAGAAATACTGATGTGGGATAGAGTAGTTCTTTGATTCCTTTTGTACAAAAAGCTAGGCGTTGCTTCAGACTTAGCCCTGACAAATCGGCAAAAAACACTAATCGCAAGGCATCTAAAGACCAAACAGAACGTTGCTTCAAGAAGTTTTCCAGATCATTCACAGGTGCTTGAGTCGAGACACCCACTACATCAAGTGCTTGGGAAGTCCAACCTTTTTGGAGAATATGAACGGTTGTCGTTACATCTTCGACTATATTCCAAGCATCAAATCCGCCTGCATCTACCAGTGCTTGCTGACGATAAACAACTCCCGATCCTAACGAAAATACACCACCTAGAGTAATCTTTCCTGGTAAAACATAAGATTGTAAAAAGACTTCCTGGGTATCAAATGGATCGGATTCATCTATCAGTTTTGTTTCTTTATAAGTTTGCACTAAACCTACAGTAGGTTCATCGATTAAATAGGTCATACATTTTCTAAGAAACTGACTATCTCCGACACAATCATCACAATCTCGCGTTTCTATATATTCTATCTGGGGGAAACGATGGTAAACCTCCTGCCAAGCTGCATTGAGGGCGCCAGCTTTTCCTTCTCCTTGACGAGCAGGAGAGCTTTTAGGGGGTGGTAAAATGTGATAACAGGAGAGTTGTGGATAGGCAGACTGCACGACAGTTATCAATGTGGCAATATCTTCTCGGTGAGCATCATTAGCAATGAACAGCTTGATCTTATCAAGAGGATAATCCTGTTGGATTACGCTGTCTAGGGTCACTTTCAACAAATTAATATCTTCGTTATAAATAGGAATAATAATGGCGACTTCTGGAGTGTCAGGACTTAATTGATCTACTCTTATGGGATTGCTGCTATGAAGATTGACGATGATAAAATAAGTAAAAAATATCGCGCCAATAACCACTGCAAATGCACAAAGATAGGCGAATATGGCATAGTGAAAGTTGAGATGAGACAGGAGTGAACAGGAGGCTGAAACCAGCAATACGATCGCCGATGTTCCCGCAATTTTGAGCATTATATTATAGGATGAATTGTTCATTTGATGGCGATAAGGGTGATGAAATTTACCAAATATTCATTATGTTAATTGTTTTGAGTTTTTATACCCATATAAATCGGCAAGAGATTGATTTATTTTACAATTAATAGCTTGAATTTCTTCGGAACTCAAATACTCAACAAAACCCCCAACTGTTCCTTTTCGCGTCTTATAAGATTCTGGATCATTCTTATCAGTTGCTTTTAAACTGTATGAATTTGCCATTTCTGCTGTTTCCATCTGACGCATATTATCAAAGGAAGCATAGTTAACTGCTTCATCCAAAACTTCATACTTGATATTGGCGATGCCTAAAAACTCAATAATGCGACGAAGTTCTCCGTGAGGATTTTGGTGAATATCTTCATACCGAGTCAAAAGAAACTCTCGAGGCACATCTTTATTTTTTGCCCAAATATTGTAGAAGTTAATAATGGTATCTATACTGCCCACTTCTTCATTCAAATAAGAGGATAAATCCCCCTCATAAGGGTTGAGTCTTTCCTGATAGTCTTGGAGGTGTGGAGTTTCTGTTAAAGAATTGAGCCAAAACTGAACTCTTTTCTTTTGTTCAAAATAAGTTGAAACAACTAAATCTCTAGGGTCTCTTACCAAAAAGATGACTTTTGTATTTTGGTAGTGTGTTTTAGTTTTCATTAACTCATTAGGCTTTTTCCAGTGGGGATCGTCGTCATGGGTAAACTGAATCTTTGGCAGTGAGGGATGTAATTTTGCTAAGGGAAATTTACTGTCTAGTAGAGTATCTAAAAGATTCGTGTTGGATATACCTAAATGACCCACGATTGCCTGCCCTATCATTAACTTGAGCCAAGTACGCCCGCATTTAGGAAATGAAATGATATAAGTGTCTACAGTCGGATCTACAGTGAACATATCAAATGAACGCTTTTGGGAGTGTTTTATCCAATTTTTCTGGCTATTTTCCACTGTCGAAATGAAATCTGATAGCGGTAACCAGGAAGAAATCTGGTTTCTGTGAAGGGAGTCTCAAAAACGATTGTACCGATTCAATCAGAAACCCGATTTCTTGGGTCTTCCGGTTAATTAAATTAATAACCTATGACCTACCTAATTTACATGGCATAACTGGAACTGAACTCAGTTGATAATTTGTGAGATTCATGACCTTGAAGGGGTGGATTAAAAACACAAATCAGACGCATCTGAGTTTTGGCCCGCAAATAATGCGCTTCCCGTCGATCCAGAGCATACATCGTCCCTGGTTCAATGGGGTAAACAATTCCATCAGATTGTACTTCGCCTTCTCCCTCAATGCAGTAACAAGCTTCTAAATGATTAGTGTATTCTAACAGAGATTCTGTTCCGGCATCAATTATGGTATCCGTCAGGGAATAGCCCATGCCATCTCTAGCTAACAAAAATCTCCGACTTTGGCCATTACCCCAAGCAATATCTCGCTCAGAGTTAATAATTTCGCTTAATTTTCTGATAATCATATGATTTATCTCCTAAAAAACGGCACTGAAAATTAGCCTGTACTAGCAAGCTATGGTGTAGCTAATGGTTCAGATATATTCTGACAAAACATTCTGGAAGTGAGCAACGCCTAACTCATGATCCTGGGCTAATTGCACCACTTGATAGGCGCGTGAGTTGATACCAGCCTGAATTTGCCGACAGATTGAAAAATCCTCTTCCATCAGCACGTCAAACCCCTTACGAAACTCGTTCTTTCGATAGGGAATATCTGCAAATTGAGTAGGAGATTGATAAATAATAATCTCCACTCGGGTATGTTTTGCATCTATAGGGATGAGATGAAAAACAGAGAGAAACTTTTTGTGCGGGTTCAACATCATGTTGGGAAATATGTAACCCTGATGAGAACTTTTACCGGATTCGGAAAAGCTAGTAAAAAATTCTCCTCCCTGATTATTGGTATAGGGAACCTTAATGCGGAGGTGACGACCAGTGGGTAAGCTGCGGATATTGTCGCTGTCGTAAACTGTGCCAAAACCCTGACTGTGGACTGCCTCAAAATGGTAATCTTCGACGTAATTTTCCACAATCAATTTCCAGTTAATAGGTTGGTCATAGAACCAACGATCAACCTCTCTTAAATTGTTCCAATCCTGATCGTAATTTTCCAAAAAAGCGGGCATTTCGGCTAAGTAGTCTTCCAGAGATTCTGCCTCAGCATTGGGATTTACAAAAATAAATCCTCCCCAGGTTCCTACTTGTGCTGGAACTAGGCGAATTTTAGATTTGTCAAAATTAGGAAAAAGCTTAGGCTTAGTAATTCCTAGTAGATGACCGTCTAAATTATAAGTCCAAGCATGATAGGGACAGGTAATTTTGTGATGAGCGCAACTCCCCTCCCCCTCTAATAACTTTGCTCCACGATGGGGACATAAATTGTGCATAGCTTTTAAAGACCCATCGGTTGCCCGCACGACAAAAATTGGCTCTTCTCCTAAAGTATAGGTGAGATAATCTCCAGGTTCAGGAATAGTTTCTTGCCGACCTACTAATTGCCAGGTGTTACGCCAAAGGGTTTTCATTTCCTTGGCAAAAATCTCTGCATCAGTATAATATTGGGAAGGAAGCCCCAAGTGCTTAGTTTGTAACAGCATCTTTTGTTATCTCCTGACAAATATTTCAATTGACTAAGCATCTTCTGAAGAATTAATATAAGATGGTAGATTATTGTCTTTTTCCTTAAAAGTAGAAGAGCTAGTAATAGTTAAAGAAAGTCCTATAATTACTACGAAAAATGCGAATGAATTAGACCAGCTTACTGTTTCTAAAAACATGATTCTAGCCAGGATTGCGGTGGTAAATGGTGTTAGTAAAAAAACCAGCGCTACGAAGGCCGAGGAAAGTTTTTTCAGGCTATACAAAAGCATTCCTTGCCCAAGCAAACCGGCAACCGACATACTGAAAATTGGTAGCCAACTTTGCCCCGAGGTGGGAAACAAACTTTCGTGATTTATTGCCAGCACCACTAAGGTCAATGGTATGCCACAGCTAAAGCATCCCAGCAATACGGTGTCTGTGTTCCAATGATTGCGGAGTTTTTCTGCTCCCAATAAATAGGCTGATAAAAAAAGTGCTGAAACAAGGGCTAATAAGTCACCTTGTAATTTATCAATGCCGATCTGAAAGTCATTAAATCCGACGATCAATAATCCTGAAACCGCGATCGCACATCCGATCAGAAAACGTCTGTCAAAGCGATGCTTAAATAATAGCCATCCCCCAAAAACTGTAAAAACAGGAGTCAGATTATTAATCAATTCGCAATTAGCTACAGTCGTTTGAATTAAAGACCAAGCTAAACTCAGCAGCATTGCCGCTAAAAAAGTTCCTGTCAGCAGTAACAACCCCAGCAATTGCATCAGGGAAAGGGCAGGTTTTGGTAGGAGTTGAGATGGCTCTAACTTCGGCTTGAATTGCCGATATAAAGCCTGGATTCCACTTGCCAAACCAAGAATAATCGTGGTCAGAAAAAACCGATCAAAGATAGTGGTTTCTGCACTAATCTCCAAAGCCCCCCATTTCGTAAAAACAGGAACAAAAGAAAACGATATCAATCCTCCTAACAAAGAGAGAAAAGACCACAATTTTTCTGATTTTAACAGCAACTTTTGGGGTATCTCATCGGATACAGCAGAGATATGAGGGAAAGAATTCACGGTTTCACGCTAGGGAGGAAATAAGGATTTAAAGAGTGCAAATTTGCTTCTGAGCTTCCGGTAAAAAGAAATGCTCGAAATCAATATAACGATTTTTGTAGCACCAACTACACTCTTTGAAATATGGTGCATCAGGGCAACGGTGGGAAAGATGTTCCTGACGTAAAGTTTGCCATTTCTCCCCATTCCAAACTTGCTCGAAAGAAGATTCATTAATATGACCGAGATGGTAAATTTCTGAACCCGTTCCAATCAAGTGATCGCAGAAACTAATAAACCCGTCATATTTAAACGATACATAACTCCAAGGATGTAAACAAGCAGAAGTATCGTCGGTTTTTTGGGGGAGAGTACCAACCTGCGTAGAGGCAGCAACTTTCACCCCGTGTAGGCGACTGCGTTCTTGCATTTTCTTAAGAGTGTCATCCACCTCCCGATCGTGATTGTGCAAACTTAAAGGTGAATTAGGGGAGGCATGAACGGAGGACAGGCGAATTTCTTGAATGCCAATCTCCGCCGCAAAATCAATCAAATCGGGTAAGGATTTTAGGGCTGGATACTGTACAGTGGTGTTCAGATTAATCCGCTCGGTTGAACCCCAACGTTCGCGATAACCCGTCGCCAACTTTCGCAAATTTCTTTCTACTTTGGTAAGATTACCGCCACGACGCAAGTGAGCAAAAATTTCTGGATCGGCACTATCCACCGAAATCGACAGATAACAACCTTTTTCGATCAGCAAATCAAGTACATCATCCCGTTGGAAAGACATATTGCTGACAAAACGAATTGCCACCCCATAGTTAGCCGTTGTTTCGATGTATTTGCAAATATCCGGTATGATTAGGCTTTCGCCATCTCCCCGCAAATCCACCATTTGGGCTGTGGGAAAAAGTTCAGCCGCAATTTTTTCATAAATTTCTGCCGACATCATCCGCGAGGAAATGGTGATGACTTCGGGACGACACATGGTGCAATGCAAATTGCAACCCTGGGTCAATTCCACCATTACATACAAGGGAAGACTTTTCAGATAGGTTTTGCCCTGGCGATATTCTTCCAGATTCAAAACCCGATTTTCTTCACGACGAGTTAAGGTTCGGTTATCTTCACACAACATATTTCAAGCAATCCTGGGTTAAATTAATCCTATAATCCTATACTTCTAGGTTAGCAAAAGGGCTTTCTTTGCCGCTATAGTCGTCTTCTAGGCTAATATACCAATCTTGCTTTTTGAATATTCCCAGTCCTCCATCACCTGTTTCTCCTTCTTCGTTGGGATGAAAATGGTGTTGTTCAAATACGGATGAGTAGTTACCATCCTTAATCGTAGAATCAGGTAATTTTTCAATTGGTTTGTATTGGTGATGTTCCTGTCCTTCCACCCAGAAAGGTACATTAGAAACGGCATTGTAATGGCAATGAATTACGGTACGAGGGGAACCGGTACGATTGGGGCCGGAACAGTGCAGGGTATTACCGTGAAAAAACATCACATCCCCCGGTTCCATCTCACAATCAACAACCTCTAAACGCTTAATAATTTCCTTGACACGTTTCGGATCGGCGAATACGGCTTGATCTCCCCGAGCCATATCAAATCGGCTAGCCAGATGAGAACCCTTCACCATTTGAATACAGCCATTTTCTTTAGTGTTGGCAGTAATGGCAATTGTACAAGTGGCAAAGTGAGGAAATAGACAACCATTGTGATACCAAAAAGCGCAATCCTGATGCCAATCCACAGTCCCTTCACAGTAGGGATCTTTTTTGAGAATTTTAGAATGCCAGTGGTAACACTCTTCTCCTAAAAGAGCTTCGGCTCCATCTACCACCCGAGCAAGTCTCGGCACAACTCCTAAATAGCTTTGTTGTAAATCCGTCCAAGTAGTTACTTTATAAACCTTGCCAAAGGTATCAACAATGCTGGTTTGATAGCCCATAACATTTGGGTCTTCTTCGCAAGCTTTCCGCATTGGTTCAATTTCATCCAAATCGAAAAAGCCTCGGATAATTAGAAACCCATCTTTGTGATATTGAGCAATCTGCTCTGGCGTAAGAGATCGAGTTGTACGAATTTCGGCCTTAGATGTCAACATGGCTCCCTAAAATTTGTTTATTGGTCATCCCAATTTTCGGTTAAAACGATACATTTGTCAACTAGATTGTTACTTTTCTTTACTTGAGTTGCCGAGCCAGAAATTGAACATGGGGTTCCTTAATCATTGTGAAATGATTACCAGGGATAACATGAAGTTGAATCGGTTTCGTAGAAACCTGTTGCCAACCCCAGGAAGGGTCTTTCTCAGTGGTGATGGCATCGGGGAGAAAATCAAGCTGCCCTATTTCCTTGGCTCTCAACAAAGTAATAGAAACCTCGCACTTGGGTGGAATATAGGCTGTATCCGCAATCATATTTGCGCGATACACCGAGAAAATTTGTTGTAATTCTACTTCAGTCAGCTTTTGACCAATTTGTTGTAATTGATCTAGTAATACCCTCAATTGCTCCTCTAGCTTTAACGTGCGTAAACTTTCTGGTGAAATTACTAAACGCTCACCACTGCCACCCCCATAAATTTCTGCCAGCTTGGTGATGTATTCAGCATTATCCCAAGTTCCAATCTGGCGATCGCTCCCTATCAATGCCGCTGGAATATCCATGATTGCCAGGAAAGATACTGCTTGCCCCTGATCCTGAAGTTGTCGAGCCATCTCAAAAGCCACTTTTCCACCAAAGGAATGTCCAGCCAATTTATAGGGACCTTGGGGTTGAATTTTTTGGATGGCTTGGATATGGTGATCCGCAATTTCAGTCATTACAGTTAAAGGTTGCTCCCCTGTTACCAATCCCAAAGAACGCAATCCATAAAAAGGTTGATCTGCACCCAGGTAACGTGCCAAACCATAGAAATCAAACACGCTTCCCAAAATACCAGATACACAGAATAAAGGTGTTTTTGTGCCTTGGGTTTGAATGGCAATAATCGTAGAGTGATGCTGAGAACTATTCCCCTGATTTGCCCCCGGTAAAACTGCTTGACTATCCTTACCTTGAGTCAGAGAAACGCTATTAACCTCTTCAGAAGTCACAAAATCCTTAGACAAATAATCAACCAGTGCCTCAACAGTAGGATACTCAAACAGCAACGCTGAACTTAAGGAAACTCCTAAACTAGATTGCAACAAACTCAAAAATTCGATCGCCATCAAAGAGTCTAGTCCCAAATCTACCAGCCGTTCCCCTGTAGATAACTGCTGAGGATTTTTTATCCCAAGAATTTTTGCTGCTTGGCTACATAAATGGCTTGTTAAAGCGGCTTTCCGTTCCGCAAAAGGCAGAGTTTCTAAATGTTTATGAAACTCGATAACAGATTGCTGGCCAACTTTTAATTCTAAGCTCTGCTGCAATTGGGAAAATATTGGAGTAATTGCCGTTTGTCTTTCCCAGAATCGCGTCCAATTCATCGGCATAACTCCCACCTGCACAGGTGATTCCATCAGCAGCATTTCTAGTATTTCTAACCCCTGTTGAGGGTAAATGCTATCTTCACCTTTTTGGCTCAGGCGATCGCCTAGTTGCAGTTTGGCTGTCATCCCCACTTCTGCCCAAGGTCCCCAATTAATGCTTAAACCGGCTAATCCTTGGCTGCGTCGATAGGATGCTAAAGCATCGAGAAAAGCATTTGCCGCCGCATAATTTCCTTGCCCTGGGGCTCCTAATAAAGATGCACTGGAAGAAAACATGACAAAGAAATCTAACGACTCGTGCTGACTAAGATTATGAAGATTCCAAGCACCCTGAACTTTAGGAGCCATTACCTTTGTAAATCGTTGCCAAGTTTGTTGTTGAATTAATCCATCATCCAACACACCAGCGGCATGAATAATTCCCCGCAAAGGCGGAAGGTTTTCGTTTATGTAGGAGAATACCTTTGTCATTTCGACCCAATTGGATACATCCGCTGGCATGATGGTGACAGAGGTTCCTGCTTGTTCAATCTCAGCAATTTGAGCAGCGTTTTCTTGTTGTACCCCACTTCGTCCGAGCAAAATTAAATGACGTGCCCCCTGCTCTACTAACCAACGAGCAACTAACAATCCTAATCCGCTACAACCACCTGTAATTAGATAGCTGCCATTAGCTTGTACAATACCTGTTTGCCAGTTCAAAATTATCTTACCAATGTGTTTCGCCTGCTGCATATAACGAAACGCATTGACCGCGGATTGAATAGGAAAAACTGTGTTGGTTAGAGGTTTGAGCTTGTGATTTTCAAACTGTTGCACAAGATGACGCAACATTAACTGAATTGTGGCTGATTCTTCTTGGCAAGCTTTAGCAGTATCCACTTTAAAATAGGACACATCTGGTCGGAACTGCGCCATTTGCTCATAACTCCAGATATCCCGCTTGGCAAGTTCCAGAAAACATCCGTTTTCAGCTAATACACTTAAACTCTTGGCAATAAAACCCTCGCCGGTAAGAGAATTGAGAATAATATCAACCCCTTTTCCTTGGGTAACTGCCATAATTTCCTCGGCAAAATCCAGCGTCCGAGAATTCATTACTGCTTTCACGCCCAATGCTTTTAGACTGTCCCATTTACTAGGACTAGCGGTGACAAAAACCTCTGCACCAGCTTGTAAGGCTAACTGCACCGCAGCCTGACCAACTCCTCCAGCACCGGCATGAATTAATACCCGTTTTCCTGAAGTAATTTTAGCTAAATGATGCAAACTCCAGTATGCCGTGAGAAAAGATTCTGGAATTGTTGCTGCTTCTTCAAAAGATAGAACTTTAGGGACTGGTACAACTAAGTTGGCATTTACTGTTACATATTGACTGAAGCTACCAGTGGCGATCGCCATGACTGAATCGCCAATTTCTAAGTTAGTAACACCGGCACCTTGAGCAACAATTTTTCCCGCACATTCAATTCCTAAAGGAGGTTCACCAGGATACATCTCCAAGACATTCAAAACATCAATAAAATTGAGTCCTGCGGCATGAACTAAAATTTCTACTTCTGTATCTGCCGGTAATTGACGGTTGATAGTTTCTAGCTTGAGATTATCTGGGGTTCCCCGATCAGCAATAGTCAGGCGGAAGGGCTGTTTTGGTATTTCCAATATGGCGCTATCTGATGCCTTAGCGGTTTGATAGCGAACCAACCGGGCAACATAGCGTTCATGGTTGCGATAGGCAATTTGGTCTTCAATAATATCTGTCGATAACAGGGGGAATACTTCCGCAAATAAAGCTTGAGCAGACTCGTTAGTTGTTGCTTGGGGATCTAAATCGATCCGCATCACTTTTAAGTCTGGATGCTCTAAGGGAATTGTTTTACCCATACCCCACAGCAAAGAAGGAACTAGCGCCTGTATTGACTGTTCTTGAATCGACTGGGCACCTTGAGTAACTATCCACAACGGGGGACGGGTATTATTTTTTACTAGAGCTTGTACCAGGTGTAATGCACTGCCACAACTGAATAAAGCCGTTTGTTCTAAGGTTTCTGAGGTTAGGTTTATTGATTGTTCTAATCCCCAAGTATGAACGATTCCATCAATCAAGGGCAAGGATGATAAGAGTTGCTGAAAATGTTCTGGACAAGCGGGATTAATTCGGTATTCTTGTGCAGAGATGTTTTGGTATTCCTCACCGGCCAAAACCAGAATACAAATTTCGCCTTGAGCACGCAATAAAGTAGCTAATTCTTGACTTTGGGGAGAATCAGCAAAGATTAACCAATGGCGAGGTTGATTTGTTTTGCTGATAGCAGACTGCCGTTTTTGTTGCTGCCATTCGATTTGATATAGGCAATCTTGCTCTGGATTTTCAGTTTTGCCTAGCATGGTTTGCCGGCGCACCCGTTTTAGTTGTAGTCCCTGAACTTCTACAATTACTTGCCCATGAGAATCTAACAATTTAATATCAGCTTTCAGGATGTCTGTCTCTTCAGATTCTTGTGGATGTAATTGAGCATAACACCACATTTTAGCGCTGGGTTTTTGCCAAAATTCTAACTTTTCAAAAACCACTGGCACATAGGTTTCTTCTCGCTCTTCTAACAAAGTTGCATCTAACACTTGCAGACAGGTATCTAATAACACTGGGTGGACTTGATAGCTGTCTAAGTCTAAGGTTAGAGATTCTGGTAAAACGATGTAACCAAGTGCTGTATTTTGATTGCGCCATACCTGGTCAACGGCGCGGAAACTAGCACCATAGTCTATTTGCTGATCTTGAAATTTTTGGTAAAGATCGCGCACAGCAATTTCTTCTGTTATTTGCTGTTTTAACTCAATTAAATTCAACAATTCTGGCGTTTTTGGTGCTTCTAAGTAGAGTTTACCTGTGGCATGAATCAGCCAAGAAGGTTGTTTTTGGCTATCTTCCCCAGACTCTAAACTAAAAACTTGGAATTTGTAAGCTTTATTTGCTTCTGGTTGCAACACCATCTGTAGGGTTTTGGCTTCATTTTCTGATAGAACCAGCGCCTTTTGGATGGTAACACCTTCTAAGCGAATACTTTGAGGAGATTGGGTGATATTTTTCGCTGCTGCTAAAGCCATTTCTAAATAAGCAGTTCCCGGCAAAATTATGCTATCAAACACGCGATGATCGCCTAACCAAGCTGGGAAATACTTACTAATTTGTCCTTGAAAACGTAACTCCTGAGTTCCCGCCAAGGATAGGGCAACACCTAATAAAGGATGCTGGGAATTATCAGAGTTAAAGCTGGGTATTTGAGAGATAGCTGGTGCATCTATCCAATAGCGACGTCGTTGGAAGGGATAGGTGGGTAAAACAACCCGTTTTCTGACAAAATCCCGGTCAAAACCCTGCCAATCAATTTTTACACCATGCAGATAAAGTTCGGCTAAACTGGTGAGTAACGCTTGCCAATCTTCTTTTTCTGGACGCAAACTTGGCAACCACAAACCAGAATCATCTGTCGGTAAACACTGACGACCCATACCTAATAAAATGGGTTTGGGTCCAATTTCTATAAATATTTCCACTCCCTGCTGTGCCAAAGATTGCATACCGGCAGCAAATTTCACAGGTTGAAGGATATGTTGACACCAATAGTCAATGTTTGTGATAGCATCTGTAATTACTTCTCCTGTAACATTGCTAATTACAGGAATCTGGGGGTATGAAAAAGTTACTTGTTGCGCTATTTGCTTAAACTCACCTATAATTGGCTCCATTAAAGGCGAGTGAAAAGCATGAAAAACTCGTAAATTTTTGGTTTTTATACCTTGGGTTTCTAGGGTTTGACAAATTGTTTGAATGGCTTCTCTTTCCCCAGAAATCACTACACTTTGAGGAGCATTACTGGCTGCTAAAGAAACTTTTTCTGTTGCAGAAATAACTGATAATACTTCTTGTTCAGAAGCTAAAACCGCCACCATTTCTCCGTTTTGAGGTAAGGCTTGCATCAGCCTACCCCTATGAGCAATTAGCTTTAATCCATCTTCTAAGCTAAAGACTCCAGCGATAGTTGCAGCTACATATTCACCAACACTATGCCCCATGAGGATATCGGGTTTAATGCCCCAGGATTGCCACAACTGAGCTAAGGCATATTCCACCGCAAATAAGGCCGGTTGTGTGTAGGCTGTGTTATCTAATTTTGACTGGTTATCAGAGAATAATACCTCCAATAAAGAAACGTCTAAGTATTCTTTTAAAATATCGTTGCAGCGGTCTAAATTTTGCCGAAAAGTTGGCTGTGTTTCGTAGAGTTGGCGACCCATATTCAGATATTGGGAACCTTGTCCTGTGAATAAAAAACCAAGTTTTTTGGCAGTTCCGTTTTTGACCGAATCAGCTTGGGAGAAATGCAAATCTTGATGTTGCAATTGTGATTGCAAATTCTCTATTGAGTCGGCAACGATTGCTAATCGGTGCTGAAAATGTTTGCGTCCTGTATTGGCAGTAAAGCAAATATCTCCTAGTTCTACATGAGAATTGCTGCCTAAATAATCTACATACTTTTCCACTAAATCCTTTAGAGCAGCTTCGGTTTTAGCGGAGAGGGTTAATAAATGAGTCGGTCTTTCGGTAAAATACGGTTGGCTAGTTGGGGGAGCTTCTTCTAAAACGACATGACAATTAGTGCCACCCATACCAAAGGAACTAACTCCGGCACGACGTGGGAAGTCGTTTTTATTCCATTCTACTAACTCGGTATTGACGTAGAAAGGGCTATTAGCAAAATCAATATTAGGATTGGGTTGGTTAAAGTTTAAGCTGGGAGGAATGGCACCATTTTTTAGGGCTAATATTGTCTTAATTAGACCAGCAATTCCCGCAGCATCATCTAAATGTCCGATATTAGTTTTCACTGAACCAATGGCACAGAATCCATTTTTAGCTATCGGTTCATCTGTACTTTGGTGAAAAGCTTGGGTGAGGGCAGTAATTTCAATCGGATCGCCGAGAGCAGTGCCGGTGCCGTGAGTTTCTACATAACTTATTGTATTAGCATCAATTTGCGCTACGGCTAAGGCTTCAGAAATTACAGCTACCTGTCCTTGAATACTGGGGGCAGTATAACTCATTTTATGAGTTCCATCGTTATTGACTGCCGTTCCTTTAATCACTGCATAAATGCGATCGCCATCTGCAATGGCTTTACTCAGTAATTTCAGGACAACCACACCAGCACCATTACCAAAAACGGTTCCTTTAGCATCAGCATCAAAGGCTCGACAATGCCCATCTGGTGATAAAATCATTCCTTCCCGATAGAGATAGCCTACCCGATGGGGAACAAAGATAGAAACACCGCCAGCTAAGGCTACATCACATTCACCGCAATGTAAACTTTGACAAGCTAAATGTACAGCCACTAATGAGGTAGCACAGGTTGTTTGTACACTGACACTTGGACCTGTTAAACCTAATTTGTAGGAAACGCGCATCGGTAAATGATCGCCGCCATTTCCCTGTTCTAAATGTAAATCGTTAGCGGCTCTAAATAGTCTATGGCTAAGATAGGGTTTTGCGGGGGAAAATCCTTGGCTAGGACAAACATTATTAATTAAATAGGTACTCAGACTTGAACCGGCATAAACACCAAATAATTCTTGTTGGTGATTTTCGGAATTATAACCAGCGTTTTCTAATGCTTCCCAAGCACATTCTAGGAAAATTCGCTGTTGGGGATCTATAATCGCAGCTTCTTTAGCACTGTACCCAAAAAAGTCAGCATCAAACTTGTCAATTTGGGAGAGTACCCCCCCAGCTTTGATGTAATTGGGATGCTTCAACAAGTTAGGATCGATAAAGTCTAATTCTGAGTCGGAGAAAAAGGAAATGGATTCGACTCCATTGCACAAATTTTTCCAAAAATCATCAATATTCTCTGCCCCAGGAAAGCGACAGGACATACCAAGGATCGCGATCGCAGGTTGATGCAACGGCTCCCTATCCTGATTATTTAGAATAAAATTCATTGCTGCTTAATTTTTAGTAGTGTTGGCAAATTGAAATTAAAGTCAAGAATTTTAATTGATTTGTGTGTTTGAGGAAATTCGGTTAATAGTGGTTAAGGGGGATACAAGTTGCCCAACAACTGATTGGGAAAGCTGTTCTGAATCTGACAAACCAAACTGCCAATCACGAGAACTACCAAGCGGTTTCTCAAAAGTGCCAAACAGGATATCCCAGAAGGGAAACATATCTGCCAGGTTAGCATCATAACGGCAATGTACTGTATGATGCCAAGCATGAAAGTTAGGAGTGGCAATTAAATAAGCCCACCAAGGAAACGTTTCTTTCATATTGGGAAAGTCTACGTTGAAATGGGGCAGGATGCCACCAAATACCATCCGAATACTTAGACCAATTACTAATGCTTCATTACTAACTCCTAGAAGATAGGCTAGACCAATATCTGAAGCTAGATGCCCTAGATTAAACACGGGATGGTCGCGGCTTCCAGTAATGCAATTGAGTTCGGTAACTCCATGATGCACTTTATGAAACCGCCAAAAAAATAGCAAGGAATGATCTAATCTGTGAAAAGCATACCTTTTCAAGTCTTCTATGAGTAAATAAGTAACAATTTGTAACAATAGGGGTGCAGCGAGAGCAGTCAATCCCCACTGTCCTGTCCCTGACGGAAACTGTTGGAGAAAGGCACTCAAGAAACTGATTTGAAGGGCGATCGCTATCATCCCTGAAAAGGCATTAATTCCTAAAGTTAGCAATGCCTCTTTGGATATCCAATTATTGTTTTGTCTGCTCCAGAACGATTCCAAAAACAAACCAATTGTCAAAATACCTAGGCGTACCCAATCATGTAGGAATAGGGCTGTAGTTAATAGCAATAGTATTCCAGTTATAGCTAGCCAGGGGCTTGCTTTAGGCCATTTTTTGGCTGTCAATTCTGAACACAAACAGATGCCAAAAAGACTAAACAGTAATGCCAGATTAATTAATGTTTCTCCAGTGAAGCTTAAGAGCATATCCTTTGTTTTATTCTCATCTGTGACGCTGGCGATGTGCTTGTCGGACTTGCCGTTGGTGAGAGGCCATTGAGTAACAATTCCTCTGGTTTAAAGCCCATTTTGTTACTTGTTGCTGTGCTTTTTCTTCACTTAATTCTGCGGCTAATTTTTGAATGGTGGGATATTGGAATAAAGTGGTAATTGTTGTGAGCCGATTATGAAAAATTTCTACAAGTTTTTCATAAACTTGCATGAGTAACAAAGAAGTACCACCCAAATCAAAAAAATTCTGAGTGATGGATACTGCTTCCAATTGTAAAATATCTTGCCAGACCTGAGCAATCTGTTTTTCTGTCTCAGTTTGTGGCAAAACTATTTCACTTGTCAACAAGGGCAGCGATCGCTTAGGAACAGGAAAATTACGCCGATCTAGTTTGCCGGTGGGAGTAAGGGGCATCTCCTCCAAAAACACTATAGCCGTCGGCACCATATAATCAGGCAAATTGGATCGTAAATGACGATGTAGGATTAATTCTAGGTCATTAGTAACTGCCTCGTTTAAGGGGACAACATAAGCTACTAAACGCTTATTACCGGGTACATCTTCTCGCAGAATTACTGCACACTCCCGCACCATCGGATGTTGAGATAACAACCCTTCAATTTCCCCTAATTCAATGCGAAATCCTCGCAACTTCACTTGACGATCGGCACGTCCCAAGTGCTGAATATTACCATCTGGCAAATAGCGAGCTAAATCTCCGGTTTTGTAAAGACGACCAGGGCCAAAGGGATTAGCAATAAACCGCTCCTGGGTGAGGTCAGGACGGTTAAAATAACCTCTAGCAATTCCTTCGCCACCAATGTACAATTCCCCTTCAGCGCCGATGGGTACTAATTGATAAGAGCGGTCTAATATATAAATTTGAGTATTGTGGATGGGACGACCAATTGGGGGTAGAGTCTGCCAATCTTGGACGTTATTTGATAGGGTAAAAGCTGTCACATCTTGGCATTCTGTGGCTCCATAATGGTTGTGCAAAATGCAGCCGCTTTTCTGGAAGAATTCAGCGATCGCCGGCACAATCAGCAATTGTTCCCCCGCTGTCATTACTTCCCGCAGCGGTAGGGATCTACCTTTAGCAATTTTTGCTAATTGCTGAAGTGCGGCAAAAGGCAAATAAATTTTTTCAACACCTTGGGTCAATATAACATTGAATAAAGCTTCGGGGTTGCGTCGCTGCTCTTCGGAAATCAACACTAATGTTCCGCCAGAACACCAGGTAGAAAAAATTTCATGGAAGGAGATATCAAAACTTAGGGGAGCAAATTGTAGCGTTTTGGCGGGAGTGACCCGATTATGCATATGCCAGTCAATTAGATTAACCAGTGGTAGATGTTCCATCATCACCCCTTTGGGTTTGCCGGTGGAACCAGAGGTGTAAAGAACGTAGGCTAAGTTATGTGGCTGAACTGAACTAACTGGATTGTCCTTACTTATTTGTGATATTTTATCCCATTCGCGATCTAAATCAACGACAGTATATCCCTGAGCCACAGGGGCAATTTCTGAGTAAGTTTCTAACAATTTTCCGGTAGTTAATAGCAGATACACCTGGGCATCTGCCAACATATAGGCAAGGCGATCTGGGGGATAGGAGGGATCGAGGGGAACATAAGCGGCACCTGCTTTGAGAACCGCTAATAGTGCTACAACCATTTCTAGGGAGCGCTCAATACAAATCCCTACTAAAGTTTCTGGTTTAACTCCTAATCTCTGTAGGTGATGAGCAAGTTGATTAGCTCGTTGATTCAGTTGTTGATAAGTTAGTTTTTCATGGCCGAATACTACTGCCGTTGTATCTGGCGTTTGTTGCGCTTGTTCCTCGAACCAATGATGAATACACCAGTCTCGCCTGTAATCAGTTTCGGTATGATTCCAGGCTTCTAATAATTTTTGTCCCTCAGTGTTAATCAAGACAGGTAAAACAGGAATTTCTTCCTTGTAGTTAACTATGCCTTGTTCACCAAAGTTGGGCGGCAATAAATTCGCCATTACTACTACCATACAGTGAACAATCTTTAGACTAAGTTTTGTTTTTTTATTGTTGTCTTTTTGTGAGTAAAGCACAATGTAACGTTTTTGTCAACACCAATTCTAAACTTTTGCATAGTCTCTTTTGAGTTTTTCATGGTTTTTTCTTTTATCTGGAGCCAGAAAGGTAGCCCAGAAACCACCTGAGTTCGATACCCCTACCCGATCTATATTGTCAATAATCAACAATTATTGACAGTATTTTCTCTTGGATTGCAAGTCTCTAACTCTCTTACAACCTGCTTTATAGCTGATTTTCTTACGTCGAACTCAGGTTAAATGAATCAGGACTTACGCAAAGCTTCTGTAGGGTGCCGTTCCGTGCGGCAACGCACCAATATATTGGTGCGAATCAGACAATAGCGCGGTTACACCGTTTCCGGCAGCAAGCAGACCACCCGGAACCCGAAGAATTCATACTTACGGGCGGGGTTGCCTTGGCAGCGATAGGCGGAACGACAGTTTACCGGATAGTCGAACCACGAACCACCCCGTAGTACATTCCTGATTTTTTCCTGACGTTTTTCCGTAGTTTCATCAGTCGGTACAGCAAGATAATTATGATAACTATCTTGCCAAATATCTTGGCACCATTCCCAAATATTTCCATGCATATCGTAGAGTCCAAAAGCATTCGGTGGAAAAGTGCCAACCTCGGTAGTTTTGCCTCGATAAAGTCCTTTTGACCCGTCACCATAAGTGTAGTTGCCATTGTAATTGGCTAGATCGGTGGTAATAGTTTCGCCAAAATAAAATGGGGTTTTTTTGCCATCAAAGCTGGAGAAATTCCTGGTAAATTCAAAAAATCTGGGGAAAGCTCGTAGCCGCAATTAGAACAAAACTGGGCTGATTTCTTAATATTGGTGGTTTCGCAAGCCACCAATCCAATTCATTACTTCATTAAGAAACCCGGTTTCTTCAAGAAACCGGGTTTCGGCGGTGTAGCTAATTAACTCACCGGCACCGATTCTTTGGCCAAAAACTTCTCTAATTCCGTTAAAGCATCGGCGTCAACTTTAGTCTGCATGGGGCAGAATTTCGGGCCGCACATGGAACAGAATTCGGCGGTTTTGTAGATATCAGCGGGCAAGGTTTCGTCGTGATATTCCCGGGCGCGATCGGGGTCGAGGGCTAACTCAAACTGACGGTTCCAATCAAAGTTATACCGGGCAACAGAAAGCTCATCGTCGCGATCGCGGGCTCCCGGACGATGCCGTGCAATATCTGCCGCATGAGCCGCAATTTTATAAGCAATTAAACCATTGCGTACATCTTCCGCATTCGGTAAACCCAAATGTTCTTTCGGGGTCACATAGCACAACATAGCTGTCCCGTACCAACCAGCCATTGCCGCACCGATCGCCGAAGTAATATGGTCATAACCGGGGGCAATATCTGTCACCAATGGACCGAGCACATAGAAAGGCGCTTCCGAGCATTCTTCCATCTGCTTCTTGACATTAAATTCTATTTGATCCATAGGCACATGACCCGGCCCTTCCACCATCACCTGCACATCATGTTCCCAAGCCTTACGGGTCAACTCACCGAGGGTTTTCAATTCTGCTAACTGAGCATCATCAGAAGCATCATGGGTACAACCCGGACGCAGGGAATCACCTAAACTAAAAGAAACATCATATTTCTTAAAAATTTCGATGATATCGTTGTAGTGAGTATAGAGGGGATTTTGCTTATGGTGATGCAACATCCACTTGGCCAAAATGCCGCCGCCGCGAGAAACAATTCCCGTAATTCGACTTTTCACCAAAGGCAAATGTTGAATTAAAATCCCTGCGTGAATGGTCATGTAATCCACCCCTTGCTGGGCGTGTTTTTCAATTACATGGAGGAAATCATCAGCGGTCAGATTTTCCATTTTGCCATAGACACTTTCCAAAGCTTGATAAACTGGAACCGTGCCAATGGGAACCGGGGAAGCATTAATAATTGCCGTGCGAATTTCGTCTAAGTTACCGCCACCAGTGGACAGATCCATCACGGTATCTGCACCATATTTAATCGATAACTTTAGCTTGTCCAATTCTTCTTGAATATTAGAAGAGTTGGGAGACGCGCCAATATTTGCATTCACCTTACATTTAGAAGCAATGCCAATACACATTGGCTCTAAATTCGTGTGATTAATATTAGCGGGAATAATCATTCTGCCCCGGGCAACTTCTTCTCTAATTAGTTCTGGGGGCAAATTTTCTCGTTTGGCGACATAAGCCATTTCTTCGGTAATGAAACCCTGACGGGCGTAATGCATTTGAGAAACATTACTTTGTCCGCGTCGTTTAGCAACCCATTCTGCTCTCATATTTGCATTCCTCGATAAATAGCTTCCCTACGCTGGTATTACCCAGTCTCAGGTTCTAAGGGACTATCTCAGCCTCAACGACGAGGCACCCCTAGCTTAATTTCGGATTGTAGCATCGACTGTGGACTGGGTGAGAATCGTCCCCAATATTTTCATATTTCGTTACGGTCTGGTGGGGAGCGGGGGAGCGGGGTGTGGGAGGTGTGGGGCCGCCATCGGTGTGGGGTGTGGGGTGTGGGGTGTGGGGTGTGGGGGGAAGAGAGAAAAGAGAATAGAGAAAAGAGAATAGAGAATTTTCCTATGCATCCTATGCATCCTATGCATCCTATGCATCCTATGCATCCTCTTCCCCTACACCCTACACCCTACACCCTACACCCTCTCGAACCCTACACCCTACACCCTACACCCTACACCCTACACCCTACACGACGGCGGCTTCCCCCCACACCCTACTTGATCTCCTAGCAGATTTGGCGATAAAATAAAGTTTTAAACTCATGCGATCGCACAAATTCTCTAAAATTCTCTAGAATGGGGTTAAACTCTAAGCGTGCTATTAACGGATAATTTACCTTTAATCGTCTGTTTAACGGTGCTTCACTGTGCGGTGGGTACGGCTGCGGGGTTGTTGGCCAAACGTAAAGGGAAAAATTTTCCTCTGTGGCTGTTGTAATGCCATCCGGCACGCTGCGCGAACGGTTTGATTGGCGGAACTTTTGCCTTAATTGCCGCTTTTTTCGTGCCAAGTAAACAGCCCCAAGAAAAATATTGAACAGTCATAAGAGAAATCTATAAATGTTTCACAAAAATTTAAACAGTATTACCGAACGTCTAGGCAATAGTCTCAAGCGAGATGTGCTGGTGCAAAAAACTTTATATGATATTCGGGATTTTTTGCAAGTAGATCGGATTGTTTTGTATTATTTTTATCGGCAGTGGAAGGGTCAAGTAACTGCTGAATCTTTGCGCGATCCAGAATTGTCTATTTTTGGCTCTACCGGCGCCGATGATTGTTTTAATGATGAATATGCAGCCCTATACCAAGCGGGAAGATATCGGGCGATCGCTGATGTTGAAATCGAGCCAATTCACGAATGTCATCTAGATTTTCTCCTCAGTATTCAGGTGAAAGCCAATTTAGTAGTGCCGGTTTTGGTGCATCAAAATCTTTGGGGTTTGCTAATTGCCCATGATTGTCAAAAACCCCATTATTGGTCAAATTCGGAAATAGAATTTATGCAAACACAAGCGCATATGTTGGCCATGAGTCCGGTACTGGTAAATCAGTCATAATCATTAAATATCCTTAATTAATCTATTACTTGCTGTGGGAATTTTTGGAAAAAATTAAATACATTCGGTAATTGTTGGCTGAGAAAATCCGCATCATGTCCCGCTGAGGCGATCGCATGATATTCTATGGTGATATTCTCCCCATGATGCTGCACCAATGCCTCATAAAATAGACGACTTTGTTCCGGGGGAACGATCGCATCATCGGTCCCATGAGCCAAATATAATGGCATCATCCATTCCGGCGATCTCCTTTGAGGATTATCGCGACCCGTCCACCGTTCGGGAAACTGATAAAATGAACCATAAACCGCAGTCATTAAGTTATCATTGGGCAGATTTTCTTGACTAAAATCTCCGGCCAAACTCGCACCAGCCACAAATAATCCGGGATTTTCTAAGGCAATTAAAGCCACCCCTCTGCCCCCGGTAGAAAATCCTAGCAAGGTATTATGAGAACCGGGTTTTAATAGGTGATGTCGCTGTTGCATTGTGGGAATAAAGCGTTCTTGGATAAACTTGCCTCCGGGTAAAGAATTCCACCTCATTTCTGTTTCTGGATAATAGGCACTTTCATAAATAGTCGTCAACATTTCTGGTAAAATTAAGGCATATCCATATTGATTGGCATATTCCGCCAACGGAGTATCTTCTACCCATCTAGTGCGGGGATAATTCCAACCGGGCAATACTAAAACCACGGGTAAAATTTGATGGCTATCAGAATTTTTGTTATAGTTGGGAGGAATATATAAATCATAAGGGACATCATCCACCATGAGATTTTTATTCCAGCCCGTTGTGGCTTCAGTGAGTTCTATTTTATGTAAATCTGCGGGATTTTCCCGGATAGGTTTTGGTGAATTTTCTCTGGTTGGCGAAATCATGGGCTGAATTTGTTGGTTAGTGGTCGATGTGGGGGCATTTTTCGCCACCTCAAATTGCGAACAAGCGGTGATCACAAAAAAGCATAGCCAGCTAATTCCTAAATAGTGAATTCCCTTGACCGAAAAATGTCTTAGAAGCGATCGCCGCTTTGAATAGTGATTCACAGTGGTTTAACCTTTGTTTTGCTTCTGCTGATGTGGCACACTGAAAAAAGATCCTGAAAAAAGATCCTGAAAAAAGATAAATATCCGGCTGAAGTCTTCGATCTGTTAGCGGTCACGCGCTGATGTTTCAGCCTGAATTTATCCTAAATTTATATTGTCCACCATTTAGCCTTATTTTAGCCATGTTAGCCATGTTATGTAGGGATGTCATTTCATCAAGGTGCGATCGCCCGTTTAAAATTAACCTGAAAATCAACGGCGGACATTCATCCGGCTGTATGCTGCACCGTTTGACCATGTATCGCTTATGATTGCTAGAAAGGCTCATCTAGATATTCTGATTAAAATTATGCAAAATACCGAATCATCTTTGAACAGTTTTACTAACCGTCTCCAGGAACTCGGAGAACACCATTGGCTAGACTTAGCGGAATATGGTTCAATTGGGGCATCGGCGATCGGTTCTATCGTCGCTGGGTTATCTGGACAAATGTTATTTTCCGCCACGCCGATCGTTTTTGCCTTAACCTTGAATGTATTAAATCGCCATCGGGTTGAGTTGCAAACCAGAGTGCAAAATACCGCCACGATCGCGGAGATGAATCAAATCGTTGATTCTTTGCAAAATACCGTCCAGTCCTTACCCCCTGCCCATAGATTTCAAGACTTAGAAGGAACGGTGACTAGAATTAGTGAAACCGTCGCTAACATCGAAGAATTTTTAGAGAAAACCTCCCCCCAAACAGGCCCAATGGATTTAATCACCATTCAGAAAGAATTTGCTATATTACGCCGGGGAATTATGCGCTTGCGCGACCATACAGAAGCCACTTTAGGCAATGTTCAACAAAGCATGATTAATGATATTTATGGACTCCGGCAGGCGATCGCTTCCTTGCAGGTTTCTCAAAATCAGGGTGTTTCTTCCGTAGCAATTCAGACGGAAGTTGCCCAACTCACTCAGGGCTTTAGCGAGTTACAAACGCAACTGCAAAAAATCGGCAATTTTCCAGCAACTCAAACCGTGGATATTGAACCATTGCAGCAACAAATCCTGGAACTTCAGCAACAAGTTTGCCAACTGCAACAACAAAATAAAGAAATTGTCAAACCCTATCTCAACCGCTTAACTCGCGCCGTGAAACACTTAAATAAACAGACCGTTAACTCCCGTCCGTAATCTGTTCCAGATTACCTTGATTGGCAAATACAGCCAATTAAGCCAATAAATGAAGCCAATAAATGAAGCCAATAAATATTCAATTTTAACCAGTAAATTAACGGCGGTTTTATATGGCAATTTAAGATATAGATAAATACCTGGCGATCGCCCCTGAGTTGCAATTAATTCAAACTCCCAAAAAAATATCCGACAAAAATATCCCTGATATCAAATCCGCTTTTCAAAAATAAACCACACCCGTCGGGGGTTAAAACCCCCGCCTCATAGCGCAAGCAACAACCCCGTCGGGGATTAAAATCCCGGCGTCATAGCGCAAGCAAGCAAGCGACAACCGTCGGGGGTTAAAACCCCCGCCTCATAGCGCAAGTCGGTTAAAACCGACTGAAATGCTTTTAATACCATTTACAAAAATTATTGCTACAATTGCGAGATTTATTTGAGTTGATGTAGGGGCGATCCGATGGCGGTGGTCGCCCCGTGAACCTACTGTTGCATTAATTTTTGTAAATTTTATAATATAAGCATCAAGAGTCGGTTTTAACCGACTTTAGCTATTAGCCAGGGAATTTATTCCCTGGCGGTTATTTGGGTGATTAGAGAATTTATTACCTGGCGGTTATTTGGGTGATTAGAAAATTCATTCCCTGGCGGTTAAAAACCTCCCATTTACCCTTTGACAATTGTTTGTAAACCAGCTACTAATCGCCCAATGCCTTCGGCGGCAGTTTCGGTTTGTAATGCCCCATAAGCCACCCGCAGATAACACCCTTTTTCAACCCCAAAAGTTGTCCCTGGCAGCACGGCAACTCTATAGTCACGAATCAACCTTTCTACTACAGTCATCGGGTCAAGATTTGTGTCAATTTTTAACAGAAAATAAAAAGCACCTTGGGCAGGTGGTACAATACAAAAATCTTGGATTTTGGCGAATTCAGTTAAGGCAATTTGGCGGGCATTAGCGATCGCCTCTAAATGCTGGTGACAATAGTTTACCCCTGCTTGCAGCGCCCCCATTGCGGCATATTGAGAAATCACTGGGGCACAAATTAAATTAGTATCTTGGATTTTTTGCACCGAAAGTAATAGCTTTTCGGGAATCACCATATAACCAATTCGCCAACTGGCAAATCCGTAAGCTTTGGACAAAGAATAAAGGGAAATTGTCCAATCTTGACCATCCGCAATGGCACCGGGAGAAAAGTGTTTTACTCCGTCATAGGTAAAATATTCATAAGCTTCATCGCTAATATGATAAATGCCATTTTCGCGACAAATTTGATTAATTTCTCGTAAGGCCGATTCGGGGTAAACTGCCCCGGTGGGATTATTGGGAGAAATCGTCACGATCGCCCGCGTTTTATCGGTAATTGCCGCCCGAATTGCATCGGGACGCAACTGATAATTTTCGTCGGTACTGACCAAAACCGCCCGACAAGAAGCGATCGCGATCGCCATTTCGTGATTAAAATAATAGGGAGTTTGCAGAATAATTTCATCACCGGGAGAAGCGATCGCCAAAACCGCATTGATAAACCCCATATTTCCCCCAGCAGTCACCACAATTGCCCGACCCGTCATGTCCATATCATTCTCTGCGGACAACTTATGCGCGATCGCATCATGCAAAGCCGGAATTCCCACCACCGCCTTATACTTATGATTATCGCGATCGGCAAAAAACTGACTAATTTGGGATTCCACCTCTGACGGTGGATCGTAATATACCACCCCTTGCGCCAGAGAAATCGTCCCAGGCGATCGGCGAATCAACTCCCCCACCACCGGAATAATCGGTGATTGTACCGCTTGCATTCTCGGCGTTTCTATATACATAATCTATTCACTAAGCTACTCAATATCTGCGATCGTATCAATATCTGCGATCGATGTTTACCGTCATCTCATCCGTTGCCACCAAAAGAGAAACCGGGTTTCTGTTTGGCGATCGGAGTTAAGTTCAGAATCCCCCAAAGAAACCCGGTTTCTGGTCTTCTACCACGGAGAACCAATCATCGTAAACCCAGACCAAAAATAAGGATGGGACAAATTCATATTTTGTAACCGCACCAACTCTGGGGGCAAAGTATTCTCATCAAAAGCCTTAGAACCGCGCAATTCATTGCCTTCCACTTGCACTTGATTATGAATCATTGCCACTTGTGCTTGACGCAAAGCCTCAGCCTTAATTGGGGCAGAATGAAGAAACTGATAAAACTCGGTCATTAAGCCCAAAGTCCCTTCATCACTCACATACCAAAGAGAAGCCAAAGCAGATTTTACCCCGGTACGAACCGCCAACCCAGCAAATCCTAACTCCGCCATTTCATCACCCACTGCGGTGCGACAAGCGGACAAAACCAGCAACTCAGTAGCGGGATTATTTAGCCCCAAATCGCGCAAATCGTCTAAGGGCAACTTATCATTCCAGAAATAAATGTATGTTTGGCTATTTTCCCCTGGGGTAAAATCAGCATGAGTGGCTAAATGGACAATCTCATAGCCATGATGTTCTCGTTCTTGCTGCAAATTTTCTCGCGTAAAATCCTGATTGAACAACTGAGTTCCTCGCCAAAGATTCTGGGTAATTAAATTCAACTCCAAAGATACTCCAGGTAAAGGATCTACATCCGGGAAGGTATCCGCCCCCATTGCCAAAACTTTTTTGCCTTGCAGTGGTTGATAATGAGCATCCATCAAGCTAACTGAAGGAATCAAACTCAGGCTATATTTTTCTACCAAAAACTGTTCACCATCATATAAAGCAGCAATGGGTAAACCCCGCAAACCGGCATCCATACTAAATAATATAGTATCAATTTCTGCTGCTTGTAATTGGGGTTCAATGGGGGCAATTAGCCACTGATAAAGTTGTTGGGCTGAAGCTAAATAACTGTTGCTACGCCGTTGACGCGGATCGGTAATTTCATTGCGAAACTCTTGCACTTGTTTGGTTAAAGCTTGACGATTTGCTTCGGGAACCGCTGCCCGAATTGGCGACCCATCAGCGGTGAATAATATCAGTTCTAATTGGTCGTCATAAGCGGTGACATAAACTACCGCAGGCTGGGTGCCCGTTTGCTCGGCCATGCTGCCTAAAATTTCTCGCGCTGAAGCAGTGGTAATCACCTGATTTTCGGCAGAACTGCCCAAAAAATCAGCAAATTCACTGGTGCGACTTTCTTCTATGGTTGAGATGCGATCTTCGATGGAAGTTTCCAGAATATTGCTAGTGAATACTTGCAGATTGTCTAGGTTTTGTGGTAAGTTAATTTCTGAATCACTATCATTAATATTCTGGTGATTTTCTGGATTAAATACCGGATTAAGACTTAGGTTATCTTGGGAAATAGAATTAGTTAATCCTGAATTGGTATTTTCAGAATTTAATCCCCCTTGATGAATATTGATTTCCCCAGTGTCCGTGTAAATTTCTCCCGTATTCACAACTCCTTCGGCGCTATTTACGGTAATATCCCCACTAGAAATTGCCCCAGTAGAAGTAATTGAACCAGTATTAATATCGTCTTGTGCATTGAGAGTAACATCCCCGGCAATTCCGGTTTCGGCGCTGGTTTCAATATCTCCCGTAGAAATTGCCCCTTCAGTGCTAGTAGCAGAAATATCCCCGCTATTAGTACCGCCTATGGAACTA
Organism: Planktothricoides raciborskii GIHE-MW2; assembly: GCF_040564635.1. Classification (NCBI taxonomy): domain Bacteria; kingdom Bacillati; phylum Cyanobacteriota; class Cyanophyceae; order Oscillatoriales; family Oscillatoriaceae; genus Planktothricoides; species Planktothricoides raciborskii. Next base: position 629,445 of record NZ_CP159837.1, read on the forward strand.
ATATCTCCAGTATTAATATCTTGATTTGCTGTCAAATCCACATCACCAGAGTTGCCGGTTTCTGCCACAGTTTCCAGGTTGGCTGTATTAATATTTCCCGTATCGCTGGTGACAGAAATATCGCCACTATCTATGGCTGCGATCGAGCTAATATTTAGAGTGTAAATATCGTTATTTGCCCGCACAGCAATATTGCCACTATTGCCATTTTCTGCAACTGTAGCAATATTCCCAGTAGTAACAGAACCGGCATTACTGTTGACTAAAATATTACCACTATTTTGGCCTGCTTGGGAGGTAATATTTCCGGTAGCAACATCATTTTGGGCTGTTACAGTCACATCGCCACTATTGCCATTTTGGGCAACTGTAGCAATATTACCAGTAGTAGCAGAACCAGCGTTACTACTGACTAAAATATTACCACTATTTTGGCCTGCTTGGGAGGTAATATTTCCGGTAGCAACATCATTTTGGGCATTCACCGCGACATCGCCACTATTGCCATTTTGGGCAACTGTAGCAATATTCCCAGTAGTAGCAGAACCGGCATTACTGTTGACCGAAATATTACCACTATTTTGGCCTGCTTGGGAGGTAATATTTCCGGTAGCAACATCATTTTGGGCTGTTACAGTCACATCGCCACTATTGCCATTTTGGGCAACGGTTGCCACATTCCCAGTAGTGGTAGAACCTTCTTGGCTACTTACGGAAATATCGCCACTATTTTCACCGGCTTGGGAGGTAATATCACCAGTTATAACATCATCTTGACCATCAACCGTAATATCACCAGAATCTCCTTGTGTAGCCTGAGAAGTAATATTTTTCGTAATCACGGAACCGTCTTCAGCGACTACGGTAATATTTCCCGAACCATCTTCACCAGCCGAAGTAAGATTGGCGGTTTGGATATTTCCAGAAGTGCCAAAACTGTTGATATTAATATCACCACTGGTGCCATTGGGGGCGATGGTTTCTAGGGAAGCAGTATTAACGCTACTGTCACCACTAATAATGGTAATATCCCCACTTTCAACCGGGCCGAATGTGCGGATATTTTGGGTATTGACGCTACTATCTGCGTGCAGGTAAACATCGCCACCTGTTCCGGTTTCTGAATAGGTTTCTAAATCTCCGGCAGTGGTGTCAATATTGCCATAACTGCGAATGGTAATATCGCCCCCTTCTGTTTGTCCCGCAGACCGGATGCCATGGCGGTTGGTATCGCCGCCCAAAGTGGTATTGCCACTGGTGGTAATTTGCACGTCACCGGCATTACTTTCTTGAGAAAAAGAGTGAATGGTTGCTTCACCAATATCGAAGTTGCCACCGGATTCTATGGCGATATTTCCCCCTTGTTGATTTCCCCAAGCACTGATATGAGAGGTATTGATATCATTGGCAGCTTCTAGGGTGACGTTCCCCGCATTTCCCGCTTGGGAAAATGACAAGATTGCCCCGGTATTAATCGCGCCATTGTTGCTAGTCAGGTCAACATTCCCCGTTCCTTGGGGTCCAAAGGCACTGATATGAGAGGTGGTAATATCTCCAGGGGCAGAAAGGCTGACGTTGCCACCCGTCCCCCCGCGAGAATAGGCGGATAAATTAGCCGAATTGTTCTCAAATATTGATGCAGTTTCTAATACAGATACATCGTCAGTGGGATCGATTTGGGCTTCTGCCGACAAATCGCCAACGGTGGTATTAATGGCCCCATTATGGCTGGTGATGGTGATATCTCCGCCCTGAGAGGATGCCGCAGAACCAGCAGAGGAAACCACAAAACCCGTGCGAATGTCGCTACTGGCATTTAAATTAATATGACCGGCACTGCCGCCAACAGACCGAGAGTTTAAAATCCCGGCGCTGGTATTAATGGCGCTATTGGTGCTTTCTAGGGTGATATCACCAGCATTGCCTGTGCTGTCGGGAATTTCTTCTGAACTTGGCGGTAGGAGAATATTCGTAGGCTCAAAACCCGACGAAGCAAAAATATCACTCGTCCGAATTTCACCGGGACTTCGCAAGACTACAGACCCGCCATTCCCATAGGAAGAATAAGCGTCTAAACGCCCCTGGGTGGTATCGATGAAACCAGTATCGCTGGTTAAAGTGATATCACCGCCACCAGTGCCACCAAAGGATGCAATCCCCGCTGTTTGAATGCTGCTTTCGGCAGTTAAGCTTACCGAACCTGCCTGTCCTTGCCAAGCGATCGCACTGATTTGTCCTTCAGAAGTATTAACGGCACCGTGATTGCTGGTGACAGTGATATCGCCACCTCGCGTATTACCCTGTGATTCAATGGCACGTACCCGAATATCCTCAGCCGCAGTGACGGCGATCGCACCGGCATTACCATTGAAAGACTTAGCCCAGAGTAAATCAGTGGTAATCTCTCCTGTGTTGCTGGTGAGGGTAATGCTGCCGCCATCAAACGCGGCATCAGTCCAGATCCGACCATCAATGGCAATATCGCCCTCAGCGGTCATGGTGACATCACCGCCATCTCCGACCAAACCAGTGGAGTCAATACCACCTGTCACCGTAATTTCTCCTTCAGCGGTCATGGTGACAGCCCCTCCGTCACCACCGGAGCCAAACGACTGAATATCATTTGCAGTAATATTGCCCGCTGCGGTCATGGTGACAACACCACCATTTCCTTGACTTGTATAAGAACTAAGATTTCCCGTGGCATGAATAGCACCATCCTCACTGGTCAGGGTAATATTGCCCGCATTGCCGGAACTTACCAAGGTGGAAATATCTTCGTTAACGGTAATATTTCCGGCGGCAGTCAGGGAGACGGCGCCGCCCCCAGATGTAGAAATCCCGGAGAGGTTATTACTGGCACCCCCCACGGTGACAGCCCCATTAGGCGAGTGGAAATATGCCCCACCACTGCCAGCGGATGCTTCTAAGTTATTTAGGGTAATGTTAATTGGGTCGGTCGCAGTGCCTATTCCCCCACTGCCATAAGTTTGGAAAGTTCCCCCATTGGCAGTAATTAGCGAATTCCGATCGGCGGAGAAAATATTGCCTCCGGGACTGATTACGGTGACGGTGCCGCTGGTGTTGAGATTTGCCAGAGTGATGTTGCCGACTTCAGCTAAGGTGCCCAGTTGCAGCAGGATATTGCCACTGCCGGAGTTGAGGCTGGTGCCGGGAGCCATTGTGATATTGCCGGTTCCAGGTTGGCGATGATTCAAGTCTGCTCCATTGTGGTTGGCTTCCAGGGTAATATTACCGTTGTTGCCAGAGGTGTCGATGTTGGCATTAATATTAATATTGCGCCCTGCGGCTAATGCTAAAGATTCAATGGAGTTGGCGACGATCGCTTCATTAACATTAATGTCGTTATGGGCTTGAATGGATATTTGACCCGTTTGACTATTTATATTATCGGCATCAGCGGTGGCCGACACGGATGGGTTATTCTCCCAGATATTGTCAGTTCCCCCATCATTAATTGAGATATTTTGTGGGCCGTTCAATTCGCCAATGGTAATGTTGCCAATATGAGCGGCGATCGTAATATTTCCATTTACGCCATTTTCCGATATAGCCTGAGCGTTAAGAGTCCCGGCACTGGTGTCAATATCGCCGAAATTAGTGGTAAGAGCAATGTTGCCACCTTGTTCAAAACCAGCAGAGATGACGTTTCCAGTGGCGATCGCATTTCCTGCGGTTAGAGTAATATCGCCCCCCGTACCATTGGGTGAAGAGCTACTCATCAGTGAGTTATAAATACTATTGCCACTACTTAACTGAATATTGCCTCCCGAGTTATCGCCTTCAGATGAAATAATATTTGTCTGAATATTCCCCAGAGCATTTAAAGTCACCGCACCCCCATCTCCTGTCAAAGAAGAAGAGTCAAGCTTATTAGTATTAATGCCACCGTTTTCGCTAGTCAGAGAAATATCTCCCCCTGCACCGCTACCATCGGAACTAGATGAAATAGTATATACCTGAATATCTTCAGCGGCATTTAGAGTCACAGATCCCCCATCTCCGGCCACAGAATAAGAATTTAGATCGGACAAGGAAACATCTATCCCACCGTTTTGGCTAGTCAAAGAAATATCTCCTCCTTTACCACTACCCTCGGAATAAGAAGAAATATCAAAAGACTGAATATTACCGAAAGCATTTAGGGTGACATTACCCCCATTTCCAGCTACAGAATAAGCGTCAAACCAATTAGCACTAATACCACCGTTTTCGCTAGTCAGAGAAATATCACCCCCGGCACCACTTCCCTCGGAATTAGATAAAATCCAACTTGTCTGAATATTGTTTTCAGCATTCAGAGTCACGGCACCTCCGTCTCCTGCCTCAGAATAAGATTCAACCCAGTTACTACTAATACCACCGTTTTCGCTAGTCAGAGAAACTTCTCCCCCTTGACCACTCCCATAGGAAGAAGAATAAATCGAATCTGCCTGAATATTTTCAAAGGCATTCAGGAGTACAGAACCACCATCTCCTGCGATCGAATAAGATTCGAGCAAACTAACATCAATGGCACCATTTTGGCTGGTCAGAGAAATATCTCCCCCTTGACCAATATCACCAACAGCAGATAAAATCCATTCTGCTTGAATACCATCCAATGCATCCAGAATAACAGAACCTCCATTTCCGCCAACAGAAGAAGAATTAATCCACAAAGAATTAGTCCCAATTCCACCACTGTAGCTGGTAATAGAAATATCTCCTCCTTCACCGTTACCCTCAGAATAAGAGTAAATCGACTCTGCCTGAATATTACCTTCAGCATTCAGAGTGACAGTACCCCCATCTCCTGCCAAAGATAAAGAGTAGAACAAAACAACATCAATGCCACCGTTTTCGCTCGTGACAGAAATATCTCCTCCCCGACCGCTACTTTGGGAGTAAGATGAAATTTCATAACCTTGAATATCTCCAAAAGCATCCAGGGTAATCAAACCTCCATCTCCTTCCACCGACGCAGAACCCAGCAAGTTAACATAAATGCCACCGTTTTCGCTCGTGACAGAAATATCTCCTCCCCGACCGCTACTTTGGGAGTAAGATGAAATTTCATAACCTTGAATATCACCGAAAGCATTTAAAGTGACAAAACCGGCATTGCCTGCCACGGAATGAGTATCCAAGACTGCATAACTCGCGGCAATCCCTCCCTGACTACTTGCTAGGGTAATACTGCCCGAATTTCCAGAATTTGTTGCAGTAGAAATACCCTCATTAACCGTAATATTTCCCACCGCTTCCAGTCTGAAATCTCCCCCATCAGTGATAGACATTCCGGTTAACTCATCAGTCACACCGCCAATCGTCACATCGCCATTGGGCACATTAAAAAATGCCCCACCACTGCCAGCCGTTGCTTCTAAGTTATTCGCTTCCAGACGCAAAGGTTCGGTTTCTAAACCAATACCTCCTGCCCCTACAGTTTGCAGTTGAACCGCACTGGCATTAATTAAAGAATCGTTATTAACCTGAGTAATATTTCCGCCATTAGCATTGACATTAACTAGACCGCCCTGCACTTGGTCAAGGGTAATATTTCCCACTTGTCCCAATTGACCTAAACTTATTTCAACATTACCTTGTCCAGCATTCAACGTTGTGCCAGATGCCATATTGATATTGGCTGCACCGGCATCCCGTTGAGCCACATTAGCGCTATCATTATTGCCTTTTAAAATAATATTGCCATTACTGCCAGATGTGTCAATATTTGCGTTGACATTAATACTCCGTCCAGCCCGCATTTCTAAACTGGAAACCGACCCAGTAACGATATCTTCACTGACCGCAATATCGTTGTTAGCTTCCAGAATCACCTCACCACTTAACCCGGTGATATCATCCGCATCAAAGGTGACTGTTGCCGAGGGATTTTCATTAAAATTATCATTGGCGGCTAAAATATCTGAACCACTATTAGCAATGGTGATATTTTTTGGATCGAAGAGGATAGTTCCAGGAATTCCTTGACTGGCACTGACATCCACATTTCCCCGGAATATTAAAGTATCTTTTCCAGATATTTCTACAAATCCGCCATTGCCACTATTTACCCCACCTGTAGCGGTAATATTGCCACTAAATTGGTTAATTCCGTCAGCCCAAACTATTACTCGACCGCCATTTCCTTGGTCTTGACTGTTGGCGGAAATTGAGGAGTTTCTGTCTACAAAAGTTTGTGAGGCATTGGGGACTATGCCGTTGCCTTGGTAGTCTCCACCGATTAATACTGTGCCGCCATTATTGATGCCATTGGCGTTAATCTCTGTGCCGATTAATGCTATTTTTTCGCCGAAAATATTGACCTGACCGCCGGTTTCTGCTGCTACATTTATTTCACCAGCAGGTAACACTAACCCGGTATCAGTATTCGGGTCTATGGTGACTGCTGAACTGGTTAAAGTAATGGTGCCATCAGCATTATGTTGCACTTGAGTGGCGTCAAGAATTTGACTGCCTCCGGTCAATAGTTCTGGTAGAGATAAAGGATTAATCACTCCTTGATTTAATCCCGGTGTGGCGATATCTAAACTTAGGATATTCCCCGGTTGACTAATTCTAACGATGCTTTCCCCAGGGACGGCAGCAATACTAATATTTCCTCCGGGAACGTTGAGATTTCCACTGTTGAGAATGCCGCCACCTAATAAGGTTAAATTTTGCCCGGAATTTAAGGTTAAGTCGCCAAAGTTAACTACCCATCCTGGTTGGGCTAAATCAAAGCTAAAATCAATGGGATTGCCGACTAGGTTTGCCCAGTTATTGTCGCCAATAGATTGGAACCAATTGTTATTGCCAAAGCCAATAGATGTGGCGGTGGTAGCGGTAAAATCTGCGGGTACATTTAGGCTGGCATTTGGCCCAAAGAGAATTCCCGCTGGGTTCATTAAGAATAAGTTAGAATTGCCGCCTGTGACTTGCAATATGCCATTAATTATGGAGGCATTACCGCCGACTACTCGCCCTAAAATGTTGTTGATTTCTGGGGATGATTGAAAGTTGGCAGTTTGCCCAGTATTAACCCCAAATTGGTCAAAACTATGAAATAAGTTTGCTCCATTTGATGAGGTTTGACCGCCAGTAATATTGATGATATTATCTTGTTGATTAACTATGGTGCCGGTGCCATCGGCTGCGGGGGTGATGGGTTGGGCATTCACCGGAATGGTCAGGGTTGTGGAAGCAATAATAACCCCTGAGATTAGCTTGATTTTGGCTTGATTTTGGTAGTTCATCTGGTTGATATTTCCTGATTTTTGCCGATTTTATTGGCTCGGATTGGGATTGTTTTGACTAATTTTTTAGCCAAAAAAGAGACTGGTGAACGGCAATTTGTCACCGAAAAAATTTAAGAATAAACGACAGGTATAGCGGTTACGATCTGGATGAATTACAGAGGTTTTCTGGATTCCCGCCTGCGCGGGAATGACAGAGAATGCAGCAGATTTGTAGGGTGGGCATTGCCCACAATGAAACATATATAGATTTGTAGGGTGGGCATTGCCCACAGTGAAACATATATAGCAGTTAAATCCAAGATTGGCCTAAGTCCAATTGATTTAAATGCTTTTGGCAGCGGATTAATCGATTTTTTTTCGCTTTTTAGTCAGTAGCCGGATTAGTTGCGATCGCTTTTTGATTAAATAATCAGTTAAAAATAGTAGATTCCCCCGATCGCGGGTACAAGAAACGCGGGTTGTGTATCCAGGAAAGTCTCAGAAAGGCTTTTTTTGATGGTCAATGGGTCGATCGCGTCAACCGGCCTTAAATCACAGCTAATTGGTAGTAGCTAATAGGCAGTTAAGATAATAGTCGTTTATACTTATAATAACTCTACAAAATTCGAGCGTCAAAGGTTAAAATTTTATTAAATGTTTTGGCTCGATGCGGCTTGAGTTCTCTTGCTGGCGCTTTCTTGCTAAGGCCAGTTGCCCCTGAGAAATCGTCCCAGGCGATCGGGGGAATATCTGCGATCGCTGTTGACCGTTGCCCCATCCGTTGCCAAATCCGGGGCAACCAACAGAGAAACCGGGTTTCTGTTTGGAGATCGGAGTTAAGTTCAGAATTCCCCAAAGAAACCCGGTTTCTGGTCTTCTACCACGGAGAACCAATCATCGTAAATCCAGACCAGAAATAAGGATGGGACAAATTCATATTCTGCACTCGCACCAACTCTGGGGGCAAAGTAGCCTCATTTAACTGCTTAGACCCAGGCAATTCACTACTAGAAAACTGTAATTGATTATGAATCATTGCCACTTGTGCTTGACGCAAAGCCTCAGCCTTAATTGGGGCAGAATGGAGAGATTCATAAAACTCCACCATAAAACCCAAAGTAGCCGTATCATCGATAGACCATAGACTTGCCAAAGCGGATTTTACCCCGGTACGAACCGCCAAACCAGCAAATCCTAACTCGGCAATTTCATCACCCACTGCGGTGCGACAAGCGGACAAAACTAATAACTCAGTAGCAGGATGATTCAGCCCCAAATCACGCAAATCATCTAAGGGCAACTTATCATTCCAGAAGTAAATAAATGTTTGGTTATTTTGCCCTGGGGTAAAATCAGCATGAGTGGCTAAATGGACAATATCATAGCCATGATGTTCTCGTTCTTCCTGCAAATTTTCTCTCGTAAACTCCTGATTGAACAACTGAGTTCCTGGCCAAAGATTCTGGGTAATTACATTTAACTCCACAGCGACTCCAGGTAAAGGATTCATATCCGGGAAAGTATTCGCCCCCATTGCCAAAACCTTTGTCCCTTGCAGGGATTGATAGCGGGCATCCATCAAGCTAACTGAAGGAATCAAACTCAGGCTATATTTTTCTACCAAAAACTGTTGACCATCATGTAAAGCAGCAATGGGTAAACCCCGTAAACCCGAATCCATACTGAATAATATAGTATCAATTTTTGCTGCTTGTAATTCGGACTCAATGGGGGCAATTAGCCATTGATAAAGTTGTTGGGCTGAAGCTAAATAACTGTTGCTACGCCGTTTAGCCGGATGAGTAATTGCTTCGCGAAACTCTGTCACTTTTTGCATCAAAGCTTGACGATTTGCTTCGGGAACTGCTGCCCGAATTGGCGACCCATCAGCGGTGAATAATATCAGTTCTAATTGATCGTCATAAGCGGTGACATAAACCACCGCAGACTGGGTGCCCGTTTGCTGGGCCATGCTGCCTAAAATTTCTCGCGCTGAAGCGGTGGTAATCACCTGATTTTCGGCAGAACTGCCCAAAAAATCAGCAAATTCACTGGTGCGACTTTCTTCTATGGTTGAGATGCGATCGTCTATAGAAGTTTGGATCGCATTGCTAGTTAATACTGGAATATTTTCGAGAATTTGTTGAGCCGGTTTCTGAGAATTATTTTCGGTAAAATTATTATGATTTTCATGGTTCAAAATTGTAGTTAATTCAGAAAAATTTAGCGGCAAATTATTCAAACTTACTAAATTTGCTGGATTGTCTTTTGAATCATTCAGCCCGTCTTGATTAATATTAATTTTTCCCGTATCGGTGGAAATTTCTCCAGTTTTTACAACCCCTTCGGTACTATTCAGGGTAATATCCCCACTCTCAATTTCACCGCTAGAAGTAATATCGCCAGTATTAATATCGTCTTGGGCATTCAGGGTAATATCTCCGGCAATTCCTTGGTGGGCAATAGTTTCAATATTTCCCGTAGAAATAGATCCTTCGTTACTGGTAGCAGCAATATCACCACTATTGTTGCCCGCGATCGAGCTAATATCTCCGGTATTAATATCTTGACTAGCCGTTAAATCAACATCACCTGAATTGCCAGTTTCTGCTACAGTTTCCAGGTTGGCTGTGGTGACACTTCCCGTTGCGCTGCTCACAGAAATATTCCCACTATTCTCATTACCAAGCGAGCTAATATTTAGGGTGTAAATATCGTTATTTGCCCGCAGGACAATATTGCCACTGCTGCCATTTTCGGCAACCGTGGCCACATTCCCAGCAGTAGCAAAACCGGCGTTACTATTGACAGAAATATTGCCACTATTTTGACTAGCTTGGGAGGTAATATTTCCGGTTTGTACATTATCTTGAGCCGCCACCGTGACATCGCCACTATTGCCATTTTGGGCAACGGTTGCCACATTACCAGTGGTGAGAGAACCCTCATCACTATTCACAGAAATATCGCCACTATTTTGACTAGCTTGGGAGGTAATATTTCCGGTTTGTACATTATCTTGAGCCGCCACCGTGACATCGCCACTATTGCCATTTTGGGCAACGGTTGCCACATTACCAGTGGTGACAGAACCCTCATCACTATTAACAGAAATATCGCCACTATTTTGACTAGATTGAGAGGTAATATCACCAGTTTGTACATTATTTTGGGCAGCCACATTGACATCGCCACTGTTGCCATTTTCGGCAGTGGTTGTGACATCACCAGTGGTGACAGAACCCTCATAACTATTCACGGAAATATCGCCACTATTATCATCACCCTCAGAGGTAATATCACCAGTTTCAACATCATCTTCAGCAATAACAGTAATATCACCAGAATCTCCATCTGTAGCAGTCGAAGCAATATTTTCTGTAATCACAGAACCATCTTCAGCCACTACGGTAATATTTCCCGAACCGTCCTCACCGGCAGAGACCAATTCCGCAGTTTGAATATTGCCTTCGGTGCCATAAGTGTTGATTTGAATATTGCCGGAAGTGCCATTGGGGGCAACGGTTTCTACCAAGCCAGTCTTCACCAGATTTTCACAGCTAAGAATGATCAGATCGCCGCTTTCAATTAGACCGAATGTGCGAATATTTCTGAGGACGACACTGCCGTTAGCCTTTAAGGAAACATCGCCACCAATACCACTATCTGAAAAAGTTTCAATATTTCCCAGACTGTTAATATTGCCCAAACTGAAAATACTAATATCACCGCCTTCGGTGTATCCCGCAGAGCGAATGGCATGGCGATTTTCATCACCGCCTAGGTTCGTATCGCCACGGGTGGTAATTGTGACATTCCCCGCATGACCGACTTGAGAAAAAGATTGAATCGTTGCGGAACCAATATTGAAACTAGGAGTGGGTTCTGTACCCAGAAGATTTACGCATTCACAGGGATTATCATTATTGAGTTGACCAGCAATATTACCCGCATCAATGATAATATTTCCTCCTTGTTGATTTCCCCAAGCACTAATATGAGAGGTACTAATATTACCCGCAGCATTCAGAGTAACATCACCAGCATTGTTCAATTGGGAAAAAGAGAAGATTACCCCGGTATTAATTGCGCCATTGTTACTGATGATATTGACATTGCCACTGCTTTGTGACCCAAAAGTGCTGATGTGAGAGGTGGTAATATCACCATTCGCTTTGAGAATTACATTGCCCCCTGTACCGCTGTGAGCATAAGATGCAAGATTAGCTTGGGCATTGTTAAATATTGATGCGACTTCAACAGAAGATACGTCATCGATGGGACTAATTTGGGCTTCCCCAGATAAGTTGCCAATTGTTGTATTAATGCTGCCATTATGACTGGTGATCCAAATATCTCCACTGTAAGAGTCAGCAGACGAACTTTGGTTATAAGAACTTACAAACCCTGTAAGAATATCTCCACTAGCATCGATCTCGATATGGCCTGCTGAACCTTCCTGGGAATGAGAGTCAAGTTGACCAGCACTGGTGTCAATACTGCCATTATGACTGGTGATCCAAATATTTCCGCTGTAAGAATCAGCCGACAAACTTTGGCTATAAGAACTTACAAACCCTGTAAGAATATGTCCACTAGCATCAATCTCGATATGGCCTCCTGAACCTTCCTGGGAATGAGAATCAAGTTGACCAGCACTGGTGTCAATGGATCCGCTAGTGCTTTCTAAAGTGATCTTACCGCCACGACCTACTTCGGAATCTGATGTTATTGAACTGGTATGAATATCTAGTGCGGCAGTTAAAGCAATAGAACCGGCATCTTCGTAAGATGAAGCATCAATTAACCCCCCAGTTGTATCAATTGCACCACTATTGCTGATCAGAGTGATGTCACCACCCCAGAAATCAGGAGATGTAAATATGTCACCTGTGTTAATATTCCCTTCAGCAGTCAAGGTGACAGAACCAGAGCCTTTGGAACCAGTATCGATCGATCCACCCGTTGTATCAATGGCACCACCGCTATTCAAATTAATATAACCCACATCGTCACCAGATAAAGATATATCAGTTGCACGAATATCTCCTACCGCAGTTAAAGTGACAGAACCGGCAGTTCCATAATCAGCGGAAATATCGATCGATCCACCAGTTGTGTCAATGACATCACCGCTATTCAAAGTGATATCGCCACTCGATAAATCACCAGATAAAGATATGCTGCCTGTTTTAATATCACCTGCCGCATCTAATGTGACAGAACTAGCATCTTCACCAGCCGAAATATCGATTGACCCACCAGTGGTATCAATAACACCATCGCTAGTTAAAGTGATATTACTTGTAGAATGTGCTGCAAATGAAGATATGCTACCTGTGTGAATATCGCCTGCGGCATCTAATGTCACAGAACCGGAACTGTCTAAACCAGGCGAATGAACATGAAGTAAACCGCCAGTCGTATTGATCGCACCATTGTTACTCGATAAACTAATCGCCCATGATTGAATGCTACTGGTGTAAATATCGCCCTCGGCAGTTAAGCTTACAGAACCGAGATGTCCTAAATTAGCCAGAATATCCAGTGACCCGCCAGTTGTATCAATGACGCCAGCATTGCTAATCAGAGTAATATCTCCAGTAAAGCCCCAGACATAATCTGGTATAGATACGCTTATGCTACCTGTGTAAATATCCTGTTCGGCAGTTAAGGTTATAAAACCGGCATATCCTTCATCAGACGAAGTGCTAGTATAAGTAGTATTGAGTGACCCGCCAGTTGTATCAATGGCACCAGCATTACTGGTTAAAGTGATATCGCCACTTTGAATATCATCAGATGTAGAAATATCCTCAATTACCGTAATATTTCCCTCTGCTTGCAGACTTATATCACCACTACCATATGTAGAAATCCCGGTCAACTCATCGGTGACACCGCCAATCGTCACATCGCCATTTGGCACATAAAAAAATGCGCCACTACTGCCAGCAGTGGCTTCTAAATTATTCGCTTCCAGACGCAAAGGTTCGGTTTCTAAACCAATACCTCCTGCCCCTACAGTTTGCAGTTGAACTGCACTGGCATTAATCAAAGAATCGCTATTAACCTGAGCAATATTTCCGCCATTGGCATTGATATTAACCTTGTCACTATTCACTTGGTCTAGGATGATGTTTCCGCCACCTGTTAAAACATTTACCTGACCGCCGGTTTCTGTTGTCACGTCACCAGCAGCTAATACTAACCCGTTATCAGTATTCGGGTCTATAGTGACGGCTGAACTGGTTAAAGTAATGGTGCCATCAGGGTTATGTTGCACTTGAGTGGCGTCAAGAATTTGACTGCCTCCGGTCAATAGTTGTGGTAGAGATAAAGGATTAATTACTCCTTGATTTAATCCCGGTGTGGCGATATCTAAACTGAGAATATTCCCCGGTTGACTAATTCTGACTAGGCTTTCCCCTGGGACGGCGGCAATACTAATATTTCTTCCGGGTGCGGATAGATTTCCACTGTTGAGAATGCCGCCACCTAATAAGGTTAAATTTTGCCCGGAATTTAAGGTTAAGTCGGCAAAGTTAACTACCCATCCTGGTTGGGCTAAATTAAAGCTAAAATCACTGGGATTGCCGACTAAGTTCGCCCAGTTATTGTCGCCAATAGATTGAAACCAATTATTATTGCCAAAGCCAATAGATGTGGCGGTGGTAGCGGTAAAATCTGCGGGTACATTTAGGCTGGCATTTGGCCCAAAGAGAATTCCCGCTGGGTTCATTAAGAATAAGTTAGAATTGCCGCCTGTGACTTGCAATATGCCATTAATTATGGAGGCATTACCGCCGACTACTCGCCCTAAAATGTTGTTGATTTCTGGGGATGATTGAAAGTTGGCAGTTTGCCCAGTATTAACGCCAAATTGGTCAAAACTATGAAATAAGTTGCCGCCGTCTGCTGACCGTTGACCGCCAGTAATATTGATGATATTATCTTGTTGATTAACTATGGTGCCGGTGCCATCGGCTGCGGGGGTGATGGGTTGGGCATTCACCGGAATAGCCAGGGTTGTGGAGGCGAGAATAACCCCTGAGATTAGCTTGATTTTGGCTTGATTTTGGTAGTTCATCTGGTTGATATTTCCTGATTTTTGCCGATTTTATTTGATATAATCGGGATATTTTTAAGTTTAAAATAAGCAAGGCAAAAGACTGATAAAAGGAAATTTGTCACCGGAAAAATTTAAAAATAAATGACAGGTATAGCGGTGATAATCTGGATGAATTACAGAGTTTTTCTGGATTCCCGCGCAGGCGGGAATGACAGAGAATGCAGTAGTACCTTGTCAGGATGATAAAGTAGATTTGTAGGGTGGGCATTGCCCACAATGAAACATATATAGATTTGTAGGGTGGGCAATGCCCACAGTGAAACATATATAGCGGTTAAATCCAAGATTGGCCTAAGTCAAATTGATTTAAATGGTTTTGGCAGCGGATTAATCGATTTTTTTTCGCTTTTTAGTCAGTAGCCGGATTAGTTGCGATCGCTTTTTGGTTAAATAATTCAGTTAAAAATAGTAGATTCCCCCGATCGCGGGTACAAGAAACGCGGGTTGTGTATCCAGGAAAGTCTCTGAAAGGCTTTTTTTGATGGTCAATGGGTCGATCGCGTCAACCGGCCTTAAATTACAGCTAATTGGTAGTAGCTAATAGGCAGTTAAAATAACGTTTATTTATACTTATGATAATCCTAAAAAAAACCATCGTCAAAGATTTAAATTTTATTAAATGCTTGGAATCAATGTTCAGTAGGGGCGCAGGGCGATCGCGTTGGCCATGCAGTCGTCTGGCGTTTCTGTGCCTGTGTGGTGAATCAAATTTCAAGAATCGATTTCCTCTGGATCGATGCCTAAACGTCTCAGTTTGGCTGCTAATTTAGCTGCCTTTTGTTCGACGGTTAAAATTCGCTCCTTTAAAAAAACCCGTCCATTT
Organism: Planktothricoides raciborskii GIHE-MW2; assembly: GCF_040564635.1. Classification (NCBI taxonomy): domain Bacteria; kingdom Bacillati; phylum Cyanobacteriota; class Cyanophyceae; order Oscillatoriales; family Oscillatoriaceae; genus Planktothricoides; species Planktothricoides raciborskii. The sequence goes on from NZ_CP159837.1 coordinate 644,644, forward strand.
TTTCTACCCAAATTATGGCGATAATGGCTTTGAGTAAGCCAGGAATTAAATAAATTTTGTAGATTTTTATCCACAGGTGTATCATCAGAATCGGGTAAATCTTCAGCAGCAGGCAAGCAATGTCTATGATTCTATTCTAGTAGCATAACCTTTACAACTTTTTAAAGTTATGTTTATTTTAGCAAAAGCTTGGCAGAAACCGGGTTTCTCTCAGAGATTTTGAGGGCAAATAAACCGGGTTTCTCTCAAAAATTTGGGATTTCAGCATAGATTCTCATAGAAACCCGGTTTTTGGCGTTTCTGGTTTCCCGTAGGCGATCGCGTGGAGGCAAAGCGGGGCAAAGAAACCGGGTTTTTCTCAGAGACTTTGGCATTAAGGCAAAGATAATCACAGAAACTAGGTTTCTGAGTTCCCCAACTTCTCCAAATCAGCAAGCTGCTGATTAAACCAAACCGCCGCATTAATATTATTCCCCTCAGTCATCTGTTCTAACATTTCCGATAACAGGGAAATCGGCAATCCTGCCAAAGCTACAGAAACGGCAATTTGCTGATATTTCCCATCAGATTGTAACCGGAATGCCAGCACTTGCCGTCCCTTAATATCCACTACCCAATATTCGGGAATTCCCAACGCCGCATAAAGCTGTTTTTTCTCATCTAAATCTGTCGCTAAAGTAGTATCAGCTATTTCCCCCACTAAATCAGGAACTCGCCAACGTTCCAGATTAATTCGTCGCGGTTCTCCCTCTGACCATTGAGGCGAACCACCACCGATATACAACACTTTATCAGGAGCCGCTGCTTGCTTTGGCGGTTTTTCAATCACACAACCGCTCAAAGAGTCCACTAGCAACCCCTTTTTCCGAGAAAACCAGACAAAAAATACCAGTGTGAATAAATCGTTAAATCTTGCGTGGTTAATTCCTTCGTTACCCATATTAGCCCAAAGATATCCCTGGTTAAAAAATAGCCTAACATCCTGTTCCAAGTTCGGATTGTCCCGCCATGCTACATAATCATCCCAGGTGGCGGGTTGCCATTGGGGAAAAGCGATATTAATGGTGGGTTTTTCAGCAGTTATAGGAGTCATTATGATCCGCTCCGTTATCTTGTGATATTTTATTATATCCCAGAGATTAAAAAAACCGGGTTTCTCAGATAATTTTTGCCGAAATTGGTCGGAAATTAGCCCAATATTATCTGAGAAACCCGGTGGCTGAATTAAGAAAATTTAAACTGTTTTTCGATCGCGCTGACTAGAGTCTCGCGGGGCAGGAATCGGGGAATATTCACAATTAATTGATTCCCAAATCCACCTGTAACCACGGTTGATTCATTTTTTGCTAAAGCTTCGAGGGATTGCAGCACCACTTCTTCTGGGGTGGCTAGTTTTTGCGGCCCACTAAAATTCATGGCGCTAGGAAACTCTGCCACATTGGGGAAATTGGTACTGGTTGGCCCAGGACAAAGGGCTTGCACCCGAATGCCAAATTGCCGATTTTCTGCCCACAATGCCTCAGTAAAACTGAGAACAAATGCCTTAGTTGCGGCGTAAACTGACATATAAGGTAACGGTTGAAAACCGGCGATCGAACCGACATTAATAATACTGCCGGAACCTTGCCGTTTCATCCCTGGCAAAAATAGGTAAGTGAGTTCAACTAAGGCCAAAATATTCAGTTGAATCATTTCTAGTTGCTTGGCTAAGGGGCGATCGCTAAATGCCCCATAATCGCCAAATCCAGCATTATTAATTAATAGATCGATGGTCAAACCTTTTTGACTCACCTGGTCAAAAATTGCCTGATTAGCGCCGGTCTGAGTCAGGTCAGCGACCAAAACCTCGACCTGAATTGGCGCAATTTGCCGTAGGCGATCGGCCAGTTGATTCAATTTGTCTTCAGAACGGGCTACCAAAACCAGATTGGTTTGCTGTTTCGCCAGTTCTTCAGCAAAAGCGGCACCAATTCCTGATGAGGCGCCCGTGATTAAAGCCGTCTGCATAGTGATAACCCAAATAATGAGCAGATTTCTTAACAAATCTTAACGTTTTTTGGTGAAGGTGTGGGGTGTGGGGAGCAGAGGAGCGGAGGAGCGGAGGGGCAGAGGAGCAGAGGGACGCAGAAACCGGGTTTCTTATACCGTTTTTAATAAAAAATGCAGTAGTAGGGGCGCGGCGGCTTGCGCCCAAATTAAGCTCCTAATTGTAGCACTATAGTTCTTTAAATTGTGCTTCATAGCATTAGGGGCGCAAGCCGCCGCGCCCCTACAGATTTCAAATCACCAGAGATTTTAGGGGTGCAATGCTTGCGCCCAAATAAACCTCGGAATTGTAGCAAAATTTTTTCAAATTGGTAAAATATCGGAATGAATCAAAATAAAAAAGAGACGCTATTAGTAGCGTCTCTCGGATCAATTACAGCGGTTTTCTATTAAATCTACCACAATGATTTGTAGGGGCGAAGCATTCCGGCAGACAAATTATTGCTGAAAATATTAATGTAAATACCGGAATGCTTCGCCCGCTCGTGGTTTAGTAATCTGAAAATCAATGTAAATTGCCGACAAATTACCGCGATTCCGCTTAAGAGCCGATCGCTACGCGAATCGCAGCTTTAAAATTTGCGCGGTTACAGCCAAACTTTCTTCATAAAGCATATCCCGACCCCAACGTTGTAACTGTTGACTCATCAGGGACTCCGCTTTTTGATCGCTCAAAGGAGTCACTTGTTCCGTGCGGCAATTCTGAGCGCTACCCCCCGCTTCCATCCGCATACAACCCGTAGTTTCAGAACAAAGAATCGTGCAACAATTCGCATTACAATTCGTAGAAGTCAAACGCAAACCGATTAAATCACCGGGAATTTCGCCCCAGTCCGCAGTAGGTGCTCCCGCTAATTCTGCTTCAATGGTTTTATGATTTTGACCGATAAATTTAATCCGCTTAATATCATAATCACCACGTTCTTCCGTATAAGTGATCGGTTGCCAACCCAAGCGACTGGCAAACCAACCTAAGAACATCAAAGCTTGAGTGGCATTGCCTTTTTCATAATCAATGGTGATTTGATCGATATCTCCTAAAGAAGCGCGACGTTCTGGGGGATCAAAAGCCGCCGCCGTTAACTCTTGCCAAGAAGATAAACGATGCCAATTCAAATCAGCAATATAAGTTTCGGCATCAATTAAATCCTGCATTTTTAGCAACTCCGACTCTGGATCGCTAAAATAAGAAGAGTCCACAATAATACAATTGCAGCAGCTAGAAAGTTGCTTAAACAACTCCTGTTCTGGATTCGGAGTTGCCTTCCACCAAACAAACTTGGGCAATTCTGGAATCATCAAAGATTTCACCAAGTCGCCCACCCGTTCTAAAGCTTGTTTTGTGCCGCGAATGGTAATATATTCACAACAAACTAGATTACTGCCACTACTTTTTTGAATCGGGCAATAAGCAGAAACTTGAGCCGTCACCCCTTCATCTTCCCCAAAAGTAGGACAGATGGTAATAATGCGGCAGGGATTTTGAGTGGCGATCGCCTCACTCACACTAAAACCCCTAGTATTCAGATTATTAATCTTTTTCCTTTCTGGGGGCAACTTAGCGAACTCTTCCCGTAATTTTTTCAGCGTATGCGGTCCGACGCGCCCAGTAATTTTTAGATTATAAATAGTCTGAGCTTTTTGCACCGCCGCTTTTGTCTGTGACCCATAAACCCCATCAATTGCCCCATCATAAAAGCCCAAAGCGGCCAGCAATTGCTGAAACTCTTCCGGTTCATAAACCACCATACTAAAAGTAGCGGCTCGCGTGGCCACGGAATTTCCTCCAGCCACATTTTGGCTGCGCCAAATATTACTTAATTCCGCTTCAATCTCATCCAGAGAAATATCTTTTGGCTTTTGCAAAGCCACAATTGGTGTCATCATTGCTTTATTCTTGCTTTTCCTTTGTTTTTAGTTATTTGTTTTTAGTTATTAGTTATTCGTTATTCATTGTCAAATAATCAACAAGAAATAACAAATAACTAATATTAACTAATATCGTTATAACCGGCGCCAACGCCGACCATCCCGATTTAATAGTAGTTCGGCTTCCACGGGTTCCCAAGTTCCCGCTTCATATAGAGGAATCACTTCCGGGGGTGCAGGAGCATCCCACACTTCCAACACAGGAGTGAGAACCCGCCAAGACGCTTCCACTTCATCCCCGCGAGTAAACAAAGTCGGGTCGCCTAACATACAGTCAATTAACAAACGACTGTAGGCATCAGCGTTCGCTTGACCAAAGGCGGCATCATAACGAAAATCCATTTCCACCGAACGAGTCCGCAGAGAACTGCCCGGAGTTTTCACCTCAAAGCGCATAGAAATCCCTTCATTTGGCTGAATTCTCATCGCCAGAACATTTCGGTTTACCTGTTTAGCCGCTGATTGAAACATCATATACGGCACTTCTTTAAACTGAATGGCGATTTCTGTCACTTTTTTCGGCATTCGCTTGCCCGTCCGCAAATAAAACGGCACCCCTTTCCAACGCCAGTTATCAATTTGTAGCTTTAATGCCGCATAGGTGGGGGTGGTGGAATTCGGGTCAGCCCCTTTTTCTTGCCGATAACCAGGCACCGGCTTGCCATTCATCCAACCGGCAGTGTATTGACCCCGAACCGCGCACAAGTCCAAATCATCTAAATTCGCCAAACGAGTGGCTTGGACGACTTTAACTTTTTCATTGCGAATACTATCCGCATCCAGAGAGTTCGGCGGTTCCATTGCGGTGAGGCAAAATAGTTGCATCAGGTGATTTTGCACCATATCCCGCAAAGCCCCAGAAGTTTCGTAATAGCCAGCCCGTCCTTCTAACCCGACGGTTTCTGCCACGGTGATTTGCACATGATCGACATATTGGCGATTCCATAACGGTTCAAAAATGGCGTTGGCAAACCGAAATACTAATAAGTTTTGGACGGTTTCTTTACCTAAATAATGGTCAATCCGATAAATTTGTTCTTCTTTACAAACTTGACGCACCACTTGGTTAAGAATTTGGGCAGAAGCTAAGTCACGACCAAAAGGTTTTTCAATGACTAAACGATGTTTGTTTGGGTCAGTGAGCATTCCCGCGAACCCAAGTTGTTGGGCAGCTTCGCCAAAAAATCGCGGGGCGACGGATAAGTAAAAAACCCGATTTCCCCTGGTTCCTCTTTGTTCATCTAGTTCGCTGAGAAATGCTTTGAGTTTTTGGTAACTTTCAGGATTGTCAATATCCCCAGAGCAATAAAATAGTCCTTTGGCAAAATCTCGCCAGATTTCTTCTTCGCCAATGCCACCGCCAAATTCTTCTACGCCTTCGCGCATTTGTTCGCGAAAGTAGTCGTGACTCCAGTCACTGCGAGAAACTCCGACAATGGTGAGTTCTGGAGGTAGTTTGCGCTCCAGTTTCATTTGATAGATAGCCGGGACTAATTTTCTTTGGGTTAAATCCCCAGACGCCCCAAAGATGATCATAATTTGGGGTTCGGGAATGCGACTTTGTTGTAGTCCAACCCGGAGCGGATTTTCGAGCAATGCAACCATAGTTAAAATTAGCGAACAATTGTGAATTTTTTGGTTTTTTCAGGACTGATACACCACCATATATATATCGGGGAAACCACCATATATATATAGCGATTGTCATAGTTATAAAGTACAAAAAAATTTGTCATTCCCGCGAAGGCGGGAATCCAGAAAACCTCTGTACTTCATTCGGACAATAACCGCTATATCGGGGCAATTACCTTATATATATCGGGTCAATCACCTTATAAGTAGGTGAACATAATTAATTGCACTTTTCTGTTCCCACCGATAGGCTGTGGATTCCCGCATTCGCGGGAATGACAGTTTTTTTCTCATGGGGTCTGTGGTGCATTTATTTCTGCCCGTCTACTTATATATCGGGGAAACCACCGCCATCGGATTGCCCATACAGACCCCTACAGATTATATATATTAAGGATGGCTATTTGGTTTCAGTCCTATTCCAGATTAAGCAGGGGTAAGTTGTTTTATTTTAGCTTCTAATGATGCCAGGAGAGAATCAAAAGGCTTGATAAATTTATCAATACCGTCTTCCAATAAGTCTGCCATCACTTGATTTAGGTTAATGCCAATTTCGGGAAGAGTTTCGATCGCTTGATAAGCTTCTTCGAGATTAATTTCGATGCGGCTGGCAATTTCACAATGATCGGCACAAGCTTCAATCGTGTTTGGTGGCATGGTGTTGACCGTGTTGGGGCCAATGAGTTCGTTGACGTAAAGAACGTCACTGTATTCTGGGTTTTTGGTGCTGGTGGAAGCCCATAATAATCGTTGCACTTGAGCGCCTTTGGCGGAGAGTGCTTTCCAGCGATCGCTCTGAATAATTTTATTATATTCTTGATAGGCAACTTTGGCATTAGCGATCGCGATTTTGCCTTTCAACCCCCGCATTTTTTCTTGTAATACCGGATCGCTAGTGCTGGCGATTAATTGCTCTAGTTTAGCATCGATCGCATTATCAATCCGGCTAATAAAGAAACTGGCCACTGAACCAATTTTACTAACATCTTGACCGGCGGCTACTCGCTGTTCTAGTCCACGAATATAAGCCCAGAAAGTGTCTACATAGCTATCCACCGAAAACAGCAGGGTAATATTCACATTAATCCCCGCCGCGATCGCGCTTTCCACCGCTGGGAAACCTTCGGGAGTACCGGGAATTTTAATCATCACATTGGGGCGATTCACCGCTGCAAAATAACGCTTGGCTTCGGCCAAAGTTGTTGCTGTATCCCGTGCTAAATTTGGCGGCACTTCGATACTCACATAACCATCTAAGCCATTAGTTTCGTCATAAACCGGGCGCAAAATATCGCAAGCATTGCGAATATCGTCAAACACCAAAGACTCGTAAATTTCCATCACCGACTTACCGGCATTTGCCGCAATGTCTGCGTCATAAATCTTGTTACCAGCGATCGCCTTCTCAAAAATAGCCGGATTAGAAGTCACACCGCGAACATTGCGACTGGCAATCATCTCTTTTAATTCACCAGACTGAATCGCATCTCGACTTAAGTTATCTAGCCAAATACTTTGACCATATTCTTTAATTTGCAAAATCGGACTTTGAGTATTCATTCCAAACCTTCTCCTGGGATAAAAGGGAACAATCAACAATCAACAATCAACCATCAACCATCAACCAGCAACCAGCAACCAATTATTTTTGATCTTTTTCCTGTCGTTCACCTTCTTGAATAAAAGATTTTACCAAAGCCACATCCTCCTTACTCCCAACAATAAAAGGTGTGCGAGCATGGAGGCGATCGGGAATCACATCCATAATTTCCTGGGTTCCCGTACTTGCGCGACCACCCGCTTGTTCCATTAAAAAAGCTAAAGGAGCAGTTTCATAAAGTAACCGCAATTTTCCCTCCGGTTTTTTCTCCGTTCCGGGATACATAAACACCCCACCTTGGAACAAAATGCGGTGAAAATCTCCCACCAATGCCCCACTATATCGAGCAGTATAACCCTCATGGCGATGCACATAACGAATATAGCTGCGAATTGATTCCGACCACTGCCAAAAATTACCCTCATTCACACTGTAAATCGGACCATGTTCGGGAACTTTAATATTTTCACTAAATAGAATAAATTCCCCCAAACTAGGGTCAAGAGTAAAGGCATGAACTCCTCGACCAATGGAATAAACCAGCATGGTACTCGGCCCATACAGAATATATCCAGCGGCGAGTTGTTTACGGCCACTTTGGAGTAAATCTTTGGCGGAACCATCCTCATCAATTCCTTCTTGTTGACGAATGGAAAAAATAGAACCAACATTTAGGTTAATATCAACATTACTCGATCCATCAATCGGATCATAAAGCAGAGTATAGCGACCAATCGGGCAATTTTCGGGAATATAATAAGGCTTTTCCATTTCCTCGGAAGCCAACCGACAAACTAAGCCACTTTGTTTAAAAACGGAGATAAACACCTGATTGGCATAAAGATCCATTTTTTTCACGGATTCCCCTTGCACGTTCACCCCACCAGTGAAACCGAGCACCCCTTCCATTAACCCCGCTCGACTCAGGTGACGGGAAATCAACTTTCCCGCTAGAGCAATTCGGTTCATTAGAGAACTGAGATCCTGAGCATCCGGGGCAAAGCTTTGCAGTTGCTGGAGCACATGACGGGATAAGGTGGTGCAATCGCGATCGAGTGCCGGTTCCTGAGTCACTTCTTGATGAGTTTCTGACATAATGTTTATGCGATCATTTCCAGTGGCATTTTCAGGTGTCGCAGCACCCGCACTGATTTTCTCTTATTTTAATCATCCGAGCGGTTGCTGCTTTCTTTCCTATCTTAAAGATAGATTTACTATTCTGTGGCTGAACTTTAGATCAATTACAGAAATCAAGATATTTATATAAGTGTTTTTACCGAGTCTCTGGATACCAAAGGCGATCGCCCGATGTGGCTCTTCGCTTCACGCCCCTGGAAGATTGCCTCACACAATTTCATCAATGCTGGGAAAAATATTAAAATAATCTAAAAAAATCAGGCAAATTATTTTGATCGTGTATAATAACTGGATTTTAAAATATTCAGTTTATGACTATTTTTAGTTTAAGAAATTGTTAACTTTTCCGACGTTTTGTGAACATGAATCAAATCTAGGCGATCGCGCCCGAAAAAATTTTTGAAATCCTATTGAACATAGCAAAAAAGGTCTGCTCGGATGTGTCGAACAGACCTTTGATCGAATCAGGGCTAAAACGAGACGTTAGTCAATTGAAATAGACTGAGGCCCACTACTACTGCCACCATTGCGGTTTTGACCATTGTCAGAGTTGGAAGTAACCGTGCTGGCAACCCCTTGTTCTTGGAGCCAGCTTTTCACCGGATCATCAGTGAGTTTGACTCCCAACAGTCCTGAGACAAATCCACCCAAAAACGCAACTGGGTATTGAGTCAGTTCTTTCAACACGGGTGTTAACTCATCCATAAACATTTCCTACCAATCTCCTTTATCTATTTCGCCAATATTAAGGATCCTAGCGCGTTTCCGTCTTTGGATGAATTGTTATTGGTTATTCGTTATTTATTATTTAACCCACAGAGCGAATAACCAATAACCAATAACCAATAACCAATAACAATCAATCGTTTATGCTTGGGGGAACAGACATTTGTCTGAATCACAACCAGCAGGCCCTGCTTCCTCCGCATAACCAGTGCTGTAAGTGGCTAAGGCGGCATGAAAATCATCGGTTTTCCGGCGCTTCAGGACATCTTTACATAACTGCTCGTAGGTTTCATGGGAAATTGGCTCAAAGGGCAGTCGGGGGAATGATTGATGATCGTCAAAACGAGCTAACAAAGCCGCTGAGATATATCCATCATTATTTTGGATCGCTTGGTAGATTTTGCGCCCCAAAGCCTCCACCTCATCAGAACGCAACTCCCAGGTAGAAGAAGTGTTATGGGTGACATAGTGCTTTTGCACTTGCATGGCAAAGTCAAATTGAGCCAAGGCTGAGAACTTGGAAATATCAACTTGATCGGCGCCCGGAAGATCAGCCCAAACCACCGCCACGGGAATTTCTACCAGCCATTCTGTACATAAGGGGGAAAATGGGTCATTGAGTAGATGACCGTTTTCATCTTTATCGGACTGGGAGGGGATGACGTTGTAGCCATAGTCAATGCAGGCTAGGGCTACTGGGTCGTTTTTGCGGAAGGTAATCCGCCGGATAAAACGAGTGGCTTTCGGGGGGTGCCAACCGGGAGAAGCCCCAGTCAGCAAAGATTTGGTGCCACTGGGCTGAACCGTGGTGTAACGGTTGGGACGTTTTAACCCGTGGCGATCGCAATAATCCCACACTGCTTGGCGGACAATTTCCCGCCAACGAGTTAAATATTCTTGTTCTCGGCGCTTAAACTCCAATCCTTCGGGGCTTTCCGGGCGTCCCTCGGCCCACCAGTGCAACCAATCAATCCCAAAAGCTTTAACAAAGAAATCAAATAAGCCAGTGAAAGAAACCCCCACAATTGGGTCAAGTTCCCGACTGATTTGATAGCGCGGCTCGACAAATTTGTGATTGAGCAAAGTCGCTACAGAAATAGCCCCGGCAGTAAAGGCTTCTTCTTGTTCCTTTAAATTATGGGGATCGATTTGGTTCAGGTGGATTTCCGACAAATTGCACTGACCCGTCAGAGTTCCGCCAAATACGCCCTTATGAAACTCCGGTTCTTCAAAGCAGAAGGTGTCATGGAGTCCCGGTATCGGGGTAATGCTACGAATCACCTGCCATTTTCCTTTGGATGGCGGGGTGTGACCTCCACTCACATTCAGACGCTGGCAGGGGAGGGCGGCACAATCGGTAATCTGGAGATACCAAAGGTCTTTTTTCCGTGCTCCCAGGTTGGTTTTTGTCCCCGCCCGTTGAACCAGATTAATGGAGGAACGAACACCGCACTTGAGTAGGAGCAGGTAGCAGCGGTAGGCTCGATCGTAGCCGGACAAGTAAATCCGAATCCCTCCTGATGGCACGGCGCTACCATCCGCATCCGCAAGACCGGCCATAAAGTGAAGAATGCCTTCCCGGTTCCAGGTGGCAATTTCTTCCAAGGCGAGGGCATTGGCTTTCAAATCCCGAATTTTATGACCATCGAACTGCTGCTGCTCAAAACCGCTGTAGAGGAGACAGGGTGTATCAGGGTTTTCGGCATAGTAGTTGATTTTTCCAGAGGTACGACCGGCGATTGCCAGGGACTGATAGCTTTTAGCGCCATATAAGCGCAATTGAAGTTCGGGCTTCTCCTGGGATCCGCAAACTGAGCCATCTCCCACTAACTGACCCAGGGTATAGGCCCAAATGGGATCGACGAATAAGCCGTCTTGGTAGTCAATGGTGAAGGGTTCGGTGTGGATCGCATATTTGCGATTTTCCCACTCCGCCATCAGTTGGGCTGTGGTCTGCTCTTGATAGGTCTTCTCAAAGCGATCTTTGACAAAGAAGCGGTGGCCTTCGGTGACATCCAGGTAAGTGCCGTCACTAAATTGGACGCGGTAGAGAGAGCGCGAGGATCCGGTTTGAATGGGCACGACTTGGCTCCAGCGTTTGCCGTTCCAAATCTCCACGGTTTTCCCCACGAGGGACTTAATCGGAGCCATGCCCGATCGCGTAATCAGGAAGGTATCCCCCGCCACACAGTGAAAAGTCGAACCAATAATTTCCAGTTTGTTATCCTAGAGGCTTTTTATCCCCTAGTTCTACTACTTGATTTTGTAGTAGCTCCGCGTACATTTTGCATTCATCTTTTTGGTAGATTTCTCTAGATTTATTAGAGATTTATTAATGAATGCCCCCACACTCTTGGAAAGATTATATTCTAGATTTAATCGGAGTTAATTCTAGGTTCACTTTCTACGCTGTACGGTGTCAAAAGCTTTTTATTTCTTTTGCTTACCACGGAATTAGCATCTCAGCCTTCTCCGTTTTTGCGGGGTTTTTAACGTGAGGCAAAATTACTTACCACACGGGTTGAGTCCATATCGTTGTAAACGATGCTCTACCTCATAATCGGGCATTTCGGGATAATTTGTTTTCAGCCAATTGCGAGTTTCTTCTAACCCTAAAGAGGTGTAGATTTCGATAAATTCTTGTTTCAATTCAGGGGTATGGAAAATATCGGCATTGGCACGAGCGATCGCCTCTGGAGCATATTGAATCGCCCCTTCTCCTGAATAATATTGTTGCTGAACGGCTTCAATACATTCTGCTTCCGTGGGTTTGTGATGAAATACCCGTGTATGGTTGGCCATCCGCAGGGCATCCCGTTCGGGATCGATGCGCCAATTGCCATTTTCATCTTGTTGCCAGAGATTACTTTTCGCCTGAGAAAATAGCGCATCATCGCTAATTCCTTGGCGCATTCCAGCTGACCTTCTAATGTTGCCAGAGACGATGGTCGTTGCGGCTTCATCAATCAACAAACAGCATTCAACCGAATTTAATTGGCGGCCAACAGCCCGATTCAAAATCGCCGCGCAACGTTGATACAACTGCGGCAATTTCACGGGGTTGGCCACACCGCCAAATCCTTTTAACGGTTCTCCCGCTGGTCGCACGTCGGAAAGGTCGATCGCCACCTGGACTTCCCCATCAAAGCGATCGTCTGATGACAGTTCCAACAAACATTGATAAGAATCAACCCAACCTTTCCGGGAGTCCCCGACATGGATGCGAACTCTTGCCCCGTCAACCACCACCTCGGTCAGGTCGCGGCGGTTTTCTGGGGCTGTGGTGCCAATTTCACCGGCGATGGTCACGTTGAGATGATTCTTAATCGGCGGCAACTGGTTAATATATCTGGGTTCGAGTACCGCCCCAGTCCCACAACCCATCATCGCCAAATCCATCATCAAGCCAAAAGCCCGCCAATCATCCACATTGGTGCTGGTGCAGTTGTAGGCACCAGAGAAATTTTCTTGGGCTTCCAGCCATTTTACCCCGCCAATCCAGAGCCAACGACCAGAGGGTAAGGCTTTCAGGGGCTTCTGCATCCGCCATAACAGGTCAATTTCTTGGGCAGTTAGCTTACCCAGCTTGGCTAATCCGCTGATGGTGCGATCGCACACTTCCTGCCAACTCTCCGTCCCATTGGGGGTATGACGACTGTAAGTCCGATAAAACACCGGATTTGCTGCGGGGGTCGTATCGGGAAAATCACTACTTTTGCCAACTCGATTTAATTCTTGAACCATTATGCTAATGCTTTGATTCGACAGTAGACCAAATACAAGATCATAGTACAGAGAGGTAGAGATATATAGTGGTCAAAGTCAGCAAAGACAAAAATTTAACCCTATTGATAGTGGCTATCAAGCCGCTAATTTTTCTGGCAATAGCCGCTGATTACCATCAAGCAGCCCCCAGACTTGGGTTCTCCAGATCGCACAAGTCAATATTTATATTCTGTCATTCGATACAAACACCCGCGATGGGGATGCCATACCGGGAATGGAGGCGCGATTCCCCCCCCCGCCGAAGAGCTAATCTTGTAGGGGTTTGCTCAACACACTCACGGTCTTAAGCAAACCTCTGCGTGTAGATCCGCGATTGATCCGATATAGCAGTCCTATATCAGTTGTGGAATTGTAGGGGTAACAGGTTTGGCAAGCGTGAGCTTACCCCTAAACGCGCAGGGGCTTGCCACCGCGCAAAAGGATTTGCCCCGACAAAAATATTACGATTGAAATAGGATTGCTATATCAGCTAAGATGAAAATTCCCGGAGTGCTTGAGGCAATCATCCCATGACAGAGTTTATCACCCAAGGAAAATTTCGACCCCAGGTAAAAAAAGTCTAGAAAAAGCATACAACTTGGCGATTAACAAGCCGAATCTATCTTTTTCCCAGTGTATGGGTAACAGTTTTCGTCAAACAGTAGCGGGTATATTTGCTCATCCAGAAATGAATCAAGAGATCATGTTGTCAGGACACATTCAGGCAACGATGGAACGAGCCGAAGCAACGGTTGGGGAATATGTGATCGCCGCGCAAGACACAACTTATTACAACTACTCAGGACATAAAAAAATGTCTGGGTTAGGGGTAATACAAGGGAATGTCCGAGGATTGATGCAACATAATGTACTACTGCTCAATGAACAAGGTTTACCCCTAGGACTCTTAGGACAACAATACTGGACTCGAGACGGAGGTTTAGACCTGCCAGAAGGAGAAAAAGAAAGTAGTAAATGGCTCAAGGGGTTGAATGCCATCAATCAGCAAGCCAGTCAATCGAGCAAACGCTTTGTGACCGTAGAAGATAGAGAAGGAGATGTTTTTAGTTTTTTTAAAGCCGAACGAAAGACAAATGTAGATCTGCTCGTCAGGGTATATCAAGCTCGTAATTTGGAAATCGTCAGCAGTAATATAGTCTGCCAATTGCCCGATGTGTCGTCTCACTTGCCCGACTATGGAACCCAACGAGTACGCATTTATCGTCAAAACCGGGAAGTAGAACTGATTCTTCGCTTACGGGCAGGGGCAGTCAATGTTTATCCAGATAAAAATTTGAGTGCCAACAAGCATAAAACCCAAGGTTTATCTTTGGTGGTCGCCCAAGAGATCGGTTGTATCGATCCCAAAACAAACGAAGATATCTTCTGTTCAGAAGATGCAGCCACATGGTATTTACTGACCAGTCTTCCGATTGCCACTACCAGTAATGTCCAAAGGGTGACTCGATTTTATGCCCTGCGATGGCGGGTAGAACGCTTTCATTACACTCTTAAGTCTGGTGCTTTACAGGTGGAAAAATTACAAGCAAGATGATATTCAGACATTGATTAACTCCTTGGCTTTTTATTCGGTCGTGGCTTGGCAGATTCTCGCTCTTACTTATGCCGTCAGAGAAAACCCAGACCAAAGTGCCAGTATTCTGTTTGATGAGTCTGAGGTGATTCTGTTAGAAAAAGTATCTTCTAAAAAAATCATCTCTATACGTGATGCTGTCTTAGCTGTGGCCAAAATTGTCGGCTTTGCACCTACCAAAAAGCAACCATACCCTGGGGTTAAAGTCCTAGCTACTGCAATCGAAAGATTTTTCTTTATTAAGCTTGGTTCTACTGCATGAATCAAAACCCCTACAAGATTAGCCGAAGAGGGGGCAAGCTTCGGGATCCGATATGCACGCGGAATCGCCCACTGAGTTCTTGTGGCTGAGTTGTATCGGATTTAATCGCTAATTACCCACCTAAAAATCGCCAGTATTAGCGGTAAATTAAACCAAAAATACCGCACCGCTAATAGACTGGCTAAATCAATGGATCAATTAATTATTTAATTAACTTACCGATAAATTTCATAACTTCAACCTTTTTTGAGATTGGGAAAAACTTCTGCCTTAAATTTTTCCTCGTCTTTATAAACTTTAAATACCCGATCCATACTCGTTAATTCAAACAACATTCTGATTTGATCGTTAATGGAGCAAATAAATAACTTACTGCCTTTAGTTCTCACCATTTTTAATGCCGAAACCAAAGCGCCTAACCCTGAACTATCAATAAATGTTACATCTTTCAAATCAATTAAAACCACTTCAGATTCCTTCTCCAATTGAGCGTTAATTTCTTTACGCAATTGATTTGCCTGAGTTCCGTCTAGAATTCCGCTGGGTCGAACGACTTCGTATTTAATGTCAGAAATCATACTTTTTAGTGAGTTTATGGGATAACGTCGGTCGGTTTCAGTCAGTCATTTTGACAACAGAGCCAAAAAATAAGTGAAAATTTATTGATTGACTAACTGATAAATTTTCTAGGATGAAAAATCAATCACGAGTATGGCACTTAGATTGATGCTGCTTGATGCGGCTTGAGCCGGGACTCTTATGGTTGTTAAATAGACTAACCGTACATCCTAATCGCACCCTTTCAAGTCTATTTTATTGTACAGAGGTTACGCTCAAGCTATTTTGGCGAAATCAACCCCCGTCTATCGCAGGTTTAGGAGATTTCCGGCAGATACCTCGTAGCCCCACAAATAATATTGTGGGAGGAAAAATGATATTTGCACAGTCAACCAGATTTACCCTAATTTGAAGCAACTGCCCGATCAACATTCACTCAGGGCGGCGGACAAATAATCCGCAGCACCCTCCACGAGGGCGATCGCATTTTCATAAACCATTCGCTTTGGCCCTAGCACCCCAACACTGCCCACGGGCACCAAACCCCGGCAGTAATTTGCCGAAATCAGCGTACAAGTTTGAATCGCCTCCATCGGATTTTCACTGCCAATTCGCACATAAACCCGCTTACTAGAAGTCACTGGGGATAAAGGTCTTTCAACCATCAACGGCCATAACTGGTCTTGTTCTTCAGCGAGTGCCTGCAAAAGCATCTGGACTTGATTCAACTCAGAAAATTCTGGTTGTCGCAATACTTCCGACACCCCACTAATTGTCATGCCAGTTTTTTCGGGGATTTGACTACGATTGCTTAACTCGACCAACAATTTACCAATCAATTGGGCATACTTTTCAAATTCCCGACCCAATTCACGCCAATCCAACTGATATAAATCAGTCAAAGACCGATCCCGGAGTTGGGCGTTCAAAAAATTGGAAACGATCCGCAATTCCTGATCCAGGATTTCTGACTGAACTTCTGATTCTGCTAAAGATGGCGGCAGATCCATCAACACCGAGTCCGTATGATAGGCATCTGTCACCAGCAGCACCATAATCTTTCCCGTTTCCACCTGGACTAATTGCAGATGCAGTAACCGGGCTTGATTGGTTTGAGGCATGGTAATCAGGGCAATATATCCACTCAAATTGGCCAAAATTTTGGCCGCACCGCGTACCACATCTTCAAAATTTGATGTTTTCACCTGAAGACGGTCTTTGAGAATACTTTCCGCCTGATTAGCCAACGCATCCGAGGGGGTAATCAGTTGGTCAACATAGATGCGGTAGCCAGAGTCAGAAGGCACCCGACCGGCAGAAGTATGGGGTTGATAGAGCAATCCAGCTTTTTCTAAAGTGCCCATTGCATTGCGAATCGTCGCTGGACTGACACTCAGGTTATATTCATTGACTAAAGCTTTGGAGCCGACGGGTTCGGCTGTGGCAATGTAATGTCGGACAGTTGCCCAAAGAACATATTGTTGCCTCTGTGTCAGATTCACTTGGATGGACATGGGCGGAGAATTTACATCAAATAAATTAAAGTTAAATATCAATGTTTGATCAATGTTTGATCAATGTTTGACTGGGAGTCGGCCCGAAATCTTATGATCCTTGCCTCTCCCGGTATCACAACCAACAGTTATAGAATATCTCCTGCTTTATGGGTCAGTCTGATATCGATGGGCTGGTCGGACAAGGGGAGATCGGCTCTCTTTAAATTCTAATTAAAAGTTGGTTCAGTGGCTGAAATGGCGGGTTAATCCAGAGAATTTATTTTTAAGATAGCAGATATTTCCATTGATCCGGTTAACCCAGAATAGCCAAGTGCGATCAGATCAAAATTTATGCCGGGTGACTAATTCCCGCAAAATTCAATTTTTTTGGCGGTCTGAGGGATAAGCATAAACTCAGATAAATTATTCTGGTCAGGAATGATTTATCTGAGTTTGGCAAACGATTTCAATATCTGTTATTTCATCATCTGTTTTTGAATGATCTAAAATATCTGGTAAATTTTGATTAATAGCGGGGGACTGACGGATCTACGATTTGGGAGAACGCATCAATGCCCCCAGAGATATTTTTGACATTGGTGAAACCTTGAGTGCTTAACCATTGGCACATATGGGCTGAACGGATCCCATGATGGCACAGCACGAGAGTTTCCGTATGCGGATCAAACTTCGTGGCAATTTGCGTTGACCATTGGTCATATTGACTTAAGGGCAGATTTGTAAACCCTTCAATGCAGGCGATCGCGACTTCTTCCGGTTCCCGCACGTCCAAAAGTTGCAGATCATCTGGACTAGCGTTTAAGCGTTCAGCCAACTGTTCCACCGTAATATTCGGGATCGGGTTGAGGGAAAACTGATCAGACATTCGACTAAACCACCAATTGATCGAGTGACAATGAGATTAATCCAAATTATGCCTATTATGCATCATTTTCTCTAAATTGGCTATGCCCAATGTTCTGGGTAAAAATTTATACCATTTACAGAAATTCATCCAACAGCCCCTAACATTCTTCGGGTGGGCAAAAAATTTTACCCACTCTACCATATATGATGGTTGAATCCATGCCAACCCTACAATATAAATACTTATTGTTGCATAAATTTTTGTAAATGGTATTACCTCTAAATTTTAGGTTTCTATCTAGGTATGAAAAAACCCGTTTTTTGGCAAAAACGGGTTGACAGTCATTTAAGGAGATATTTGCGTTTGATCGCTAATGTTGCTGAAATTGGCATTAATTGCTTAATCAAGCTACGGAAGCCACTGTTTTTGGGGCGACCGCCATTTTTTTCAACCAGCGATAATGGGATTCTAATGCGGAACCAAAACTATCATAAACTTGATAATTTACATTATATTCCTGAGCCACTTCTGCTAAAATTTTAGCAATTTTCGGATAATGAATGTGACAAATATGGGGAAATAAATGATGAACCGTTTGATAATTTAATCCCCCTAAATACCAATTTAAAAAATGATTATTTGGAGCAAAATCAGCGGTAGTCTTCACTTGCAGTACAGCCCACTCATCTTCCACACTATTGGATTTTGGATCTGGTTGAATAAACTCTAGTCCATCCATGACATGAGCCAACATAAAGATCACACAAATCACAAACCCATAAGTCATGTAAGTCAGAGTAAAGCCTAAAATTGCTTCCCAGGGACTATAGCCAACAGCGATCGGAATACCAATTAACCAGCCTAACCAAATCACTTTAAACCCTAATAAAGTAATCAGTTCAATGGCGGTGGGTGTAGGAATTATATGATCGTGATATTTGCGTTTGATTAAAATCAAATAAACATCGGCAACCGACCAATAAAATGGGATTAATGGGTAAACAAACCAGATAAAAATATGCTGATATTTGTGATACCAGTGATATTCCATTTCGGGAGAGAGTCGCACCAGTTCATCCGCATGAATTTCTACATCGTGTCCCAACATATTGGTATAAATATGATGGAGAGAATTATGGCGAAATCTCCATAGATAACTGGATAGCCCGATAAAATCGTAACTGAGGGCAATCAAACGATTCACGAACTTGCTATTAGAATATCCGCCATGATTGGCATCATGTCCGACACTAAAGCCCACTCCCGCAACCCCTAAACCTAAGATGACACATCCTAGCAATTTCATCCAGATCACTGGAGGGCCAAATACCGTAAATGCCCAAGCAGAAATGACCCAAGAAAAAATAATTGCTGTTTTGAAATACATCGCGAGATTATCTCGCGGGGAAATGTTTTCTGCTTTCAGGTAAGCTTCAACTCGTCGATTGAGCTCTTTTCTGAAGCCAATACTTCTGCCAAAAGTGACTTTTGGTTGTGTAATCGTCATTGAAATCGATCTTTATCTTTGATAAGGTTGTTTTTCATCCTAGCATCATTTTTCCCGGAAATCTATGAGTTGATTATTTTCTGACATTTTTTTCTTTAGGAGTTGGTAGGAGTTGGTTTTAAGATTTTTTCAAGATTATTGAATGGTTGATTTCAAATGAGAAAAATAGTCAATTGACCAAAACGGATAAAATAACTTGACCTCGGTACAAAAGCCGTTAAACCAGAATAGCCGGTGAGAGCGAGGTCAAGAAATCAATGCCCATAAACCCTAAAATCCCCTTTGATCTAAGGATGCCGGTGATCATTTCCAGGGCAAATTACATCGAGAATGATTGCACCACCGATCATAAGTATTGGCTGAAAGTGTCTGCTAACTTGTCGGCAATTCCCGCAATCCAATTTTCATCTTGCTGGGTGTAACTGCGAGGCACATTGGCGCCTAAAATAATCGCACCGCGATCGCCGATGGGCTGGCAAATCACCCCCTGAGTATTTTCTGGCAAATAGTCAAACTCAATGCGACCGGGATACAACTTGAGATCTACTAAATAAACCGGCGTTTGTTTTGCTAAAACCCTTTGTAAAATGGCTCCGGGTTTCACCTCGGAGTTGGTTCCTAGGATCCCCCGCCGTAATAAGATCGTGCCTCGATCGCAAACCACCAGCGATCGCGTCACCGTATTGGTTAACAATAAATGTGACGCCCAAGCTAACTCTTTGCGAACCACTTCGGGCAAATCATCTGCCAATTCAAAGCCCTCAACGCCGATTAATTCTACCGCTTCAGGCGATCGCGGCTGAATTCTCTGCCACAATAAGCCAATTAAAATTAACAAAGCACTTAAAATCACACCCAGGACATCAGAACGAGCTTGGGTTTCTGTCAATTCTGGGGTCAAAAAGCGGTTCAGCAGCAATAGGATCCCTGCCAGTATCCCGACCGCAATGGGCAACCGCTGCAAAACCCCCGGAGATTTTTCTGCCATGATTGATGCGTCTTTTTTCTGACTAATTTGCCACGAAGTGTTGCTAAGTCCGTTTCTCTTACCCACGTTCCTAACCGAGTTTAAATCTCATCCGCCTCTAAAATGCGTTGGAACAAATAGCCCGTCCCCCTAGCGGTCAAAATCAACTCTGGATTACTCGGATCATCTTCTAACTTGGCTCTAAGACGGGAAATATGCACATCCACCACGCGAGTATCCACATGACGTTCGGGAGTATATCCCCAAACTTCCTGCAAAATTTCTGAACGAGAAAACGGTTCTCCCGATCGGCTGACCAATAATTCTAGTAAACTAAACTCCATGCCAGTCAGCCGAATCCGCTCATCACCTTTATAAACTTGTCGCTTATTGGTATCAATTTTCAGACTGCCTACATGAATGACGCCAGAGCTAGGAATCCCCGAGGCGCCTACTTTATCCACCCGACGTAATACCGAGCGGATCCGCGCTTCTAATTCCTTGGGAGAAAAGGGTTTAACCACATAATCATCCGCACCCAGTTCCAAACCAGTGATCCGATCTGCTACGTCCCCCAAGGCTGTTAGCATGATGATGGGTACGTCTGATTCTTTCCGCAATTCCTGACAAACGCCGTAACCATCCAGTTTCGGCATCATCACATCCAGAACGACCAAATCTGGAATCGTATTGCGAAAAGTTTCCAAGGCTTCCTCGCCGTCCGCGGCGGTGACAACGTCATAGCCAATCATCGAAAGCCGAGTTTCCAAAATTCGACGGATACTGGCTTCATCATCCACGACCAGTATTTTCTCCTTATGGTTTTCCAAGCTACCCAATGCTCCTTAAGTCTAATTACAAATCGTTAATTTTTACTACTTTACCATTTAGTAGATCCGATCTTCGGGGAAGGTGATTCGGGCTAAAACTCCCACCCTTTATAGAGTTGAGTATATTTTAAGATTCATTTCAAGTTTTATTTAATTTTTAACATTTTTTAGCATGGCTAAATCTCGCACTCAGTATATTTGCAATGAATGTGGCGCCGAGTTTCCCCAATGGTGGGGTAAATGTAGCAACTGTAACAGCGTCGGTTCTTTAGTCGAACAGGTGGTCGCGGATCTGCCAGAAAATTCCCATCGTCCTAGCTTGAACTGGAACAACAGCAATTGGATGAAAGGGAATGGCAAAAGTCCAGATAAATCCGATGGTCATCCGAGAGCCTCGTTTAAGTTATCCCAAATTGCCGATGCAGCGGTATCCCGTCATGGTAGTGGTTTTGGTGAATTAGATCGGGTACTCGGTGGGGGCATAGTTCCCGGTTCTTTGGTGCTGATTGGTGGCGAACCGGGGATTGGCAAATCTACTTTATTAATGCAGGTTGCCAACAGTATATCGTTGCACAAACGAGTGCTCTATGTGAGTGGGGAAGAATCTGGGGTGCAAGTGAAACTCCGCGCCCAACGGTTGCAAGTCCAAGCGGCATTAAAAGATTCGGAAACCGATTCAGAAAATCATTCAATGGGGGAAGCGGAGAATCCCAGAAATCCTCATCAGTACAAAGTGCTGCTACCAACCCAGGGAGAAACCCCGGTCAGTGCCGAAGGGTCTAGAAGCGATCGCGCTGACGACTCCTCCGAGTTACCGGAAACATTACCGGAAACATTACCGGAAACACAATTTTATTTATTGCCGGAAACCGACCTGGAAGAAATTTTACGGGAATTAGAGTCTCTGAAACCCTATTTAGCGATTATTGATAGTATTCAAACCATCTATTTTCCCTCGTTGACCTCGGCACCGGGATCCGTCGCCCAGGTGCGCGAATGTACCTCTGCTTTGTTACAGGTGGCCAAACGGGAAAATATTACCTTATTTATTGTGGGTCACGTCACCAAGGAAGGGGGAATTGCAGGGCCGAGGGTGTTGGAACACTTGGTGGATACGGTGTTATTTTTTGAGGGCGATCGCTTTGCCAGTCACCGGCTGCTGCGTTCGATGAAAAATCGCTTTGGGGCAACCCATGAAATTGGCGTCTTTGAAATGGTGGCGCATGGGTTACAGGAAATTACCAATCCTTCTGAATTGTTTTTGAGTAGTCGGGAAGAAGCCGTCACCGGCAGCGCGATCGTGGTTGCCCTGGAAGGAACTCGTCCCATTGTGGTGGAATTACAAGCCTTAGTCAGTCCCAGTAGCTATGGTTCTCCTCGTCGGTCAACCACCGGGTTGGAAGGAAATCGACTGTTGCAAATTTTGGCCGTATTAGAAAAACGGGTGGGGGTTCCGTTATCTAAATTAGATACTTATGTGGCATCAGTCGGGGGACTTCAGGTGTCCGAACCAGCGGCGGATTTGGGAGTGGCGATCGCCATTGTCTCCAGTTTTCGCGATCGGGTAGTGGATCCCCATACCGTCTTAATTGGCGAAGTGGGGTTAGGGGGTCAAGTTAGACCTGTTTCTCAGTTAGAATTGCGGTTACGAGAAGCCGCCAAACTCGGATTTAAACGGGCGATCGTCCCCAAAGGTCAAGTCCCCCCAGACCTCGACATCGAAATTATTTCCGTCGGCAAGGTACTCGATGCGATTTTAGAAGCAATCCCCGGACCGGCCAATCCCCAATCTAATGATTTTTCCTCGGACACTGAAAATATGCTAGCCAGAATTGAAGGCGATCGGGATCCGGAAGATGACTTTAATAACTTTGATGATTTTGACTCTGAATCTCCAGTCTTTTAAATTCTCCACTCTGAACAATTCACTGGTTTAATGTGGTGACTCTTAGACTAGGATCAATTTAGGCATCCTTGGGTTAAGGAAAAATTGATTTTGTCACGAATCATCAAGTTGAAAATTGGTTACACCGAAGAACCGCAGCGGTCAGAGAAGAAATGCGTTTATGTCAAATAAAACAATCTTACGGGAAAAATTATCGCACTCCAGATAATAATTTAGTAAATGCCACCGCTGCCGAGATTTACCAGTATAGCCATCGCGATCCGCGATCGCAGTCAAGCATTACAAAATTTAAAACACCAAATTGAGTCAGCCATTTATGTAAATACGATTTTTCAATAATTTCGTGATCATTTTAAACAAGATTAGCTGCCTTATCTCAGCTAAATTTTTCCTTTAATTTTTATGAAAAAATCTATTATAATTATAACTATAATGCTGGAAATAATAGAAGCTTTTAACCAGGTTGAATATCCGAAAAAAAATTCCCAAAGCATCGGCATATGTCGGCCAATTTATTCATGTATTCGCCCATCCTCAAACTTGTTTAAGCTTAGTCCAGGTGATTGATTTTGACTGTCATATGCTCAAACAAAAAATGCGTCAGTCCATCAAGCAAGACTCAGGAGATGCTTTAGAACCAGAAGATGTTGAGAACCCTACGATTTTGCAACCACACATCAGTACCAATGCTAAGATCGATAAGGTTTTATCCATCTTAGAAAACCGTCGAAGAGTCGGACAAAGCAATCACTCTAAACCTGCTAATGTGCTAAATCAAACCACCACAGGCGATCGCCAAATCGAAACCCTGCCACCAACAACTGCTGCCCAACCAGCCACACCTCCGGTTAAAAACCTTGTCCCCAGCCCCACCAGCCCTTTGCCCCCCAAAACCACAGTGACCAACCCCACGGCGAAAGGATCCGGATTAACCGGCAAATGTATTCATACCCTTAAAATCTGGCACGTCGATACGGGAAAATTATTATCCACCTTGGTGGGTCATTCGAGTTTTGTTTACTCCGTTGCGTTTAGTCCTGAAGGTAAGACTCTCGCCAGTGGCAGTGCCGACAAATCCATTAAAATTTGGCAAGTGAGTAATGGTGAATTGCTGCGGACTTTAATTAGTTATGCCCCAGTGAATTCCGTCGCCTTCAGTCCCGATCGCCAATTTCTCGTGAGTGCGGGTGGGGATGAACGGATTAAACTCTGGCAATTAAACACCAGTCATTTAGGTCCCCACACCAGACCAGCCCCCACCCAAACCTTGACAGGTCAGACCGGAGAGATATTTTCCCTAGCCTTTAGTCCGCGATCGCCCATTTTGGCCAGTAGTAGCTATGACAAAACGATCAATCTGTGGAATTTTCAAACCGGCAATCTCCTGTCCACCCTCACAGGTCATTTACACTCCGTTCGTTCCTTAGCCTTTAGCGCCAATGGCATGACCTTAGTCAGTGCCAGCCATGATAAGACCATTAAATTATGGCAAATCATTCCGGAAACGAAAAAATCTTAAATTTTGGCTCAATTTTGGCTCAAACCTTTACCAGGAAGGACGGAAAGCCCATGTGCTATCCGAAGCCATTATTCCTCCTGTAAAAACTTGGTGTAAACATCACTCAATTCTTTAACCGCTAACTGATAAAACTTTTCCCCATGTTCGGGAGTAGCCAAACCTGGGTTAGATCCCATTCGACCATCGGGATAATGCCGACGAAAATCAGCCGCACTATAAATGGGATATCCAGAGGCAACCTCAGCCGACAGTGGGGCTTGTTTAATCGCCTCTGGATAAAGATATTGTGTCACCGCTACTTCACTCGGGGTAGCATGAGACCCTTCTTGATTGCCATATAATTCCTTGGCTAATTTATAAACCTCCGAACACATAAACCAATTACCGATTTGACATTGAACCCGATCGCCATTAGCCAAATTTAAATCTGCTAAATGGGCATAAGTTTGAGAAAAAGCCGCCTTCAGGGTGGCAATATTCCCCCCATGACCATTTATAAAGAAAAACTTAGTAAATCCGGCTTTAGCCAAGGTCGTTATATAATCTTGAATCAGGGAAATCATGGTGGTTGGACGCAGGCTAATCGTCCCAGGAAAGCCCGTGTGATGCAATGCCATCCCCACATTAATGGTTGGCCCAACTAACGCCTTCGTGGTTTCACCCACTCCACGGGCGATCGCTTCTGCACAAATGGCATCAGTGCCAATCAACCCCGTTGGCCCATGTTGTTCAGTGGAACCAATTGGCATTATGATCCCAGTGGACGTTTGTAGATATGCTTCAACTTCTGGCCAGGTACTTAAATGTAACAGCATGAACGCCTCTCGTTTTTCTCAGGATGCTCTTGGGGGATATTTTATTCAAAATATCTTCTCCACTGCCATCATCCCATTTTGTTAAGCCAAATTTAAGCCAAATTTAAGAAAAGTTTTCAGGGAAATTATGTCATAAGCTGACCTATGTAAAATATCATGGAAAAAAATATCCTGATTCACTGCGGAAAATTGTTTCATCTAATTAAAAGAAATTTTATGATTTGCTCCAGTTCATTCCCTCCAGATTAGCCGCCATGCTGACTATTTATTATGCCGGTAAAATCAGCGTCTAATTCTCTGGACAATTGCCCAAAAATTATCTCTCACAAAATCTGCTCCATCCCCAGCGAACGCCGTGTCCTCAAACCTTCACCGAACAATTGCTTTGTTATGTTATCAATCGAACCCAATTTTTCTCAACCCAAACTCGCTCAAGGCAATCATGTCCTTGTGGTCGAAGATGAAGACCTCATTCGAGAAATGATCGTCTTGGCATTAGAAGAAGAAGGATATCAAGTTACAGCTACCGCCGATGGACAAACTGCCCTGAACTATTTATCTCGTGCTGAAGCCGCCGAAGCTGAATCTAATTTTGATTTAATTCTGCTGGATATTATGCTGCCCAAAGTGAACGGATTAGATTTATGTCGTTTACTGCGGCATCAAGGCAACCCAATCCCCATTCTCATTCTCAGCGCCAAAGGCAGTGAAACCGACCGTGTATTAGGATTGGAAGTTGGGGCCGATGATTATGTCACCAAGCCCTTTAGTATGAGAGAGTTAATGGCTCGTTGTCGCTCATTATTACGACGACAAAGACTCAATGGCACTTCATCCACGCAATTTCTCCAATTTGGTCAAATTACTCTCTGTCCGCAACAATGTCGCGTCACCGTTCGCGGTGAAGAAGTCAATCTTTCTCCCAAAGAATTTAAGCTGCTGGAACTTTTTTTAAGTTACCCACGCCGAGTCTGGTCGCGAGATCAGTTGCTGGATCATGTATGGGGATATGATTTTGTCGGCGATAGTAAAACCGTAGACGTTCACATTCGCTGGTTACGGGAAAAATTAGAACAAGACCCCAGCCACCCAGAATATATTATTACCGTCAGAGGCTTTGGCTATCGACTAGGTTAAACGGATCAGTGGCATTAAGATTCGGCAAAACTCTATACTCCCTTTTTTCAGGGGGGCAGGGTGGATCAATATTTTTACGTTCAATTTCTTCTTTGTGACCATGCCCTTATTAGACTTTTTCCTCGGGTTGGCGCTAGGAATTACTATATGCCTTTGCCAGCGCTGGTGGCTCGACCGGCAGATCCACAGACTATTAAATATGTTACTTCCAGAGGCGATGTCCGTTGATTTACCGATGTTCTCTCGGTTACGACGGGCGATCGCCCTCAGTAAACAACACCAACAAGACCAAGCACAACAAATCAAAACCTGGCAAGAAATCGTCCAACTGGCTCCTGTAGGTTTCTTGCAAGTGGATGGAGAAAATCAGCTACTCTGGTGTAATCAGCAGGCGCAAAAGTTACTCCGCATTCATCCGAATTGGCGGCAAGGTCACACCCAGTTATTAATTGCCCTAGTTCGTTCCTATGAACTCGATCAATTAATCGAACAAACTCGCATCGCACAACAGCCACAAGTCCAAGAGTGGTTGTTTTATCCCTTTAGTCAGGATGCCGAAGAAATTGGCGATCGCCTTGGCGTCACCCTACGCGGCTATAGTTGTTTACTCCCTGATGGTGACATCGGTGTGTTCTTAGAAAATCGACAACCCCTGGTTAACCTGACTCAAAGTCGAAATCAGTGGGTCTCCGACCTCGCTCACGAACTCAGAACCCCTTTAACCTCGATCCAATTAGTCGTAGAAATGTTACAAGGACGCCTCGACTCTTCTTGGAATCAGCGTCTAGAACGGGTACTACATGAAATTAATCGCTTAATTCAATTAGTCAAAGATTGGTTAGAACTTAGCCTTATGGAAGTCGCCCCCAGCGAGCATCTTTCATGCAAACCCTTAAATCTCTCTGCTTTAATTCACTCGGTTTGGCAAACTCTTGAACCAATTGCCAATCAAAAACAACTCACCCTGAACTATTCAGGCCCAGATAATTTGCTTGTCGAAGCTGACGAAACTCGTCTTTATCGTGTTTTCCTGAATATATTCGATAACAGCATTCGCTACAGTCCCCGTGACAGTCAAATTTATGCCGTAGTCACCCCACTCATGCCGAAAACCAGTGACCTCGTTCAAAGATCCCCGGTTGCCTCCCCGGTTGCCTCCCCGGTTGCCTCCCCGGTTGCGTCTACCGTTCAAATCGATATCATAGATGCAGGGTCAGGATTTACTGAAGCGGATCTGTCTTCCGTATTCGATCGCTTCTATCGCGCTGACTCATCTCGCACCAAGCAGGCAATTTTAGGCAAGAATATTTCTAACAACGGAAACTCTTTGCCCATGAACACCGGCACTGGTTTAGGGTTGGCGATCGTCAAACAAATTGTCGAAGCTCACGGCGGCTCGATCTCCGCTCAAAATCACCCGGAAATTGGTGGGGCTTGGTTAAAAATTTGGCTGCCAAAGGTTTCACTCTCAGCCAAGTAAATCATTTTCATAAAACCTATCAAGGTTTCTGTGTTATCTAAAATTTATTTTATTGAAAATCTATTAAGAATGAATACGCTCATTTTTTATTGAAAATTCCATGTTTTTATTTGAATGTCAATTAGCAATACTCAGTTAAAACGTCAACTTAAACGATTAGAGCAAGATACCTTACGCATGGGTGCGTTGGTGGAACAGTCTTTTCGTCTGAGTAATCAAGCCTTATTTCAGAGAGACCTCGCAGCGGTTGAAGCTATTCCTTATCTAGATAAACAAATCGATCAATTTTATCGTCAAATCGAGTCTGACTGTGTATTACTGATTACCTTACAAGCCCCTGCATCCCAGGATTCTCGTTTAATTGGTGCCTTTATGCAGCTAATCAGAGACTTGGAAAGAATTGGCGATTATGCCAAAGATATTTCTGAAATTGCCGCTCAACTTTTTCCCTATCAAAATCATGCAATTTTAATCAAAATTTTGCCTCAGATAGAGTTAATGTTTAATCAGGCTCAAGCTATGCTTGCTACTAGCTTAACAGCCCTATCCGAATTAGATGCAGAAGTGGGTAAAAGAGTTAAAGAATTAGATTCTACCGTCGATGATTTATACGAGCAAATTTATCAAGATTTAGCCCGACAAAGAGATATTCAAGGTTCCGTTGAACCCTTTCTATTAATTGTGTTAGCGATTCGTCATCTCGAACGCATGGCTGACCATGCCACAAATATTGGGCAAAGAG
This sequence comes from Planktothricoides raciborskii GIHE-MW2, assembly GCF_040564635.1. Lineage (NCBI taxonomy): Bacteria > Bacillati > Cyanobacteriota > Cyanophyceae > Oscillatoriales > Oscillatoriaceae > Planktothricoides > Planktothricoides raciborskii. Next base: position 673,160 of record NZ_CP159837.1, read on the forward strand.
TCGCTTATATTGTCATTGGTCATCGTCCTTAGTTAGGATTCAACCTTTGAATCTTTTCAAGTTGGCGAAATCAAATCAAGCAGAAATTAAACCTGAACATTCCACAGATTAATGAAATTAACGCACAGAATCGATATAGCTATAATAAAAAATTATCTTTAATTAAGATAAAAATTATCAAATCTTTACCTTGCCTTAAACTTTAACGGTGAACCTATATTGCGAAACTGTACAAAAATCCTATTCCCATGAGTCAACTGAGTCAACATTAGTGATGAACATTTGAATTCCTTGCCCCAGGATCTAATTACCTATAAAATCTTGGCATATCTATGTTAGATTTTTCAGTGTTTGTTCTGGGGGTGTCTGTCTGTGTCTAGAGAACAAGTCAGTGGTCAATTAGCAAAGACTTTGCACAAGAAGCTTTGTCACAGTCAGCCGACGGCTCATCAATGAAATTTAATCAATGAGCGTTACATGACTTTTTGACCGACTCTATAAGACTTCGGTGTTTATCCCCGTATATCGGTAAATCGGCGATCGCTTGAGGGGACTTTAGATGACTGATTGACGCCATCTTCCCGCCGATTAATTCAGACTAGATCCATCCCATCCAGCAACAACCAACCTTTGATTAGAGCCTTATGCTCTGATTACATAACGAACGGTGTGAGGAAATCATCATGTTAAAACTATTTTGGTCAGGACTACGATCCAGTCCCGCAGCCCTGGGTGCTTTACTACTGTTGTCTAACTCAGCCTTGGCTCAAACGACACCAGAAGTCTCAAATATCGATACGACTGAATCCTCGTCAACTTCTCTGGTTGCCGATCCCGCCTCTGACATTCTGCAAAAAATTGAACAATATAATCCCATTGACTTATCTCAGGGAGGGGATGAACCCCTTGGGCAAGTTAATGCCGTCAATCAGTTGCGCGATGTTCGCCCCACTGACTGGGCTTTTCAAGCATTGCAAAACCTGGCGCAACGCCACCAATGTCTGTTGGCATACCCAGATAATACCTACCGGGGCAACCGGGCCATGACTCGTTACGAGTTTGCCGCTGGTTTGGATGCTTGCTTAGAGCAAATCCAACGACAGCTTGCCACCTTGGATACCGGCGTTTCCGCACGAGACATGGAAACCTTACGGCGCTTGCAAGAAGAATTTGCCGGAGAACTGACAATTCTCCGCCGCCAAGTTGATGCCCTAGAAGTCCGCACTGCTGAACTCGAAGCCAATCAGTTTTCCACCACTACTAAACTCAATGGAGAAGTGATTTTTGCTCTTGCTGATGCTTTTGGCGATCAAGAGCCCGCTTCCAATATTGCCGGTGGTGAAAATGTCCAAACCTCTTTTGGTTATCGGGTGCGGATGAATTTCGACACCAGCTTTACCGGCAAAGACCGTTTGCGAACTCGTTTACAAGCCGTAGATGTTGCTCGCTTAGATCGCCCAACCGGGACATCCATGTCTCGTCTAGCTTTTGACGGAGATGGTGGTTCAGCGATTACTTTGGATCGTTTAGATTATCGATTCCCCCTGAGCGATACTGTGCGAGTGAATCTTGGTGCTGCTGGCTTCGTGGCAGACCGATTTGTTCCGCTTCTCAACCCTCTGTTTGATAGTAGTGAGAATGGCGCGATCTCTCGCTTTGGACGTTATAACCCTGCGGTTTATCGAACCGCAGGAGATACTGCGGGGATTGGATTTGAAATTACCCCCAGTAAACAATTCCGCGTAGACTTGGGTTATTTTTCTAGCAATAGCGGCAGTCCCATCCCCAAAAATGGCTTGTTCAATGGCGCCCATAGTGCATTGGGTCAGATCACTGTATCTCCCACAGAAAATATCGATTTAGCTTTTACCTATGTCAACTCCTACGCCCCAGGTGATGACGTAAATGTCACTGGCACCACCGGCAGTCGCAATGCTTTTCGGCCTTTTGGCAGCGTTGCCACGTCTGGCAACCATTTTGGCTTGCAAACCAGTATTAACTTTAACCAAGTGACCCTTTCTGCCTGGGGTGGTTATGTCTCTGCTGAGGCTAAAGATGGTCCTAATGAAGGAAATAAAGCGGATATCTGGAACTGGTTGGTCTTGCTAGGGGTAGAAGATTTAGGCGTTGAAGGAGATCAGCTAGGTTTTATCTTTGGGATGCCCCCGAAATTGACTGATATCGATAATGGAACCAGCGATCCCAGCACTTCTTTGCACTTTGAAACCTTATATCGCTATCCCTTGAGTAACAACATTAATATCACCCCTGGCTTTATGGTGATTACCAATCCCAATCACGACGACAACAACGATACCGTTTGGATCGGCACCGTCCGAACTACCTTCAAATTCTAGGTCAATTGACTTGAATAACTTTAGCGGCGAACATTCATCGCCGCTAAATTCCAATCTCGATCGGGTTTTGATTATTCAATTTCCTATTAAGGCACCCCCGCAATAATTAGTTATTTAAGAGGATTCTTATGTTATTTCAATCTCGTCCCCTCCGTCAGGCTCTACTGGTTCCCTTGATGGCACTATCTCTAACCGTTTCTGCTTGTCAGCAAGGTGAAAATACCAACACTTCCACCACGCCCCCTGAAGCAAACACGCAAAACACTACTCAGACTAATAATCAGACAACCCTTTCTCTCAGTGGAGCAGGTGCAACTTTTCCCGCTCCCCTATATCAACGCTGGTTTAAGGACTACAATACAGCCAATCCTAATATCGAAGTCAGTTATCAATCCGTGGGCAGTGGTGCTGGAGTAAAGCAGTTTATGGCAGGAACTGTGGATTTCGGTGCCAGTGATGGTGCCATGAAGCCTGAAGAAATTGCCCAGGTGAGCAAAGGAGTGGTATTGCTGCCCATGACTGCTGGCAGTATTGTTTTTGCTTACAATTTACCCGGTTTAGATGGTCTCAAACTTTCTCGGCAAACTTATGTTGATATTTTGTTAGGGAAAATTACTCAGTGGAATGACCCAGCAATTGCGGCGGATAATCCCGGTCTTTCTTTGCCGGATCAGGCAATTCAAGTGGTTTACCGATCAGATGGTAGTGGCACCACAGAGGTTTTTACTAAGCATTTGAGCGCGATTAGCGAGGAATGGAAAGCCGGTCCCGGAGAAGCCAAAACTGTAGAATGGCCCGTTGGAGTTGGCGCGAAAGGTAATGAAGGCGTCACTGCTCAAATCAAGCAAACCCAAGGGGCGATCGGCTATGTTGAATTTAGCTACGCTAAATTACAAAATTTACAAATGGCCACTCTAGAAAATAAGGCCGGTAATTTTGTCGTTCCTAGCTTTGAGTCAGCATCGAAAACTTTAGAAGCGGTGACTTTACCAGAAAATTTAGTTGCTTTTATTTCCGATCCCGATGGCTCTGATTCATATCCGATTGTTACTTATACTTGGCTATTAGCTTACCAAGAATATGACAATCCTGAGAAAGCTAAAGCTTTGAGAGAAGTGTTGAAATGGTCACTCACTGAAGGTCAAAAGGTTAGTAAAGACCTGGGCTATATTCCCCTTCCAGCAAATGTTGTATCTAAAGTGCAAGCATCTGTAGATACTATCAAACCATAGAAATATTTTGTTGGACTAGCCTGAGATTGATAGCTAGTTATTGTTTATTCCTTGACCGTCAATATTTCCATAAAATGCCACTGGGAAAGATCCTATTTCACCAGGGCATTTTTTTGTTAGATAACTTGAGATAACTTTTGAGTAGATGTCATCCACCCCAGTTTTTGCCGCTGTTATCCTTTGAACTTCATGCTCAAGTCCAGCCACGATGAACGGGTAATTGGTGCGCTGGTAGAGATGTAGTCTACCCCAGTTTCGGCAACGGTGCGGATATTTTCTAAAGTTATGTTACCAGAGGCTTCTATCTTGATTCGTGGGTTGCGATCGCGAATCTTTTTTACTGCTTGGCGCATCATATCTGGTGACATATTATCCAGCATGATAATATCCGCTCCATGTTTTAAGGCTTCTTCTACTTGATCCAGAGTTTCTGTTTCTACTTCTATGGTCAACGGATAAGGGATTTGATCTCGGATATTGGCGATCGCCTCCCCAATTCCCCCAGCCGCCGCAATATGATTATCTTTAATCATCACTGCATCATCGAGTCCCAGGCGATGGTTTCTAGCGCCTCCTACTTGCGTCGCATACTTTTCTAACAGTCTCAGTCCGGGAGTTGTTTTGCGGGTATCAACCAGTTGCACTGGTAGATCGGCAATTTTGTTCACATATTGCCTGGTCAGAGTGGCAATCCCACTTAATCGCATCGTTACGTTTAGGGCAACTCTCTCCCCTAAAAGCAGATTATCCGAGGATCCAGAAAGACGCGCAATCACTTGTCCTGGTTGGCAGCATTCCCCTTCTTCGATCAATGCTTCCCACTGAATATTTGGATCCAATAAATAAAATATCCGACTGGCGATCGGCAATCCGCCAATAACTCCCGGTGCTTTGGCCAGCCATTGAGCTTCTTGACTAAGTGCTTTGCCTTTCTGGAAGACCCCAGAGGTGCGATCGCCTCTACCAATATCCTCTCGTAACCAATCTTGCAATATAGGATCCAACACGACCCAAGGAGCCAATACAGCCATAAATTTTCCGTCCTAAACTCTCTTATATATAGTCGCTTCGATTGGTATTAAATGAGTCAGGAAAATTTAAAAGCACAAAACCCTTGCCAGACAATGGTTTTGGGGGATAAAAAAATTTTTTTCAAAAAAAGTTGGTCAAAGGGGTTGACAAACCGATTTAGGTTTGTTAGATTAGTAAAGTGCCTGACGGACAAAACAACCCACGGCACCCCGCACCTCGATAACTCAATAGTTTGAAAGCCTATCACATTTTGTTGGATCTCGTCAAGTTAATCCTTTTTTTCACGAGTTCCCCTCAAAAATTTTTGAGGTAAAGAACTCACATCAAACCTCTTCAACATGGAGAGTTTGATCCTGGCTCAGGATGAACGCTGGCGGTCTGCTTAACACATGCAAGTCGAACGGAATCCTTCGGGATTTAGTGGCGGACGGGTGAGTAACACGTGAGAATCTGCACTCAGGATGGGGACAACAGCGGGAAACTGCTGCTAATACCCAATGTGCCGAAAGGTAAAAGATTTATCGCCTGAGAATGAGCTCGCGGCCGATTAGTTAGTTGGTGGGGTAATGGCCTACCAAGACGGCGATCGGTAGCTGGTCTGAGAGGATGAGCAGCCACACTGGGACTGAGACACGGCCCAGACTCCTACGGGAGGCAGCAGTGGGGAATTTTCCGCAATGGGCGCAAGCCTGACGGAGCAAGACCGCGTGGGGGAGGAAGGCTCTTGGGTTGTAAACCCCTTTTCTCAAGGAAGAACAAAATGACGGTACTTGAGGAATCAGCCTCGGCTAACTCCGTGCCAGCAGCCGCGGTAATACGGAGGAGGCAAGCGTTATCCGGAATTATTGGGCGTAAAGCGTCCGTAGGTGGTGGGGCAAGTCGGCGGTTAAAGACTGGGGCTTAACTCCAGAAAGGCCGTGGAAACTGCACCACTAGAGGGCAGTAGGGGTAGAGGGAATTCCCGGTGTAGCGGTGAAATGCGTAGAGATCGGGAAGAACACCAGTGGCGAAAGCGCTCTACTGGACTGCAACTGACACTCAGGGACGAAAGCTAGGGGAGCGAATGGGATTAGATACCCCAGTAGTCCTAGCCGTAAACGATGGATACTAGGTGTTGTCTGTATCGACCCAGACAGTGCCGCAGCTAACGCGATAAGTATCCCGCCTGGGGAGTACGCACGCAAGTGTGAAACTCAAAGGAATTGACGGGGGCCCGCACAAGCGGTGGAGTATGTGGTTTAATTCGATGCAACGCGAAAAACCTTACCAGGGCTTGACATGTCGCGAACCTCGCTGAAAGGTGAGGGTGCCTTCGGGAGCGCGAACACAGGTGGTGCATGGCTGTCGTCAGCTCGTGTCGTGAGATGTTGGGTTAAGTCCCGCAACGAGCGCAACCCTCGTTCTTAGTTGCCATCATTCAGTTGGGCACTCTAGGGAGACTGCCGGTGATAAACCGGAGGAAGGTGGGGATGACGTCAAGTCATCATGCCCCTTACGTCCTGGGCTACACACGTACTACAATGGGTGGGACAAAGGGCAGCGAACTCGCAAGAGCCAGCTAATCCCATAAACCCATCCTCAGTTCAGATTGCTCTCTGCAACTCGAGAGCATGAAGGAGGAATCGCTAGTAATCGCAGGTCAGCATACTGCGGTGAATACGTTCCCGGGCCTTGTACACACCGCCCGTCACACCATGGAAGTTGGCCATGCCCGAAGTCATTACTCTAACCCCTCGGGGAGGAGGATGCCGAAGGCAGGGCTGATGACTGGGGTGAAGTCGTAACAAGGTAGCCGTACCGGAAGGTGTGGCTGGATCACCTCCTTTTTAGGGAGACCTGAGAGATGAATTGAGTCCAAACGCACCAATCATAACTCTCATATCCCAGGTCGTTCGAGGTCAAACAAAAAGGCTTTCAAACTAACATCAGGTCGGGACATGGGCTATTAGCTCAGGTGGTTAGAGCGCACCCCTGATAAGGGTGAGGTCCCTGGTTCGAGTCCAGGATGGCCCACTCCCCGCAATCAGTCAGCGCCCAGGCGCTTTTCTGAAAGCGGCCAGCTTTTGGGGGTATAGCTCAGTTGGTAGAGCGCTGCCTTTGCAAGGCAGATGTCAGCGGTTCGAGTCCGCTTACCTCCAGAGAAGACAACCACTGTCAAGCAACTGCACTGGGAATGAACCAGACAGACTGCTGGACAGAATCTGTCCAGAATGAACCTAG